>JAIXUT010000230.1 GCA_027483385.1 Alphaproteobacteria bacterium
AAAGGCTACCGATTCGACGCAGGACCATCATTGTTTACTTTACCTCATTTGGTGGAAGAGTTGTTTGAGATTTCGGGCAAAACTCCGAAAGCATATTTTGACTATATTCGCTTAGACGAAGCCTGTCGCTATTTCTGGGACGACGGTGTTCGCCTTACCGCCCACGCCAATCAACGGGCGTTTGCGCAAGAGATAGAAGAAAAATTGGGCGAACCGTCGGCGCATGTTTTGGCCCATTTAAAAGATAGTGCCGTCAAATACAACGTCACCGAAAAACTGTTTCTGCACCGTTCGTTACACAAAATTAGCACTTATTTCAATCGCGATGCCTTCAAAGGTTACGCCAATATGCACCGCTTGGATGCTTTTACGACCATGAACAGCTCCAACGAACGGCGTTTCCAAAATCCGCGTGTGGTGCAGCTTTTCAACCGATATGCTACTTACAACGGCTCAGATCCCTACCAAACCCCCGCCACGATGAATATTATTCCGCATTTGGAGTACAATATCGGCGCGTTCTTTCCCAAAAAAGGAATGGTGGATATCACGGAAAGTTTGGTTAAATTGGCCGAAGAACTAGGGGTGAAATTCTATTATAATACGAAAATTACGAAACTGGAAACGCAGGAAAATCGGGTTACTAAACTGATTTTTGACGCAAATACTCCCGCACCTGACTCTTACGACATTGTTGTTTCCAACATGGACGTGGTAAATACCTTCCGCAAATTGCTCCCCGAAGCCAAACAGCCCGAGCGTATTTTGCGGCAACCCAAGTCAAGTTCGGCGCTGATTTTTTATTGGGGCGTTAAGAAAAGCTTTGCTGAATTGGGCTTGCATAATATCTTTTTTTCGAATGATTATCGCGCCGAATTTGAGTATTTGTTTCGACAAAAAACGTTGTATTCTGACCCAACAGTTTATATAAATATTACATCAAAACACAAACCCGATGATGCCCCTGAAGGCGGCGAAAACTGGTTTATTCTGGTCAATGCGCCCAACAATGAAGGGCAAGACTGGGAAGCGCTGATTGAACAAAGTCGCCAAGATGTACTCAGGAAAGTATCACACAATTTAGGTGTAAACATCGCAGATTTTATCGAATGTGAAGAAATCCTAGACCCGCGCAGCATTGAATCCAAAACGTCAAGTTCGCAGGGAGCGTTATATGGCAACAGTTCCAACAACCGCTTTGCGGCGTTTTTGCGTCATGCCAATTTTTCTCGGGAATTTAAAAACCTTTACTTTGTCGGAGGTAGCGTGCATCCCGGTGGCGGCATTCCGCTGGCCATCCTATCGGCAAAGATTGCGACAGATTTGATTGATTCTTAGAGTTAATCTATTTTAGGTGCGGTTTTTGCTAGTGAAAGCAAGGGTGATTTTCAATTAACCATAGAGAAACTGAGTGACACAGAGGGGGTGTTTTGATTCTAAAATAAATGCGGCAAGGTTACCTTTTAAAAGATTTTTTACACAAAAAAATAAGAGAGATGAGATACACGAAAATGCTCCCCGTGTGCCTCTGTTTCTCCGTGGTTTGCTATTCAACCATTATTCGGGGGCAACAACTGACGCAGTATTCTCAATACCTCCAAAACAACTTTTTGCTCAATCTAAGAACATCTCTCCACAACAATTTCACAAAAGCCATATAGACAGCTTACCCGAACCAGTGCAACGCTATTTCAACCATATTTTAAAGGAAGGGCAGCCTTACATAAGTTATGCAAGGATCAAGCACGAAGGACAATTTAAGGCTGACCTGAATAAAGGTTGGATGAATATAAAAGGCGAACAATATGCAACTACTGCAAAACCGGGCTTCATATGGAAAGGCACTACGGCAATGTTTATTGCTCAAGATTTGTATATCGATGACAAAGGAAGATTGGTTGTTTCCCTATTTTCGTTGATAAATGTTATAAACGCACATGGCGTTCAATACAATCAGGGGGAACTACTTCGCTGGCTTGGAGAAAGTGTATTGTATCCAACAAATTTTTTACCGAGTGACAAATTAGAATGGTTTCCAATTGACGACAAAACCGCAAAACTTACTTTCAATTACAAGGGACTTTCCTTATTCTTCAAAATTACTTTCAACGACAATGGCGAAATAACAGAAATGGAAACCAAGCGGTACATGGACATAAAGAGCCTTGAAACTTGGGTAATCAAGGTAGCAGACTACAAGGAATTGAACAAAGTGCTTGTTCCAACACGCTTTGAGGTTCTGTGGAGGTTAGAAAAGGGTGATTTCAGTTATGCAAAGTTTGAGATCACCGAAATTGAGTATGACAAACCTGAGATATTTGAATCTAACGCCGGCATTCCTTCGAAAAGAACCACTCCGGTTGTATAAGGTGTTATCACCTGAAAGTTAATACCCAAGCCCCAGATTTATTTGATGAGTGAAGCTAAATTTGGCTTTCTTTGCATTTTTAGATCTAAGTTAAGTAGATGTTGGCAACTACAATAGGGTACAGTTTTGCCAGGTGAGATGACATGGCAGAGTAAAAGTCGAATTAATAATTCCAAATTATTGTTCTACAGAAACAAATTGAATTCGAAACTACCGCCCTCCAACCTTTCCCACAGACCCTACTAAAAGGACAGAAAAAACCAGTTCTCCATGACACAAATGAATTCTTTGCGTTTCTCAAGTATCCAAAATGGATTCTTTTCAACATTGAACAAACGTGTAAATGAGTACTTCAAAACCAATGGGATAAGCAAGCATGCCAATCTTACTATGGTGCTTAAGACCATTTTTATGCTTTGCTTGTACTTAATTCCTTACACCTTGGTCATCACAGGAGTCTTTAAATCTCCTGGAGCTCTTTTTACTCTATGTGTTTTGATGGGCCTTGGTGTAGCAGGG
>JAIXUT010000176.1 GCA_027483385.1 Alphaproteobacteria bacterium
AAATTTAAGTACGACATGAGAATTGCCCTTAAATACCTCTTTTCGTACTATACATCGGTTGAAATCAACCCCGAAAAAGCCCTCGACGTGGCCCAAAAAGGCAAAGCACTCGACCCCGCCGACAAGGATTTCAACGATATGATGGCCCAACTAAACAACCGACCTCCTAACCCCTCCTTTTCTAAACCTCAGTAATCTGATTGTATTCGTGGCTGTATGTAACCAATTGACTGCTATCATTGATGGCAGTCAATTTTGCTATACTTAGTCTAAATCATTGATTGTATGAACATTGTGGCGGTAGAAAAAGCGGTAGATAATCGGAAAAATCATCAGTGTAAGGACGGTGGCCGTAATCAGCCCACCAATCACCACAATCGCTAGTGGCTTTTGGGTTTCGGAACCGATGCCCGTAGAAAGCGCCGCGGGCAACAACCCGATAGCTGCCATAAGGGCTGTCATCACTACGGGGCGAATCCTTGATTTTACACCTTCTCGAATCGCCGTGTCAAGCGGCATTCGGGAAGATAAATTTTTGTTGAAAACCGAAATCAAAATCACCCCATTCTGGATACAAATTCCGAATAAAGCAATAAAACCTACCCCCGCTGAAATTCCAAAATTGATTCCTGTAAAATGAATAGCTAAAATCCCTCCCATGATGGCAAAAGGAACATTAGCCAATACCAAACCAGCATCTTTAGCATTGCCAAACATGATGAACAGGATGATAAAAATGGCAATTAAACACATAGGTACGACTTGCCCCAATTGCTTGGTTGCACGTACCTGATTTTCAAATTCACCCGTCCAGTTGATGGAGTACCCTTTAGGTAACTTCTTCAAAATAGGTGCTACTTTGCGCTGGGCTTCGGCAATGGTACTGCCCAAATCGCGCTCCCGTACCGAGAATTTAACGCCGATAAACCGCTTATTGTTGTCCCGGTACACAAAAGCAGGGCCCGTTACTTTGCGCAGCGTAGCGATTTCTTTCAACGGAATCTTACTTCCTTTTAAGGTGGGTACCATCAGCCGCAAAATATCGTCTTCAGTACGACGGTATGATTCCTGATAACGAAGACGAATATCAAATTTGCGCTCTCCTTCGTATAAAATGGAAGCCGTTTTGCCACCAATGGCCATTTCAATCACGGCCTGCGCATCGGCAATGCTAACCCCATACAATGCCATTTTGCTGTCGTGCAGAATCACGCTCATTTCGGGCTGACCTATATTGCGCAAAATCCCTACATCCTTCACCCCAGGCACATCTTTGATGGCCTCAATAACTTCATTGGCCTTGTCGTTCAGAACATCCAAATCATCTCCAAAAATTTTTACGGCATTACTGGCATTCATTCCCGCCACGGCCTCCGCTACGTTGTCGATGATGGGTTGTGAATAATTGTAGTTAATGCCCTGAAATTGTTTGAGTTTCGTATCCATTTCTTCAATTAGGTCATCGGTCGAAATCTTACGTTTCCATTCATCTTTAGGTTTCAGATTAACCTGCATTTGTACATAATAAAACCCCGAGGGGTCGGTGCCATCGTTGGAACGCCCCGTTTGCGACAATACACCGTTTACTTCGGGAAATTCCATGAGTTTTTGGCGCAGAATTTTCACCGTTTTTACGGTCTCATTCAGCGAGCTACTCATCGGCAGTTTGGCTTCCACCCACAGGGCACCTTCGTTGAGTTGTGGCAAAAATTCGGTTCCCAGAAGGGTAGCTGAAAAAAGTGTTGTACCCAAGAAAATCATGGATCCCAATACGCTGATTTTCTTGTTGCGATAACACCATTCAAATCCTCTCGAAACCACACGGTCAAAGAAATAAACAATCGGATTATTTTTTTCCCGAACATTTTTCTGCAACAAAAATGAGCAAAGCACTGGCACCAGCGTAAGCGTATACAACAACGCCCCTAGCAAGGCGAAGCCCAGCGTATAGGCCAGTGGGCTAAACATTTTACCTTCTACTTTTTGGAAACTGAAAATAGGAATAAGCGCAGTGATAATGATGAGCTTAGAAAAAAACACGGCTTTCCCTAGTTCGCCACCCGTCTTTTTGATAAGGCCCAATTTTGCTAGTTTATTAAACCGCTCCATCCCGTTTTTATGCGCCATATGGTCGAGTGCCACAAATATTCCTTCTACCATCACCACCGCCCCGTCGATGATGATTCCAAAATCAACCGCACCCATGGAAAGCAAATTGGCCGACATCCCCTTGAGCTTTAGGCACATAAAAGCAAACAATAACGCCAACGGAATAATAATGGACACAATCAGTGTGGTACGCCAATCGGCCATGAACAGAAATACGATGACCGTCACAAACAATATACCTTCAAAGAGATTATGAAGCACCGTTTTGGTACAAAAAGCAATCAAATTGTCGCGGTCATAAAACGTCACCATTTTTACGTCGGGGGGCAAAATTTTGGTGTTAAGCTCCTCAATTTTGGCTTTGACCCTGGCCAGTACTTCGCTGGGGTTTTCGCCTTTGCGCTGCACTACAATTCCCTCCACCACGTCGTCGTTGGTATTGAGACCTGCTTGCCCTACGCGGGGCAAATTTGATTCTTTGACCTCAGCTACGTTTTTGACCAATACGGGATTATCGTTAACGTATTCTACAATAATATTTTCAATATCGGCAATTGAGTTGAGTAAACCAATACCCCGCACAAC
>JAIXUT010000069.1 GCA_027483385.1 Alphaproteobacteria bacterium
CCTTTGAGCCGGTTTACCACCCTGGAATGCCACCGCTGGGAATCGGAGCCAATGCCCGTTTTTTTTACCGAAACCAAGGCTATTGCCACCCCGAATGTTGCTTTTTTGCCGGTTTTTTATGAAGTTTTATTGCAGTTCCCCGTTTTTTATACGGCGTTAAAGCTGCAGTTGAATCCGAGTCTGCAAAGGCAGGATGGCCAATTTGGGTTCTTGTATTTTGACGGAGCCCGCGAAAGTTTCCAACAAGTGCCTGAAAATGACGTGTTGAACTGGCTCGTACCACAACTGCAAGCGCATGGCACGGAAATGCTTTTTCCCATGCTCAAGCAGTTGCTTTTGGGGCAAATCGAGGCAAGTGAACCTGATATTGAAGCCTATATCCTGGAACTTATTGACGTGGGACTGCTCGAATGGGAGTTGCCCGAAAAAGGTTTAACCGCCTCCTGGTGCAGCAATTTATACCAGTTTTTGGGCTTTTTACCCACCGAAGCGCCCATCGTAGAGGCAGCGCATTTGCTTACCTGGATGCGTACTGCTGCGCGCACCCTCGCTTTTTTATCAGTGGAAGAAGCCCGCGCTGCGCAGGAAGCCTGTTTGGATCAATTAAGTGCCTATTTTACCCGTTACGGGGTGCCGATGCCGCCCATCCCTGCCGAGCAGGTCTTTTTCGAAGATGTATCATTTTCTGTAGAAAATACGGTGCCCCCAGCAGCCATTGCAAGCTTGGCCACGGCCGTACACCACCAATGGCAGGCCAGCGCCGAGCACACAGTTACCGGGATGCGCGCACAATTGCAGGTTTTTGGTAAAAAATGCCTTTCAGCTGGAACACAAATGCCGTTTTTAGATTTTTGTAAGGCCTTTATGCAGGACCCCACGGCCCAAGATGCACCGGAAACACCCGTACGGATGCCAGCCTATTCGGGTAAAATTGGGATGATGCTCCAACCTTTTTTGGATAATGGACAATGGCGGGCGGTTATAAACGGCTTGTATCCGGGTGGTGGAAAAATGTACGCACGCTGGTTGCATTTATTTTCCAATAGCCTGCGCGAACAATTGGAGCCCTGGATGGATGCGACCAACGCCTATCCGTTTCCATGGCACGACTGGAACAATGCCAATTTTCAGCCTCTCACGAGTACCCGCGCCTTGCGTACGCCCGATGCGCGCAGAAACGCAGCCAATGGCTTGATTTTAAACGCATTATGGGTGCGTCATGCCGAACATGGGGAAATTGTGTTGTGGGATGCGCAGCAAAACAAAAGGGTGCACCTGATTGATTTAGGCTTGGAAGCACCTTCGGTAAAACCGCCTGTTTTTCAATTAATGTGGTATTTGGGCACGCCTTATGTGTCGGTGGCGGCCTTGTCGCCCCAAGGAACCGCCTGGGTGCAGGTACAACCCGCTTGTTTTTATCGTGCCCGCATCGAAGCAGGGCCCTTGGTGCTTTTTCGGGCAAGTTGGCACCTGGAAGCCGCCTGGTGCGCCCAGTTTTCCGAACAAAAAAACGCCGATTTCTTCTTTGCTTTCCGAAAAGCCTGCGCATCATTAGATATTCCTACGCAATTTTTTGCCCACATCAACCAGGAAAAGCCGCAATTTTTTGATCAAGACAACCCGTTTTCGATGCTACAACTCGAAAAATGGATGCGACAACACCCGGCTTCCTTGTGGATTACCGAAATGTTGCCGCTTCCTGCCCAGGCAGGCGATTCTGTTACAGAATTGGTGTTGGAAATTGGGTAATTAAAATGCACCCGTCGACCAAACCAAGCCCGCTTCTGCCTTTTTATATTCACTCAGCAATTTGAGGTACTTCACCTGGGTGTCCAGCCAGCGTTGTTCGCGGGAATTGATCAGGAAAATCGAACTTTCGCCAAAGCGGAAACGCTCCAGTTCCCCATCCAACAAGGCGCGGTAGGCACCCACAAAATCGCGGAAAAGAACCACCTGATCTGTCAAGTTGTTGATTTCGTTGGCGTATTGCTTTACCTTATTTTCAATATTTTGCCGTTTTTGTTGCAAACCCAGCTGCGTTTGGGCAATTTTAATATCTGCCAATTGCAGGTCGCCCCGGGCTTTTCGGTTGAGTAAGGGGTAACTGAATTGTACGCCAAATTTGATGTCATTGGCGAGCATACGCGGACCTTCACCAAAGTTGACCTGCGAAAATTGCCAGCCATTGCCCAGGATATTATAATTCAAATCGAGCACCGGCTTGCGTTTTTCGTTTTTCCATTGCCTTTCTACGTTTAGGCTTTGCAATTTACTTTCATAATATAGCAAATCGGGGTGCAGGCGCAGGGCAACTTGTAACAAGCTATCACGGCGTTGCTCCGGGAGTTTGTACGCGTTTTCCGGACTTAAAATTGGCGCTGTACCCAGGGCATTTAGGGCCATGGGTTGCTGGTTTTGATCCCAAACATAGTTTTGAAGCGCCAGCGTCGCGTTTTGCAGTTCCAATTGGGCAAAATACACATCCAGTCGGCGGTTTTGGTATTGCGCAAAAGTTTCTACGGTGTCGATGGCGGGTTTGTCGCCTTGAATAAAACTCTCGCGAATGCCATCTACCCGGATTTGTGCTTGTGCTAAGGCCGATTCGTACACGCTTAACTGATTCGCAGCCAATACCCACGACCAATATACCTTGGCGGCATCGAGCAGGAGGGTGTTGAGTTGGGCATTGCGCTCGGCTTCATTCAGTTGCAGGCCGATGCGGCCAATGCGCAAATTAGCCCGGCGTTCGTCGATCAGCAAGCCCTGTCCAAGCGTCCAGTTCAAGCCAAATGCTGCCTGACCATTTTTAGGTAATTTCGACTCCGAGTTGAGGTATTTCCCCCGCGTCGTATTGTAGGCGCCTTTCAATTCGAGGCCAAACCAGGTAGGCAGTTTCAGTTCCGCCTCATTGTAATCGAAATAGGAATCGCCATTGAAGTTTTTACTGTCGTAATTATATGCCAATTTGGGGTCAAACCCGCCTTTAGCCTTGAGCAGTGCTGCAGTTGCTTCATTTCGGTACAGGTCGGCTTGTTGGGCCAACGGATGGTTGCTGAGCACCTGTTGCCGAAATGTATTCCAATCGAGTATTTGATCCTGGGCGCGGAGTTGTGCGCTGCAATGGAGCAAACCACCAACTACTATACACGAAATGAAACTTTTATATAGGTTAAACAAGCTTATCTTATTTGGCATTCTTGATGGGTGCTTTCAATTTGAGTTCTTCTTCTTTTTCTTCCGTACCGCCTGATTCTTTTTTGGTTTCGCTGGCTTTTTGCACATCTTTGTACAAGTCGGCCGGGAAACCATTGAGAATCCGCCAGAGTTCGTACCAAACGGGTACATCATTTAGGAAGGCCACCCCTTTTGCGCCACCGCCCACTTGCAATTGGATTGGCCAGGTATGTTCGTTGTCGGCAGGACCCACCAATACCCTGAATTTACCATTTGCACTAATATTCCGATCAATGGCGACCACATTGCCTGCAAAAGTGCCTAAAGAAACCCCGGGCCAACCACTGAAGAAAAATGCGGGCCAACCGTCGAACATAAACCGCACCCGGTTCCCAATACTGATCAAAGGCAAATCCAGCGGTTTTACATACATTTCTACGGCCAATTGATAGTCTTTGGGTTGAATACTCACCACAGGATATCCTTCTTTTACAATTTCGCCAATACCAGGGGTGATGGCTTTTACAATATATCCATCCTGCGGCGCTACAATGAAGTAAAAGCCAGCGCGTTGTGCATAGTTTTCGCGTTCAATTTCAAGTTTATTTACAGAGCCCTGGGCGTCATATTGATCCGAAAGTGTGCTAAATTTATCGCTTTGTGCCTTTGCGATTTTATTGGC
>JAIXUT010000064.1 GCA_027483385.1 Alphaproteobacteria bacterium
GGGCATTGGCGACGATGCCCAACAAAAAAAAGAACAAAAAAAGTTGAATCTGTTTTAGCATAAAGTCCTGTTAAATGGAGCAGGAACAGGGTCCTCGGGTACCAAAATTCCAATAGTCAGGGGCAAATCTCCGTAAAAGATTTTTGCCGCGCCTCCACTCTAGGGTGGAGATTGGGTCGGTTTTAATGGAAACTTTTGAGAATGTCAGATGTTAAGCAGTGCGCAGTACTGTTATGAAAAATATCACCGCTTTATCTCCGCTCTTTTCCTCCAAACAATCTTACCCCTAATGAAAGCCCAAGGGTATTTCCGTAAAAAAGATGTTGAAGTTTATCTCCCTGATTAATAAATGTAATCTGTTCATAATGAGTGAGTGCTTTTGTATAAAAAGCCTCTATTCTGACGCGCCTGTATTGATACCCCAAACGCGCATTGATACCCCATTCTACCCCCTGAGCTTCGTTTTGTGCCAAGGTTGTGGTAAGCAAGACATTCACCTCGGGACCTGCACTCACAAAAGCCCCTTTATACATAAATCCTACCCTGCCGCTGACTCCTGCGTACCTATAGGTATTATAGCCATATATAATATCCTTTATAGGATCTTCGTACTTATTTTCTTTTTGCTGAAAATACAGGTCGGTATCTATAAATAACCAACGGCTCACCGGAAGCGTGGCCCACGCTCCCACCTGAAAACCGTTTGAAACACCCACACCACCCAACTGAATAATATAATTACTTGGCCTGTTGATTATCTTGGTGTTCATCCGGTTAGCCCCTGCTTTCAGGCCAAACGAAAATCCATCGGTTACCTGGGCGTAACTGCCGGTGCCGGTCAACAATAAGCCGGCAAATGCACAAATCAGACTTGGTACTGTTTTCATGGAATCATTGTTTTATGTTGACTGTAATGGTATCAATGCTGCAGGCACCCACAAAGCCGTAGCCGTTTTGAATGTTATTTTTAACCGGCAATACCTCCGCAAACGTATCCTCATTGTACGAGTCATATTCACGCAGGGAGCGATAATAGTCGTAGGTGGCGGCGGAGAGGTGATACAGATACACTTTTACCTGATTTGCCCTAATCGTTTGATTATTGCCTGCTTCTTTGAGTAAAAACAGGCGGGATACGATTTTCTTTGCTTGATTGTCAAAACTCAAATCGCTCATCAACGCATCCGTCGGTATTTTATAGATACTTTCGTTGGTCAACGGCACGCCATCTTTGACCGCGATCATTTTGTAGGCATAATAATCTGCGCCCGATACATCCCTAAAAGCCAGGGTAATGGCCGCCTCTGTTTTTTCTTTCGTATACACGGCCGAGACATCACTCATTTTTACCACACTCGGAAGGGGATCGGGTACAGCCAAGGCTTTTCCCAATGCAGGATGCTGTACCTCTACTGTAAGATTATCGGTATACTTCCAATTGCTGTCTGACATATACAGATCGGCTCCTTGTTGTAATACTGCCCACGGCATTCCATTTTTTTGGAGACTTACGGTCGCTTCCAGGAGCGAAGACGTTGGATTGGATTGCAGCACGGGCAGCGTTTTGGTCACGTAAACGCCCACGCCCACATTAGAAACCACGCCATTCACGACCAACTTCTCAGGAGAAGACGGCAACTTGACGTTTTTGGTTGAAATGACTTCGCAGGAAATGATTCCGCAAGCCAGCAAAAGCACCGGAAAACTACGCATCATCTGAATTTATAAGCAATACTTATGGACGGTAATATCGGAAAGACGGAGGCCGATCTTATAACGTTTCGACGTTCAAGCGGTTGGCGCTGCTCATCGGTAATGACTTCCACCGCCGGATACAGCCGATACGTATTTCTTCGACTGTAGAGGTTATACACGTTGAGGTTTATTTCCCAATAACGCCCTTTGGTTAAAAAATATTTTTTTGTTAACCCAACATCCAATCGGTGATAATCGGGGTATTTCCCGTTGTTTTTTTTGTCATACGCAATGTATTCAGGAACCAGCGGGTTGGCGGCGATCCGGCCGGCCGGCAGATCATAGCGTTGGCCGCTGTAATACACCCACAAAAAGGAAAGTTGGAGGGTCTTACTCATTTTATAGACACCATTGAGGTTGAGGATATGACGGCGGTCGTAGAGATCATTAAACCATTTGCTTTTGTTCAGTTCGTCATAGTGTCGTTGGTTCCGCGATAAGGTATAATTGACTCCCCCGGACCAACGTCGAAAGCTTTTTTCAGCGGTCAATTCCAATCCGTAGGCCCGTCCTTTGCCCCCCGACAGGGTATTTGCCTCCCAACGATAATACAGGTAAGGATCGCCATAGTAATAGCGGTACATGCTCAGATTCTGCATTTGTTTATAATAAGCCCCAATGCTGTACTTAAACGTTTGCTCCGGACGCGACTGCGACCAACCAACGGCGTACTGCCACGAGGTTTGCGGCAAAATGCCCGGTGTTGAAGGCACCCACGTAATTTTATCCGTCAATCCTCCGCTTTTTACCAGCGCGTGGTTGTACTGAATCATCCGGGTGGCGCTAAGCTGAATGCTTGCATTGTCTGTCCGGTACGTAAGCGATGTTCTGGGTTCAAGCCCGTGGTAATTCACCTGCTTTGTTTGAAAATACGAGTACCTTGCCCCGACATTCCATTGCATTTTGGAGGATAGGTTTACCAACAAACTGCCAAACACCCCACCTTCCAAAGCCGAAGCGGAGGCTTCGTTAAGCGACACGGAATCCTGATTTTCTTCTTTCCGACGGTACGAAACGGGCTCATAGGCATGGTGAATGAGATCGGCCCCCAGTTTTGCTTTGACGCCCGAAGCGACGGTCCAATCAGCCAGAAAATTGGCGGATACGTCCTGTATTTTTCCGTTGCTGATGGTATAAATTTCACTGATCTTCGTAAATGTTTTTTCCGGTTTCATCCACGGTTTGGGCTGAAC
>JAIXUT010000128.1 GCA_027483385.1 Alphaproteobacteria bacterium
AGCACTAGATAGCTGCCTTCGCCCAATTGAGTACCCGCAAAATACAGCCTAAGAAAGGTCGTGTTTGGCTGCGTTACCTGCGTCAGGAACTGAAGTGTATTGTGGTCGGACGAATCGGCCTGATGCTGGAACGAGTACGGTAGCAGCTTTTGGGCCACCGCTGAAACGCTCAACAGGCAGGTCAGACCAATGAGTAAAAGATTGATTGCTTTCATTTTTTTGCTGTTTTTTGGAAATTTTACTGAAGACTAACCAGCACAAGTACCAAACCCCTGCCTGTTTCCAACGATGTCATGGCTTTGCCGAGAATAGCTCCCTGGGCTTTCCCTGAGTCGGTGGCTTTCATGGCGTGGCCGGTTGTAGGCGAAGTGGTGAGCAAATCGCCTGGCCGGATGGCCCCGTACTGTGCATCGACCCGACAATAAACGCGTCCCGTGAGGGCCACAGGGTGCTGCCCGCTGGCAAGGGTACCCGCCTGCCCCATCAGCATACCTGGCTGCACGTCGCCCGCTCCACTCACAATACCAGCCACTGTTTTGTCATAGGCTTGGCTGGCCACCCGTAGCTGCCCTGGCTTGTTGGGGTCAATACTGACCACCGTGCCAGGCAGTAGCGTTTCGCCCGCTTCGATGTCAAAGTGTTCGGCTAAGTCTGACCCGCCAGTGATTTCGAGTATTTTGGTTGAGGTGGTTCCGTTGACCTGCAAGGTTTTGGAAGGCGTTGTGAGGCCAATGCCAACGTTCCCAGCGGGGGTAATCACCATTGTCGCATCGTCTGAACTGTTCGTTTTGGAGAACACCAGCTTACCCGCTCCTGCACTCCAATTGCTGTTGGCTACACCAATCCGCCAGGCAGCTCCACCGGTACCGGGGTTGATGAGCTTGAGCTGCATATCGCTTTCCGAAGCAATACTAAACCGGGCTTCGTTGTCGGTCGTGCCCACTTTTACCTTACCCCCACCGTTGGCGATGTGTATGTTCTGTTCCGAATCGTTGTTGATGTACAGCGGGTCGCTGCTTTCGATCTGGTTGCCGTCTAGGGCCAACATGTGGATGTTATCGCCTACCTTGGTGTGCAGGCGTAGGGCACCGTCGACCACTGAATTACCCGATTTGGTGACGTTTTTTCCGTAGATAATGAATTCGACTGGGTTGTCGACGTTGATACCTAACCGTGCTAAGTCGGGAGCCAGGCCAAACATCAGGTCGCCGTCGTGACGAATGCGGAAGTGGTTTTCGTTATTGATAGACCAGGTGTTAGTCGTACCATTGTTGGCTGTTCTCCTCAGTTCGATACTGGCCTTTAGGCTGCCGAGTGATGCCCCACCTAGTGAACTAACCCGCAGATAGGTGTCCGACGTACTGTGAATGTCTAAGTTCCGATTAGGGTTTGACAGGCCGATTCCAACTTTGGCTGGAGGATTGACGTACAGGTTACCATTTTGAGTCTGCCATTGGGCTAGCAGTTGATTGGAGCTGAATAAAAAACCGGTAAGGCTCGTTGCTGTTAAGAGGTTTGTTAAATACTTACGCATGATTTTGGAAATTATTGGTTTATCAGTAATGAATAAAAGACATGACTTCCCCAATCCGGATCAGGAGACTGCTCCGGGTAATCAGTAGGGACATTGTCGGAATCGACTATACTTAAATAGTTACAGTTGTGGGTACGGCCAGGTATACTTCGATGATTCGGGGTGTCATGGATACAATGCGGATGCCGCCGTATTGGGACTGATTCAACGGTTTGTCTACCTTAAAGAGAAAGACATCGCCCTGTTGGTACACCGGCGGCTCCCCGTTGTTGTCCACCCAGTAGGTTTGGAACAGACCCGGTCGCTCTTTCACCATGTGTTCGAGCGTTTTGAGCGAAAAATCAACCTGATTGAACCAAACTGCATCCATCTGATTACCGGCTCCGAACGCGTGTGTGAGTTCGCTCCACAACGTTCGGGACATTTCCAATTGGGCATTGTGATAGAGGTTGAAATTGGTCTTGTAGGTAGTGGAAGCCGGTTGGCCATTCAGAAAATAGAAGCTGTTGAGCGCTCCATTGGAGAGCGTAAACACTGTTGGAATTTTGTTGGAATCGGTACCAGCTGGATAATTCGGCCACTCGATCCGCCAGGTGAGGCACTTGGTGTGGGCCCATAAACTGTATTCAGGAATAAATGTCTTTTTGGTAATTGTCGGGTAAGGCAGCGATTGCCCGCCCGGATTGGGAATGTATCCTTCGATACCGTTCGAAGGCTGATTCGGCACGACGCCCTCAGTTCGTGCTGTCATATCCTTCCGCTCAATGATGCTTTCTTCGCATCCGCACAGTCCTATTAGGAGCAAGGAAAGAGCGGTTACTACTTTAACATGTTGCATACGAGTTTGTATGGAAAATAAGAAATTAGAGTGCCTACTGCTTACAGGTGATTCGGCCGATACCTTACGTCAGCAAAGGTAGCACAGGCTCTCCCGACGGGGCTGACACTCATCTCCCATATCATAGCACTGGTGTAACATGTGCTTATTTTCGATAAAAACAAGTTGATTATCAATAGTTTATGAATGTGAATTTTACGTATTCATTTCTTTTTGTCTGACAAATTCGGAGGGAAGCATCCCAAATTGATCCTTAAAACACTTTGAGAAATAGGAAAGATGGTTAAAACCCGACAGATAGGCGGCCTCGGCAATCTGGATACCGGGTTGCAGCAATAGGTCGGCGGCCCGTTGCAGCCGGATGTAGCGGATAAAATCGGAGGCTGACCGGTCGGTCAGGGCTTTCAGTTTCCGGTGTAGCTGCATCCGGCTCATGCCCATCTCGCGCTGAAGGGCTTCTACCGTGAAGGCCTCATCGGCCATGTGTTCGTCGATGAGGCGGATAATTTTTTCCAGAAACTCAGCCTCCCGGTCGCGAACGGGTGCGCTTGTCGGTTGCAACATTACTTCCCGACTGTACTTTTTGCGCAGCAGATTGCGCTGGGTGAGCAGGCTGTTGATGCGGGCAATCAGTTCATCTAAAGCAAAGGGCTTAGCTAAGTACTGTTCAGCCCCACCCTCAAACCCTTCCTTCCGGGAATCGATGTCGTCTTTTGCCGTTAACAGTATAATCGGAATATGACTGGTCAGGTCGTCTTCTTTTAAGTGACGGGTCATTGAAAAACCGTCCATCCCGGGCATCATTACGTCAGAAATAATCAGGTCAGGAACCAACCAGCGGGCCATTTGTAGACCTTCATCACCCCGCATGGCCTGCATGACCCTGAATCGGTCGGAGAGTTGCTGTCGGAGGTAATTGTTTAGTTCGGGGTGGTCTTCTACCAACAGGATGGTTGGCTTGTCTTCCTCGCTGATGTCGGCCTGCTCTTCCTCTGTCAAAGGGACGGGCGCAGTCATGCCTATGCTGTGGGGTATCCTATCCACTCTGTTGGCGTGCTGGGTTGTATCGGCAGCCAGCGGCAGCAACACCACAAAGGTACTGCCTGATTCTGGCTGACTCTCCACATAAATCGATCCTTTGTAAAGTTCAACCAGTTCTTTGGTCAGCGCCAGTCCCAGGCCGCTCCCGCCGAAAGCGCGTGTTTGGGAGGAATCAATTTGAAAGAAGCGGTCGAAGATGCGGTCTTGGTGTGATTCGGGAATGCCGATGCCCGAGTCGCGAACGACCAGCCTGAGACCAGTTTCGGGTTCCAACTCACCCTGTATTGTGACCTGACCGCCCACTGGTGTAAATTTGATAGCATTGGACAATAAGTTATATACAATCTTTTCGAGTTTGTCACTGTCGTAGGCCATTAACGGTTCAGTTGTCGGAAGCTGGATCTGATACCTGATCTTCTTAGCTTCGGCCATCGGTTCAAAGTAGCGGGCTGTCTGATAAAGGAAGCCAATCAGATTGCCCCATTGGTAGTTCAGCTTAAGCATCCCCATTTCGGCTTTTGCCAGATCAAGGAGTTGATTTACTAGCCTTAGCAGTCGATTGGCGTTGCGCTCCATCATATGAGTTTCTTCTGGGCTGATGGCTCCCCTTTTCTGGAGTGGTGCCAGAATTAACTGAAGCGGGGTCCTGAACTCATGGGATAGGTTGGCAAAAAACTGAGATTTGACGCGGTCTAACTGTCGGATGTGTTCCGCTTCGATTTGCAGAATTTTGGCTTTTTTAGCCTCCTCATCTGCTATAGCTTGTGCAATTTTGCTGCTACAGATGGCCGCAATGGTTTGTAGCGCTTCCAAATGATGTTCTTTAAAAAAACCTTTTTCAGGATGTTCTGAGTCAATAACCCCAATTACTTTATTTTGGAGCAAGAGTGGCACCGTTAATTCAGCCAGGCGCACTTCGTCGTCCACGACGTAGCGCGGGTCCCGCGTGGTGTCAGTTACGATTTCTGGCTTACCCGTTTGAGCGACACTCCCCACAATGCCTTCTCCAAGAGGTATCTCCAGTGGGTTAAGGATTGAATAGGCTTCTGGATTTTTATTGCCGTAAGCGGCTTTTTGGACCAGGGCAGTTTGTTCGTCATTGAGCAAATAGATCACGCAATCGACAAAGCCCAACCGGGCGATGCAGTTTTTAGCCACATCCCACAGAATTTCATCCACTGTATTTTTGCCGTAAAGCGAGCTGGCGAAGTAGTGAATTGTTTCGTCTATGTCTTGTCGGTGTTGAAGGCTTTGCGAAAGTTGGTATTGTTCATTTTCCAGCGAAAGCTTAAGGTTGCGTTGCCGGAGTTTGTACCGATTGAAAAGCAGATATCCAATCAGTGACCCTAGCAATACGAAAACAATTAATGAAACGATCAGTGTACGTTGTCGGCTTAATGATGCCTGCTGAGCTTCCAGACGAAGTTTTTGCAAACTCAGTTCACGGTCTTTCTGTTCACCTTGATAGCTGGCTTGTAGGTCAGCAATCTGCCTGGACAACTCCGCTGATTGCAAACTGTCTTTCAGTTCTTCGTACTGCTTTAGGGCAATCACGGCTTTCTCAGGATTCCCCAACACACCATAAATCAGGGGTAAGTTGGCTAGGGCCTGTTGCTGAAGACTTTTGGACTTGATTCGGTTGGCGATGGCCAGTGTCCGCTGCGTATACTGCAGGGCTTGCTTAAAATCACCCATATCCCGGTAAAGAAGCGCTAAATCGAGGTAAGAGCCGCCGATGTTTAATTGATTGCCTTTTTTTAGGTCAATGGCGAGCGATTTGTTGTAAAACTCCCTGGCTTTACCGAACTCCCGGCGAATGCGGTAAATTCTCGCTAGGTTATGAAACGTATTGCCTACTGCCTGACTATCCCTCTGGGCCATTTGTATATTCAGGGCCTTCAGGCCAGATTGAAGGGAGCGGTCGTAGTCTTTCTGGTCGAAGTACACGTTTCCCAAATTGCCATAGATGGCACCTAGCAGAGCAGTGTCCTGCTCGGCTTCTGCGATTTTCAGGGCTTGCAGGTTAGCCTCAATACTAGCATCATACAGTTTCAGGTAGCGGTTAATGACGCCCATTGCCATATACATGCGGCAAACGTTGCGCTGCTCACCCAGCTTATGGAAAATAGAAAGCCCGTTTTTGGCCGCATTAAGGGCACTGACGTAGTCGTCTCGTTCGGCATAGATACGGGCCAGC
>JAIXUT010000232.1 GCA_027483385.1 Alphaproteobacteria bacterium
ACTAATTATTTTCTTCATAGGTAGGCGCATTTGAAGTGGTGGGAGTAAAATCGGTTGATTTCAAAAGTATCTGATAATTGGGGCGAACAGTCACCTTCGGATTCTGAGCTTTGGCGGTGATGTATTGCCGACCGGATTGCATGGTCTGTTGGGCGGCCTGGATGGCAACCTGTGTTCCCACTTGCCGGGCAATACCGCCCTGTCCGACAAAAAAACCTCCATTCATGGAGCCGGCAGCGGTACGGCTCAGGTTCTGAGCCAACATATTTTTTTCCCGCAAATTGGGTACATAAATCCCTAATTGGCCATCCATGTCGTAGGCCTGAACGGTGAGAGGATAGATAGCATTCCCGATAACCATTGAGGTAATGGAAATAAAAACCCGCTCGTCTCCGATGGTACAGCGACCGTTCAGGATCGTCCCCTTTTCAAGAAGTATCGGCTCGCCTTTCACCCGAAAAATGATATTTTGCAGCAATCTGATCTTGGCCGTTGTACCGTTTTGTATTTTGATTCCTTCGCTTCCGTTCCCGTGTACCACGGCCAAAACCGCATCGTTGGCGGAGTAGCCGGTTTTATTTTTCGTCGAAACATTATAAAAGAATCCTGCTTTGGTAACAGGCAATCCAATCGTATTTTTTTGGATTTCGGGTTGAATTTCCGTTAGCTGAGATTTGGGCTTCGCTGAGGGGAGATCATCATCAGGGCTTCTTTTTTTTTTTTTTGTTTTGTTTATATGCTGCTGTGATGACTGATTTTGATTTTTTTCCAGCTTATCAAGCACAAGTTGGGCGGTTCTCTGATTGATCTCTCTGTCTTCAGCTTCCTGCCGGTCTTCCCTCAATTCCTCATTTGATTTTTTATAGAGCGCATAATTGGGGTCAGCCAATCTGACCTGCTCGCGCTGTATGGCTCTTTGCCTTTCTGCGCTCTGTTGGTAGATCTGTTGTTTCTTTTTGGCAGAACTTTGGGGGTGATAGCCGGTCCGGCCTGCACTTTCAACTGCCTGAAAGTCCTGCTCGGAAAGATCTTCGTTGCCGGCAATTTGGTCATTGTGCTCAACTCCGACTACATAGCCGACGCTGAGACTGTTATCTGTTTTGGCAAATCGGGGGTCATTCTTCGATACGGTTTTATACTTGTCGTTTTCAAGCGGCTGATTTTTTGCCGCCGGGACAGTGGCCAGGGCATCGGTTTTACTTTCTTCTGCCATGGGATTCTCTTCGGTTTTAAAAAAACCTACGCCCCAAAGTACCAAGCCTAAACTGAAAAGGGCACCGATGGCCAAAGCCACCAACTGATACTGTCTCTGACTTAATTTTCGGACAGTATTTTGTGAATTATCTAGTGTTTCCATGAGAAATACATGATTAAAAGACAGATAAAAAAGAGAATTAAAAGTGCGGTATTTCTAATCTTGGGATTAGCACGTTGCCAGGCATTGATACTGTCGGCGAATCGGTGTTCATAAGCGGTAATACGCCGGGAAAGGCCGGTAAGCAAAAGCTCAAAAAGGGTCTTATTCATCACCGCCATATTTTAGATTGTATAATCTTAAAATTTCGCATAAAAAGGCCGTTCGGACTTCGGAGGCTGCGGGGAGTATCTTCGAGTCGGCAGTGCGTGACGATTTTCTTAACGGCACCTGTAGTGGCTCTGGTTTGCTTAATGGTGGCGTAGGTAATGGCCTCGTAGGGATACAGGGCCGAATTGATGGCCACGCTGTCAATCGCGATTTTCTGCACAACATTTCCCTGAATAATGTCCGAATAAAAATGCTGTTCCTTCAAATCATCGTAAAGCTTTTTGGCGGATTCATCGGCCAGATAAAAGCTTTTTCTTGTACTGTTTTCAATTTCCTCGGCATCGGGAATGACGTTAAAAAACAATTCATGAAAACGTCTGACATGATATCCTATTTCGACCGGCCGGTTCTCGGTAACGGTTCCGGCAATGGCCTCAAACTGGGCATTTTTGTTAACGATATAAATGCGTTTGGAAAACTCGTTCGTACTTCGGTAACTTAATACCAAAGTCGTGATACAAACCAGACCGAGAGCGCTCAGGGTAATAATGGTGATGATTTTTACCCGATTAAAATGTTTTTGCAGTTTCAGCAGTTCTTCCATTTTGTTGGGGGATAAAGACGTGAATAGATGCGCCGTTGGGCGAAAAAACGTAGGTGTCGCGACCTGCTTTTTTGACTCTTTCGTAAGAGCTGTTGACTACATAAATGGTCAAAAGAGTCATTAAGACTACAGCGGCGACACAGCCCCCGACAAATACTTTATAGTATTCAAGGAGGTTCTTCTGAAAGTATTGATTCATTTTTTTGTGCGATTAAACCTATCCTGCATATACGTTTGGATATTCTTTCCTGCTCTTTGGGTGGCATCCCCTGCCCCCATGACGGTACGGTTAGGGGCTTGAAAAATCTGACCCACTCCACCCACGGTGACCAACATGTTGGACATTAAGGGTACCTGTATGTAGCCGATAAGAGAGAGAAACAACAGACTCATAAAAGCAAGCCCCAGATATTCAGGCTGCTGCATTTCTGCACCCATGCCCTGAACGGCTTCTTCCGGGTTATAGTAATTCAGATACGTTTCTACCAGTGAAAAACTGATCCGGCTGTACATGGCAGCCACGGCGGGAAGAATCGCGAAATTAATGTAGCGTCCTGCCCAATTAGCAAAGGCCTGTGTAAATCCGGGGAAGATGGTCAGGGCAATCGTGATGGGAAAACCCATTCTGAGCACGAGTCGGTAAGAGATGCTGATGAGTAACAGGCAGCTTTCCGCGATGTACATCAGGGCCAATAAAATGGTCTGAATCACGCTCAAAAGCTGGAATTTAAAGGATTCTTCCGCTTTGGCAAACGCGATTTTAAAGTCAATGACAAAGTCAGTACCCATGAATTCATCATCCGTTTGATTTGTCCCGAATGCGTCTTTGTATAATTCAGGCTTTGTTCTTATTTCTTCCCATTTCCTGTCTATTTTTTCCTGAATTTTATCATTCAGGGCCGCCACTCTTTCTGCAATCTGTAGGTTGCCGGAGTTAACCTGATTTCTCACTAAGGTCCCAAAGCTGTCCAGAGCATTACAGATCAGGGAAGCGGAATTTATAAGCAGGAAAATGACAAATGGCCGAAGCAGTGAAAAAATTTCAATGTCCTGATTGTTAGCAATTTGCATAATTACCCTCCCGAAAATGTAAATCAATGCACCGATGGCGGCAAAGGCTCTTACGTATTTCTCAATGGATTCTGACATGGCGGTAGCCATCGGAATCTGTTTATCGTAGAGTTCGCTGATGATGGTCAGTAAGCTTTCCATTTTTTCAGTAGCCAAGGGTCATACATTCGTCCAATTTCCATTTCTTCCTCAGTTCCTCTCTGACCGGACGCATCAGTTCACGGGCCTTAAATTTCAGCTGCAGCTGAAATTCTTCGTTGGAAATAACCTTGCCGGAGGGATCAATGAAGTTTTTAACGCTGTCATTGATTTCAGTCTGAATGTCCTTATCTGACGTATTTTCACCGACAAGCTGCTCCACACCGTCAATAACCTGCTTATACACTTTGAACGTAGCAATGTCCTTAACCACATTCATAAAACTGCCCTTCTTCGCCTCAAAAGTATACCCCTCGCCAAGCAGAGCCTGAAAGGCTTCCTTATCCATTTGTGCCTCTTTGAAGTACAGTTCATCGTAATAATTGGCCTGATTTTCTGCGCAGATGGCCTGTTTTTCCCGCAGGGCTTTGGCCTGTGCATTGGTATAGGCTTTGTCCAAAACACTTGTATCGCGGTCGTCATAACCCATATCATAGGCCAAGTCGCGCGTATTGCGGTAAATTTCCCCACCGCTCCCTACACTGCCGACCCGGGAGGCAAGCCTGTAGAGTTTAGCCGTATTGGCCATATCCGTTTTGTTCCCGCTTCTTTGGATACTCATCGACCGAACTTTGGCAAAATAGCGGTCGATGGTCGCACTGTACCGGGAAACTCTTTTATAGGCATTGTCGAGAAAAACGACGCGTTCGGCATCGGTCATTTTCAGAACGCCCCCGGACTGGGTTGTGGCTGTTCGCATATCCTTAAATATGCTCGATCCCTCGGCGGCAAGGGCTTCAATATCCTGCGTCATGGCGGAAAATTCCGTTGGGTAAATGTGTCCGTCGCGGCTGACGGCAGCGGAGAGTTTCTGCATTTTAGCAACACAGTTCTGAACGGTTTTGACGGTTTCCATGCCTCGGTGAAACTGCCGAACGGTGGAAGCAACCTTTTGCAGCTGCTCAATGTTTTTGACCATCGTTTTAAAGCTGGGGTCCTGAATGAGCTTGATAAGCGTGGTCACCCCCGTGTGCATAGGGTCTGATACCATAAACTGCGCCTGCACGGCAAAGGCAAGCGCAAAAGCCGTTATGAAGGCAATTGTCATTTTCATGTGCCTGATTGTTTTAGTTAAAAAAATGAAGGAATTATTCAGCGGGTATCAGCCCACTCCAGAGCCGCCTGCATTTGTGAGATACCTTTTTTAGCGGCCAACTGCTTAATTTGTACCACTTCGGAGGGCTCGGTCGTAAAAATGGCCGCACCGTACTTTGAAACCTCAACCCCGTAGACTTTACAAACATCTCCCAATACCAAAGCCATTTCTTTGTAAGGGCCCCGATTTGAATTTTGCATACTGCGATTAATGGAAAAAATCTGCGGTACATTCGCACTGTTAATCTTAAAGAGCTTTAAGACTTCTTCGGCCTGCTGTAAATACTTACGGATGTCCATAATAATCTTAATGTCAGTGTTTTGAACGATGGCATCCTTAATAATCTCGGACTTCAGCAAATCCTCAATCTCTTGGGTGACCACACCGATACTTCCGAAGTGTTTACGGGCCGTCTTGAACGCCCAAAGTAAAAACGTGGCAAAAAACTCCGATGATACCGCTCGCCAGGCCTCCTCGATGATAAGGATTTTCAAAACCCCCGAAAGGTTAAAAAGCTTTGTTACGTAGGTGTTCGTGATCATCAACGTGATGACCGGCAGCAAAATGGGGTGATCTTTGATGTTATCAAGTTCGTATATTACAAACGGTTCTTCGGATAGATCAACATCATCCGTCGCGTTCAACAAATAGCCGTACTGGCCGTCTTTGTAGAAGGGGCTTAAAACGAAATAGAACTTTTCCAAATCAAATTCACGTTCGGCACGTCCTCCCATTTTCCTGAACTTATCAGGATATACGTCTTTGGTGAATTCGTAAAATGTATCAAAGCAGGCCCTGACTTTTTTATTTGAATCCAGGTAATTGTAGTACTCCGTCACCATATGAAAAATGGTCACTTCCTCCGATTTGGTAATTTTATCACCTTCCTTTTTGAAAAGGAGAAAAAGAATCTGACAGATCACCTGTTTAAACTCTTCTTTGAGTTCATTGGCATTTTGACCTTTTAAACCGTATTCATCCGCTTTAAAATAAAAGGGGTTGAGCCGAATCGGCGCTTCATCCGAGTGTGTAATGTAACGTGCTCCGATAATTTCACCCAGCCGTTTATAACTGTGTCCGATATCAACGATGGTCACGTGTGCCTTTGAGGAAAGAAGATAATAGACCAGATTATTCATCGTAAACGATTTACCCGACCCCGACGGACCGATGACCGTAAAGTTGCGGTTACTGATCAGATTTTCCTTTAAGGGGTTGAAAAATACATCCACAATGCGCGGACTGCCGAAACGGTCGGTCAGAAGAATACCCGCGTTCTGCCAGGGTACATCTTTGTAATTCGTCTCGTAATTGAACAGCGAAACTGCATTATCAAGTGTCAAAGTTGAGAAATTATCATAGCCAAGCTCTGCGGCGTTGCCGGGGATACAGGACCAAAAAAGCTGTTCCCCAAAAGTGGTGGCCACCTTAGAGATAAATCCCGTGGACTGTATGGCGGCCGAAACAACATCCTTCTGCTCTTCCAGTTCTTCCCGGTCAGTATGAAAGGTCTGAATGTTAAAATGACCTTTCACTGCCTGCATACCGTCTTTCATCGAATCAATGAAGGCCGTTTTTTGCTCCATGGAAAACGTGTTATCCCGACTCCATGCCGAAAAGGAAAAATGCCGTCTTACCTCTCCCGTTAGCTGCGTAACCAAATTTTGCTGTGACGGGATATAAAGGATTTGGTTATACACATGATTG
>JAIXUT010000194.1 GCA_027483385.1 Alphaproteobacteria bacterium
GGTGGGCTTGGGCGGCGTGGCTTTGCTGAATTTAGCGAAAAGCTAAACACCCTTTTGCAGTTTAAAAAAAGTTAAAGGTGCAGGTCGGTTTTTTCCCACCCAAACGTACCTGCCCCCGCGCACCCCGCCGCGCGGCCAAAGTGCCCGCCCGTGGCGGTGGGCAAGTAAATCGGGGCGGCCAGCCCGAGGCGCTCGCGCAGACCGCGTGGCGTTAAGGGAATTGTGGTGCGTAGTTTTTCGGCCAGTACCGCATCGGCTGTTGTGCCGGTACCGAAGGTTTCGACATACAGCGCCAATGGTTCGGCCACCCCAATGGCGTAGGCCAGCTGAATTTCGCAGCGCCGGGCCAGCCCCGCCGCCACCACATTTTTGGCCAGGTAGCGGGCAGCGTAGGCAGCGCTGCGGTCAACTTTCGTGGGGTCTTTGCCGCTAAAGGCTCCGCCACCATGACGAGCCGCACCGCCGTAGCTATCCACAATAATTTTCCGCCCCGTCAGGCCCGTATCACCCGCTGGGCCACCCAGGGTAAAGCTGCCCGTGGGGTTGATGAGAAATCGGGTGTTGGCGTCAATCCAGCCCGCAGGCAACACGGCCGCCCAGGCGCTGCGCACCAGTTGGGCCAGGTCATCGGGGTGCAGCGTGGCCGCGTGTTGGTGGCTGATAAGCAAGGTGTGGGCACGCCTCGGCGTACCATCGGCGCTGTATTCCAGCGTCGCCTGGCTTTTGGCATCGGGCAACAGGCCGTGGTTGTTGGCATCCGGCCCACTGCGACGCACCGCTTCCAGGTGCCGCAGCACGGCATGGGCGTAATGGATGGGTGCGGGCATCAGTTCGGGCGTTTCATCGCAGGCGTAGCCAAACATGTGCCCCTGGTCGCCCGCGCCTTCGCTGCTGCGGCTGCCGGCATCCACGCCCTGGGCAATTTCGGCACTTTGGGCACCCATCACGTTGGTAATTTTTACCGTGGCATCATCGAAGCCAAAATTCACGCCGCCCGTATAGCCGATGTTACGGATGACATCGCGCACCACAGCGT
Organism: Alphaproteobacteria bacterium; assembly: GCA_027483385.1. Taxonomy (GTDB): domain Bacteria; phylum Pseudomonadota; class Alphaproteobacteria; order UBA2136; family UBA6156; genus JADCGN01. Next base: position 1,037 of record JAIXUT010000194.1, read on the forward strand.
TAAGGTCGGGCGTGGCGGTGCTGCGGGTTTCGCCCGCCAAACAGACAAAATCGGTGGTAACCAAAATTTCACTGGCCACGCGGGCGTTGGCGTCTGCGTGCAGATACGCATCCAGGATTGCGTCGCTGAGTTGGTCGGCGACTTTGTCGGGGTGGCCGCAGCTCACGGCTTCACTGGTAAAGAGATAAGAGTTCATAAAACCCACTTTAGTACGCGCTCGGTGGGTTTGACGCAAGCGCACTGCTGCCGTACAAGTTTAAACCAATGCCCCAAAGCCACACTCTGCATTTTTTGCACCAACGCCGCGTGTTTGGCCGCGTGGTGGTGCAGGCCGATATACGGGGCCTGCCGCCTGCTCTGCCCGCGTGGGTAAGGCAAGCCGTGGCGGCGAGCTGGTTAAAAATTCCTGCCTTCAAGGCCGCGCCGTGGCAATTTACGCTGCGCATTGCCAGTGCGGCGGTGGCGCAGGCGGCCAATCAGCAGTTTCGGGCCAAGGCCTATACGCCCGATGTGCTAAGCTTCCCGCTCTGGGATACCGCCGCCACCCCGACCTATGCGGGTGATATCATGCTCGGCTGGCCGAAAGTGGAGGCCGACGCCCTGGCGCAAGGCAAGCCGCTTAAGGCGCATCTGCAGCATTTGGTGGTGCATGCCATGCTGCACTTGGGCGGCCACGACCACCACACCAAAGCCGAAGCCACCCGCATGGAAGCGCAGGAAATTGCCATTTTACGTACTTTAAACTGGCCAAACCCCTATGAAATTGTTTAAGCTTACGCCATGAAAAAACTGTTGACCGACCTGCAGGAACGATTCAAAAACCAGCGTATATTTTTGCACCAGGCCGAAGCGCTGCGCCCGCACCTGCCCCAGCTTTACGCCGCCTTTGCCGAACGCGAGTTGGCGCCCTTAACCCACCACGAACGCGAGCTGCTGGAAAACGCGTTGGCCTTTGGCGCCCTGGTGGCCGATGACGTGGCTGTGCCGCGGGCCAGCATCATTGCCGCCCCCGCAGCCGCCAAATTGCCCGAAGTCTTAAACCTGTTTGCCGAAACCCAGCACAGCCGCCTGCCCGTCATGGGCCGCGATTTGGACGACATGAAAGGTTTTGTGCTGCTGAAAGATGTGATTCAGCACCTGCAAGAACCCGAGACTTTTAATTTGCTCAATCTGTTGCGGCCCCTGACTGTGGTGCCCGAAAGCATGCCCCTGCCCCGCGTGTTGCAGCAAATGAAGCGTAGCAAAGTGCCCTTGGTGCTGGTGACCGATGAATTTGGCGGCACCAGCGGCCTGATTTCGCTGAAGGATATTTTGGAGCAATTGGTAGGCGCGATTGCCGATGAAAACGCCGACCAGGCCGAAGCGATTGTCTCGCTCGGGGCGCAGCGCTACCGCATTAAGGGCGAAACGCCACTGGCGGAGATCGACCGCGTGCTTGGCACCACGCTGGCCGCGCAGGAAAACGAAGATGCCACCACCATGGCCGGCTTGGTGCTGCAGGCCGCGCAGCATATCCCGGCTGTGGGCGAAGTGGTAACCCTCCAGGGCGGCCTGCTGGCCGAAACCACCGAAGCCGATGGCCGGCGGGTGTTGCTGGTGACCTTGGCACTCGGTAAACCCAAAAATGCTTAACCACTGGCCAAACTTACCACGCTGCTGGCCGTTGGCTGGAGCATTGGTTACGCTTGGCTTTGCGCCGTTTTTTTTATGGCCGATTGGGGTGGCAGGGCTGGTAATCTGGCTGTGGGGGGTTGGTGCCGCCCCCAGCCGCCGCGCGGCGGTGCTTGGCACCTTAGGCTGGGGCATGGCCCACGGGGTGAGCGCCCTTTACTGGTTGCCCTGGGCCTTCTGGCACGACAGCCAAAGTTGGGCCTTTGCCTTGGGCGGCGGCATCCCCGCCGCACTTGGTTTGGCGTTGTGGGTGGCGCTGGGCTACGCGCTGGTGGCCGCTGTGGCCTGGCGCTGGCGCCACCAGCCGAGGGCCTTTGGCGGCGCCATTTTAACTGGCCTGTTGGTGCTGGAGCTGCTGCGTAACCTCACCCCGTTCGGCTTCCCGTGGTTGCCATTGGGCGCCATGTGGGCGGGCAGTACATTCAGTAACAATGCACCTCCCCTGCTAGCGCAGCTGGCCAGTGTGGGGAGTGTGCAGCTACTTTCAGGGCTCCTCATTTTGCTCGCGCTGCTTCTGGCCAGCATGAACCGCAAGGGCTGGCTGGCTGCGGCAGGGCTTTTGGCCGCCGTGGCCACGTTTGGGGTTTGGCGCGTGGCGCAACCGTTGCCGCCCCTTAACCCCAGCGCCACCGTGCGGGTGGTGCAACCCAACCTTACGGACCCCAACAAATGGGATGCCCAGCAACGCTGGCGCTTTTTGGCCGAAACCCTAACGGTGGCGACCGAAACATCCGCCACCATGCCGCAGGTGGTGGTGTTGCCCGAAACCGCTGTGCCGTTTTTTTTAAGCCAGCAGCCCGAACCGCTACGGTGGTTGAACGAGGCTTTCCCGAACCCTACCCAGGTGCTGACGGGCACCGTGCGGAACACCACAACTGGGGGCTCCGAACAGTTTTTTAATAGCCTGCAGCTGCTAGAGGCCGAAAGCATTCTGGCCAGCTACGACAAACACCTGCTGGTGCCGTTTGGCGAGTTTATCCCGCTCCGCCGCGTACTGGAAGCCCTGCCCCTGCCCACGGCCTTGCGCACGCTTTCGCAAAGCCGCCTGGATTTTACCCACGGCCGCCAAAGCCCGCTGCTGGCCAGCGCACTGGGGCCGGTGGTGGGGCTGATTTGCTATGAAGGCATTTTCCCGCTGTTTGTGGCCACCCACAGCCAGGGTGCCCGCTGGTTGGTGAACGTGACCAACGACGCCTGGTTTACCGGCACGATTGCGCTGTATCAGCACGCCGCCCTGCAGCGCCTGCGCGCAATTGAACTGGGCCTGCCCTTGGTGCGCAGTGCCAATACGGGGATAAGTTTGGTGATTGATGCCCTTGGCCGCGAAGTGGCGGCCCTGCCGCCCAATACCGCAGGCGTGGTACAGCTGCCCTTGCCTGCGGCTTTGGCGGCTACCCCTTGGCGCCGCCTCGTCTTATGGCTATACGGGTTAAATCCTTGATTTTAAATTATGACGGCCTGATGTAAGCCAAATTACAAGTAATGGTTGTATTCATGTTACATATCATGTAACTAACTTTTCATGAATCGTGTTGCCGACCCGATCGATAGTCACGTCGCTCAGCGGCTGCGGTTGCGGCGTGAGCTGGCGGGTTTTACCCAGGATAAACTGGGGCAGGCAGTCGGGGTTAGCTTCCAGATGATCCAGAAATACGAAAATGGCAACAGCCGGGTTGGGGCCAGCCGTTTGCTCAAAATTGCCAAAGTGCTGGGCGTGCCTGTGGCTTGGTTTTTTGAGGGCTTCGCCAGCGTGGGGGAAGCGGCTCCTAGCTATGGCATGGCGCAACCGTTGGCCGAGCTGGACGATTCGGTCTTTCAGAAACGCGAAACCCTCGATTTGCTGAAAGCCTACTACGGCCTGCCCGAAAGCCTGCGCAAGCATGTTTTAAATATGGTGCAGGGCATGAAGGCAGAAGAAGTACGGGAGGCCGTTAAGCCCCCCGCATCTCAAATTTCATCGTAATTCAGCCACACGGGCTGGATGCGCTACCCGATATGGCGTCGGGCGTTGTTGAACTTCTCAGCCGCCACCTGCCGGGCTTTCAGCTGGTCAATTTCCTGCTGCTGAGCCTTGCTCCGCGCTGCGCAGACACGGCGCCAGTGTTGGTAGCGTGGGGTAAACCACGCGGCGAATCGAGTGAGTAGCATAAACATGTTATTCTCCTGAACTCGGGTAAAAGTTAGTTTATTTTCATAGTCTGCCTAACAGCCCGCCAGCGACATGGCAACCCTGCATCAGGGCTTGGCAGGGAAAGTGGTACGTCCCTTGTAAGTTTTGCACATTTCAGCCCAGATAATTCCATGCAAAGTTTGGCCGACGCCTTTAATTTAGAACACAGCGGGCAGCTGCAGTGGGCGCATGGCATCGATACCCCCGCCAAGCTGGCCGCTGCCTGCGCCGACAGTGCCTTGCATGTGCTGGAAGCCAATGTGTACTTTGAAAGTGCCGACGCGCTGCCCCTCATTAAAGCCCACGCGGGCGCCACGACCGACCTTGATTTGGCCAGTTTCATGACCCAGGCCACTTTGGCCAATAAGGCCGTGAAGCTGGATTTTCATAGCCCCGCCGCCGTAGAACCCACGGTGGCGTTGCTGCGGCTGTTGCGCCCACCCTTGGCGCCGATTTTTCATGCCGACGTGTTTGCCCTGCTGGCCCCCAAAGCGCGCGCCGAAGCGCTGGAGCCGGAACAGTTCATTCGGTTGGTGGCCAAGAATTTGCCTCACGCCATTATTTCGCTCGGCTGGAGCCTGAAGCGCGAAGGCGACGCCGATGGCCGCGTGGAAGAAGCTTTGGTGCTACAACTGGCCGCGATGCTGGGCGAACGCCTGGGCCCCAGTGCGTACGGGCTGGAAATTCGGGCGGGCTACCAGCCTACCCGCAACGGACGCCAAGGCGAACACGGCGCAGCCCTGATTCTGGACCCCCTGCCCGCCGCACCGCCCGCCCACAGCAACGCCGCCGCTGGCAGCAA
>JAIXUT010000062.1 GCA_027483385.1 Alphaproteobacteria bacterium
GCGCCCTGCTCCAGCGCAGCCAACTGGCGTTGCCGGTGGTCGATCGTGAATCTTTAATTCTAACCTTTACTTCTCTCAATAAGTTAATAAATTCACTAAAAATTCATGATATATTTACGCGACCAAAAAACACTGGTTTGTTAACGCCCAGCCGCTGGCAGCAATGGCAAAAGGTCTATCCGGAGCGCCCCGATGGTAGCTATGCTTGCACGCTCGAGCTGATATTTTTTCATGGCGTTACCCCTTCCATGACTACGCCCAAAGCCGCCGCACGGGGCAGCGGGAAAATTTCATTGGTAAAAATATTGGCACCGAAGGCCTAGGTTAGCTTGCAGGCAGTTGAGGCTTCAGGCAGCTTAATCTTAAATTAAATAAAGGAGCATAAACCCATGAGTTTTATTGATGAATTTAAAGCCTTCGCGCTGCGCGGCAACGTGATTGACCTGGCCGTTGGGGTGGTGATTGGGGCCAGCTTTGGGAAAATTGTCAGCAGCTTGGTGGATAACATCATCATGCCGATTGTCGGGTTTTTCATTGCCGGGATTGACGTGAAGGACCTGAAATACACGCTGCATGTGCCGGGTGCGGAAATGGCAGGCCTGCCCGACGTTACCATTGCGTATGGGGCATTTGTGCAAACACTGGTCGATTTCACCATCATCGCTTTTGCCATTTTCCTGATGATTAAACTCCTCACCCGCTTCATGCCCAAGCCCGCCCCGGCCCCCGAGGCCCCCAAAGGCCCAAGCCAGGAAGAACTGCTGACGCAGATTCGGGATTTGCTGAAAAAGAAATAACTTCTTCCCAATCAAAAAGCCCCCAAGTGGGGGCTTTTTGATTAAAACTTAACCCCTAAACTTAACGCCCCAAACAGCTGGCCATCGGGCTGGCCGTAAAATTCCTTGGTGCGGTACACGGTGGTGTAACCCAGCTGGTAGCGGTTGTAGGTTACCATCGCGCCCGCGGAAAGGTCACCGACCAGGTTCTTTTTGCGCACGCTGGGGCTATCGGTAAACGTGTTGCCATCAAGGAATATATTGCGGGCCACCGCGCGCCCTTCCGCACCCGCAAACAGCATCACGTTCACGCGGTCGGCCGTGGCAAAATACCCCGTACCTGGGATGCCAGGGGCCACCCGAATCGGCACATCGGTCGGTACATTTCCCCGCAGCTGCCAGCTGATAATCCCACCCGCATTGGCGTTGGTGTAAACGTTGCCCACCGTGCCCCCCACGTAGGGCGCCACGGCAAACCGCGTGCTGCCAAGCTCGGCCTGCGCCCAGCCGGGCCACTTGCGCTGCCAGCTGATACCAAGTGTCGGTTCGTCGTTCAGCTGGTATTCCCAGCTATTGGGCTTTTGCACGTTAATCAGTTCGTGGTAGCGACGCTGCACCAGTTCACCGCCCGCACCTGGCCCCACCCAACCTGCGGTAAGTTCAATATCATCGAGCTGTTGGCCGTTGCCGGTGGTGAGCGCCACGCTGCCGTAGGTATAGCCCGCGTAGGGGCGGTCGGCGGGTTGTTCGGCAAAGGGCTTGATATCGCGCGGCGTAAAAATACTCTGGCCAAAGCTGTAGCGCGGCACCGTGGCACTGGCTTCATCGAGCAACGGCACCCGGCGCGTAATACTTTGCACCCACTCTGGCGGGATGCCGTCGGCATCGACCCAGGCTGCCCGAAAGCCGTTGGTGTAGTAGCCGTCACCGCTGCGGGTCAGGGCATCATTTTCAATGGTGAAAGTCACAATCTGCTCGCGTGGCGTATCGCGTTCAGCGACTACGATGTCGGCAGCGATTTCATTAGCTTTTTCAATGGCTTTGGCCACCTCATTCAAGTGTTGCTGCCCAGTACGCGATGTTTCTGGGGCCAAGACTTGTGCCCAAACCTGGCCTGCTGGTAAGCCAAAACTGAAAAAGAGAATAAGGCCAAAATAAAATATTTTCATGGGGTTATCCTAGCCCAGTTTCGGCATGAAGAGGACAAAAATTACATAAAAAAAAACCCGCCTTGCGGCGGGTTAAAACTCTTGAACATCGGTAGTGGTATCAGCTTGATCGAGAAGTAAACCCTGGCAATGCGCTACTCTCGCGTGGCTTAAGCCAAACTACCATCGCCGCAGGAGGGCTTCACGGCCGTGTTCGAAATGGGAACGGGTTTTAAACCTCCGCCATGGTCACCAGAGAAATACTTCTCAACCAAGCTGATATTTCTATAAAACATAAGTTCAATCCTACAAGGTATGCGATTGGCTGAGCTCTACGCGCTCAGGCAAATAATCACAAATCAATCAGTCCATTAGTACCAGTTAGCTTCACCCATTACTGGGCTTCCACACCTGGCCTATCAACGTGGTCGTCTGCCACGGACTTAATTGGGAGAACTAGTTTTGACGGAGGCTTCCCACTTAGATGCTTTCAGCGGTTATCCCGTCCACATATAGCTACCCTGCAATGCGGCTGGCGCCACAACAGGTACACCAGAGATGTGTTCGCCCCGGTCCTCTCGTACTAAGGGCAACTCGTCTCAATTCTCCAACACCCACGGTAGATAGGGACCAAACTGTCTCACGACGTTTTGAACCCAACTCACGTACCACTTTAATCGGCGAACAGCCGAACCCTTGGGACCTGCTCCAGCCCCAGGA
>JAIXUT010000071.1 GCA_027483385.1 Alphaproteobacteria bacterium
AAGCCATCATCAGAAAGATAATTGATGCTCATTCCGTCTTCATCCCATTGCCACCAATCGATACGATAGAGGTCGTTGAGAGCCAACTGAATCTCGGTTTCGTTGGAATACCACTTTTCGGCCGACGGCTCGGCGAGTGGATAGAGGTCTAGTGAATTTTGGCAGGAAGCCAACAGTAGTAAGCTTAGGGCTGCGCTGTATATCTTATTTTTCATTGTGAGTCAGAGAATTATTTTAAAAACCAATCGTAAAACCTCCCAAAAACGTCGAAACAATACCCATTCCCTCAGGGTCCCAGCCTTTAGGATATTTGTTGAGCGAGAAAACATCGGTGGCATTGACGTAAAAACGGATGTTGTTTGACATGATTTTTCGAGAAATATTCTGGGGAATCGTGTAGCCCAAGGTGATGTTTTTTAGACGAAAATACCCGCCGTTAAACAACCAAAAATCGGATAATGCGCGGTTCAGCCCTTTGTTTGTTTCGGTAAATCTTGGGTATTTGGCCGCCAAATTTTGATCAGCGGTATTGTTCATACTCCAAGTGCTCCCATCCATATAGACTGGAAATACGCCCCAGTTTTCGGCATTGTAGTCGGTATAAGACAAGAGTGAAGTGTTCTGATAACCAATGCCCTGAAAAGTAACGCCTAAATCAAAACCGTTGTAATCCAATTTGAAGTTGCCGCCATACATCCATTGGGGCTGTGAGCTGCCGAGCAGCACGCGGTCGTATTCGGGGGAGATTCTCCCGTCGGGTACGCCGTTAGGGCCGCTGATGTCGGTGTATTTCATGTCCCCCACTTTTACGTTGGTATTGAGTTTGGGAGAGTTGTTAACATCTTCTTGGGTTTGGTAAATCCCTTCCGAGCGGTATCCGTACCATTCGTCAAACTGACTGCCTTTTCTTTTGATTCGGTCGCCGATAAACTCCGTACCGCCCAAGTCGCCCATAACCGACTGAAATTGAGAGAGATTAAATGAGGCTGAATATCTCAACTTGCCGATGTTGTCGGTCCAGCCTAGGTCAAGGTCAATGCCTTTAGTGGTCATCACACCCGTGTTTTGGTTGGGGTTTTCGAAGCCTACAAAAATCGGAATCTGCAATGCCAGTAGCATGTCTTTGGTTTCTTTGTAATACACATCGGCGGTAAGGCGCAGGCGATTTTTTAAGAAATAGGCGTCAAGTCCCAAATCCGTCGATGCCGTTTTTTCCCAAGAAATATCCTGAATGGCGTACTGCACTTGGGCGGCGGTTTGCTGTGCTGTTACGAGATTGTTTTGATAAAATAAGGCATTACTAAAACTCATGATTCCGACCGACGGATAGTTGCCGATGCGTTCATTGCCAAGCGTTCCCCACGATGCACGAAGTTTGAGGAAAGAAACCAGGTTCTGTCTTTTGAAAAAATCTTCTTCGCTGATCACCCAACCCGCCGAAATCGAAGGAAACGTACCCCAGCGATAATTGGCGTTGAAGCGCGACGAACCATCGCGACGCACGTTGGCCTGAATCAAATATTTGTCTTTATAGCTATACGTCAGGCGCCCGAAATAAGAACGGTAGGCCGTTTCAAAAGCCGTTCCGAAATTGTCTCTGAAGGCGGCCGGGCCTTGGTTCAGATAAGGGTAGGTGTCAAAAAGGTACTGGTCACGAGAAGCGCCCATTGACTCGCCTTTGAAGTAGTAATTTTCGTAGCCAGCTAATGCCGTAAAATCATGATTTCCAACGGTTTTGAGGTAGTTGGCCAAAAGCTGCGTGGTGATGCTATAATTGGTGGTACGGTTTTCATCCAATCGGGTGGTAAGCCCGCCGCCAATCAAGGATACAACATATTGATTGGGGTCGTTGGCAGCATAGACATCCACCTTTTTGTTGAATCGTTTTTGGTTATTAAAGTCAAATATCGGTGCGATGATTCCCGATAACTTCAAGCCTTCAATGGGTTTGATGTCAAGCGCCAATCGCCCCCCAACTTGATTGTAAGTGTTGCGATCGGTGCCGCCGTATTTAACCTTGGCATACACGTTTTCGCCCGCTTTTCCGTCGGCAATGCGGCCATCGGCCCAGATTGCGGGATAAATGGGCGAAGAAATCCGAGTACGATACAACGGGTCACTGGCCGTAGGGTCTAAGGCATTGGTTCTTTTGAAGTTAAAATCGACCGTTCCGCCAATCAGTTTATTGATGGTAAAATCGTTGTTTGACCGAACAAAAATCCGATTATAATTTTTGTTGTCGTAAAAACCGCCTACTTTCTCATAACGTACTGAGGCATTGGACTTAACAAATTTAGACCCGCCAATGACACTGATACTGTGAGCTTCTCGTGGAGCCATTTTGTTCAGCGTCAGAGCCATCCAATCCGTATCGGGGTATCTGTCGGGGTCAGAAAGGTGTTTTTGGTTATAATCCGTCAATAAATCTTGGCTAAAAGTAGGAAAGCGGTTGGTACCGTTGCCAGCATCGTTCCAGCGGAGTTCGTTGACAAGCTCCATATAACGCTGCGAACGCATATAATCGGGCAACTGCGTAGGCGTATCAAATCCATTTTCGTAACTATACTGAATAGACGCTTGGTCGGTTTTGGCTCTTTTGGTCGTAATCAAAATCACCCCCGAAGCCGCCCGCGAGCCATAGATAGAAGCCGACGCCGCATCTTTCAGCACCGATAGGTTTTCGATGTCGTTGGGGTTGACCTGATTTACATCGCTCAC
>JAIXUT010000226.1 GCA_027483385.1 Alphaproteobacteria bacterium
CGCAGCGGCGTGGCCCCTTTGGCATGGGCTGTGAGCACATATGGCTGGCCTAATACTGCCAGCGCACTGCCGCGCACGTAGCGGGTCAGGCCCGCCAGGCTGCCAATCAGCCCCACGGCCAAGGGGAGTGTGAGGTGCCAGAGGGTATCGGCTGCGCGTTGGTAAAGCGGCCAATTTTCCGCACCGAAGGTATTGAGGCCACTTAAGGGCACCCAGCCCAAATGCATGCCAAAAAATTGCAGCCCCAGCAGTGCCAGCCAGACGCTCGGCGCCGCCAGCCCAATGTACAGCAGCACGGTGGCCGAGGTATCGGCTGCCCCGCCCGCCCGTGCCGCCAGCCACAGCCCAAGCGGCAGGCTTAGCCCCAGTACCAGCAGCAGCCCCACGCCGTTCAGCCATAGGGTCAGGGGCAGGGCCTCGGCCAGCTTTTGCACCACGGGCAGGCCGTCGGGCATCAGGCTAACGCCTAAATTCCCCTGAACAATATTGAGCAACCAGCGGCCATATTGCACGGGCAGGGGGTCGTTCAGGCCGCTTTGCGCGATAAAGGCGGCGTTGTTTTTGGCGGCGGGGTCGAAATCGCCCAGCAGCATGGTGGGGTCGCCTGGGGCCAGGTGCATGACGCCAAAGCAGATGATGGTAATTCCCAGCAGTAGCGGCAGCATTAAAAGCAAGCGGTTGAGGGTGTAGGCGAGCATATGTTGATACTAGCAGGCGTCTACGCTTTCGGCTACTGTGCCAGCCATGCGCATTGTAGGACTTGACCCTGGCCTTGAACACACGGGCTACGGCGTGATTGAGGTGCACGGCAATGCCTACACCTTTGTGGCAGCGGGGCGGGTGTCATCGAACCCCAAAGAGGCTATTCCCGCGCGGCTGGCGGTGCTGGCCAGTGGGCTGGCGACGGTGCTGCATGAATTCAAGCCCACGCATGCGGCAGTAGAGGAAGTGTACGTCAACAAAAACATGCAGAGCAGCATGAAGTTGGCGCAGGCGCGGGCTATTTCGTTGCTCATCCCCACCCAAGCTGGCGTGCTGGTGCATGAATACGCCGCACGACTGGTGAAGCAAAGCTTGGTAGGCAAGGGCAACGCCGAAAAGGTGCAGGTGGCCCACATGGTGGGGGTGCTGCTGCCCGCCAGCAAGCTGCAAAAGTTGGCGCCCGATGCTACCGATGCCTTAGCGGTGGCGCTGACCCATGCGCATCACGTGGGTAGGCCGCGTTAGCGGCAGCTTACTGCCGCACGTTTCGCGCCCAAAATGCAGGCCTGTGGCTTGCCATTTTCAGCCATTTGCGCCAAAGGTAGGGGCATGTTTAATCCGCTTACATATTTCTTTGGCACGCCCACCACGCGTTTTTTGAAATCTTCAAAGGGCTTTGCCGCAGCGGTTGGGGCGCTCGAGGCCTCCTTCAGTGCCAAAACCGATGACGCGCTGGCCGCCACCACCGCCGAACTGCGCGCCAAGCTGCAGCAGGGCGCGGGGCTGGAAGATGTGAAGATCGAAGCTTTTGCTGCCGTGCGTGAAGCTGCCAAGCGGGCGCTGGGGCTGCGGGCGTTCGATGTTCAGTTGCTGGGCGGCCTGGCCTTGCACGGCGGCAATATTGCGGAAATGAAAACGGGCGAAGGAAAAACCCTGGTGGCCACCTTTGCGGCGTACTTAAATGCGCTGGAAGGCAAGGGTGTGCACGTGGTGACGGTGAATGATTATTTGGCAAAGCGGGATGCCAGTTGGATGGGCGGCGTGTTCGCCAAATTGGGCTTGAGCACCGCCGCCATTTACCACGGCCAGAGTGCCGAGGAACGCAAGGCCGCGTATTATGCCGACGTGACCTACGCCACCAACAACGAACTGGGCTTCGATTACCTGCGCGACCACATGGTGCTGCACAGCAGCCAGCTGGTGCAACGGCCGCTGCACTTTGCGATTGTGGATGAGGTGGATAGCATCCTTATTGATGAAGCGCGCACGCCCCTGATTATTTCGGGCCCCACCGATGACCAGACCCAGCTGTATCTGGCCGTGGATAGCCTGATTCCGCAGTTGGTTGATGCCGAGGATTACGAGGTTGACCACAAGCAGCGCAGCGCGACCTTGACCGACAGCGGTGTGGATAAAGCCGAGCATTACCTGCGCGAAGCGGGGCTGCTGCCTGCCGCCGAAAGCCTGTACGACATGCAGCATTTGGCGCTGGTGCACCATATCAATCAGGCCCTGCGGGCCCACGTACTGTACCGCCGCGATGCCGAATATATTGTGCGCCAAGGTGAGAATGGGCTGGAGGTGGTGCTCATTGACGAATTTACGGGCCGCATGATGCCAGGGCGTCGCCTGAGCGACGGGCTGCATCAGGCGATTGAAGCCAAGGAAGGCGTGCCCGTGCAGCAAGAAAACCAGACGATGGCAAGCATCACCTTCCAGAACTTTTTCAGGCTCTACCCGAAGCTTGCGGGGATGACGGGGACCGCTGCAACCGAAGCCGAGGAATTTGAAAATATTTACAACCTGCCAACCATTGTCATCCCCACCAATGTGCCGGTGGCGAGGAAAGACGTCGCGGATATTATCTACCCCACCAAAAAGGGCAAACTGAAGGCGATTGTGGCCGATATTGCCGACTGCCTCGAACGCGGCCAGCCGGTGCTGGTGGGCACCACGACCATTGAAAAGAGCGAAGAATTGGCAACGGCTTTGGTGGCCGCAAAAATCCCGCACAGTGTGCTGAATGCCCGTTTCCATGAACAGGAAG
>JAIXUT010000139.1 GCA_027483385.1 Alphaproteobacteria bacterium
CTGCACTGAGCAGTATACGGTTTTTTTTTGCTTTTTGCAGATCAAACCGAGAAGCAATGAATTGAAGTTGCTCGTCGGTTACGTCAATGTAGTGTTGGATAAAGGTATACAGGGCGGAAAACATAATCAGGGAGGCTTGAAACGGGTAACTGTTCAGTAAGGCAGCGGCGGGTTAGGGTTATATGGCATATTAATGAGAATCGTAACGGATCTGGCTAAAAAACTTTCCGATAAGGAATCCCTTACCAAAGAGGGGAGCGCTTCAGAATCGGGCAGAAAGGTATACATCGGTGTAGTTCACTCGGTCCCCAAAACTTAGGCAATGTATTCCCGCTGGTACTGGATCGGGCTTTTTCCGGTCAGACTCTTGAAATATTTATTAAAGTTAGAAAATGTATGAAAACCGCTCTCGAAGCATATCTGGGCAATACTCAAATTATTTTCCCGAAGCAGTTTACACGCATGCCCTACCCGGAGCTCCAGCAGAAACCGGGAATACGTTTTGCGGCTGCGGCTTTTAAAATACCGACAGAACGAATTGGGGCTGATATTGGCTACCGCCGCCACTTCTTCAATACTGATCTTTTGCTGAAAATGCGTAAGCGAATAGGTATATATACGATTAATGCGGTCGGTGTCGTCCTCGTCGAGTTGGGGAGTTTGAAAAGTGGTGGACAGTAGCTCATAGTCATGGCTTTGCGCCAGAATATCCAAAATTTGGTACAGGGTAATGAGTCGGTTGCCGGAGGTTTGATGCAGTAGCGACTGAATAAGTTCCCGGCTGGTATCCCGAGCGCTGTCCAAAAATCGAATGCCGTGTTTGGCCCTTTGGATAAGTTCGGCAATGGCTTGATTCTCAGGAAGGGAAAGAAAGGTGCTGCCCCACATATCCCCCAAAAAGTGTACCACCGTCGCCTGAGCGTAAAGGTCTTCATTTCCCTGAAAATACTTTTCATCGCAGCGCCAGTAATGCGGCAGATTGGAGCCGATCAGCAGTACATCACCGCTGTTGAAATGCTGAATGCTGTCGCCAACAAATTGAGTGCCAGAGCCCTGTTCGATATGCAATAATTCCAGCTCCGGATGATAGTGCCAGCGGTTATAAAAGTACAGCACCACATCACGACGTACACTGAACGACTGAGCCAATGCCTTCGATACTTTTAATAATTGCGGTTTCATGGAAACAGAATTACAGTATTTGTAAACAATGTTTATTTTGATGCCAAAATAATGGTAAATATTGCCAAAATAGATGAATTTACACTTGATTCTATTTCATTTTTTTGTTGAAGAATTCTATTCTGGCTATTTTTTACCGAAAAAATAATTAAATCTCTGACGCACAAAGAGAACCAAGGAAAACCGTCTTTCCGATAAGCTCTTAATTTTACTTTAATCTTGTCTAATTCAACACTTTCTTACCAATGAAAAAACTGCTGATTTTAAGTATTGCAGTAATCTTGTCACTCTGTGGATATGCACAAAAGACCTATCAGGCCGATTGGGCCTCCATCGACAGCCGCCCCCGTTCCGTCGTGGTTTGAAGATGCCAAATTCGGTATTTTTATCCATTGGGGAGTGTATTCCGTGCCTTCCTACAGTCCGACCGTCAGAGACAGCGTCGGAATCTATGACCGCTATGCCGAGCATTATTGGCGAAGGCTCTACAACTGAAAAACACGTGTTTTATTTGGGAACCGTATTAGTGGAAAAATGAAAAAAACGGAGTAAGGCAATTCGAAGGTAGAAAAATGGGTCATAGGACCTTTTCTAATAGGCGACAGTTGTTGGTGTGGCCGTCCGATTTACAACCAAAATTATACAGATAATGAACAGAAGAGAATACATTAGTCACGTAGCCGTTTTACTGGGGGGAGCGTTTTCGATGCCCACCCTACTGGCCATAGAGCGTTTGGAATACCCCCATGCCGAAGCACCGGCAGCCGTGTTTCAACTCAATAATATACAGCGTACAATTGTGGCCGAAGTGGCTGAAATGATCATTCCCCAGACCGAAACGGCGGGTGCAAAAGAGGCTGGTGTACCATCATTTATTGAACTCATGCTCAATGACTGTTACCGTACGCCCGAGCACCTCAGTTTTATTGAAGGTGTCGAGGAACTGCGGGCAGCGGGCTTTTTAACCAAAAACGGGGCTGAGAAAACGGAACTGCTGCGTAAGGTTGAAAAAGATACCAAAGAGCTCATTAAAGCCTACAATATGCAACAATCAAAAATGGGAGACAACGAAGACCGTGAATTGATGAAAGTACAGACCAAAGGTCTTCCTTTCTGGCGACTGATGAAAGAGCTGACTCTGCTCGGTTATTTCACATCCGAAGCGGGCATCAAAGGTTCTTTTGAGTACGTGCCGATTCCCGGAAAACTGGAAGAGGTTAAAATCAAACCCAACCAAAAAATCTACGCATATTAATATAAACGGTCTGAAAATGAATTTAAACCTGACAGTGGATAAAACGCACCGATACGATGCGATCGTGGTCGGCTCGGGCATGACGGGAGGCATGGCGACCAAAGAACTGACCGAGAAAGGCTTAAGCGTGCTTATGATTGAGCGCGGGCGTGAAGTCAAACACATTGAGGATTATGACACGGCCATGAAAGCCCCGTGGGAATTTGCTCACCGTGGGAAAGTACCCGTTCATTCGGCGGAAGAATTGTGGGCCAATAACCGTTTCGGGACGCTGGCCAACGAAGAAACTGGGCCGTTCTTTACCAACGATAAACAAAATCCGTACATCGAAAAACGCCCTTTCGACTGGATTCGGGCCTACCATACCGGTGGTAAATCCA
>JAIXUT010000171.1 GCA_027483385.1 Alphaproteobacteria bacterium
CAGCGCCGTGCCCCCGCAGGCCATCTGTACCAATGGCCCGGCGGCCGAAGTCTTCAAGCGTACCGCCAGCCGCTTAATGGAATTAAAATATTGATTTTTATTATGTCAGTTATTTTTACCCTTGCCTCTATAAAGGGTTATGCAGCGGCTTGGTAAGGCATTTTTTTGTATTGGTTTTATTGTGATGCCTTTATTAAAGGTGCATGCAGGTGAAAATCCAGAATCTTTAACGCCAGCCGAACTGGCGAGTCTGTGTGACAAACTAAAAGACTCCACAGCTGAGCCGAAACCCCCAACTGAAACTTTGGCAGACGGGTTGATGGAATTATGTAAAGTTGCTGGTGTCCCCCTAAAAGCATTGACTGATTTAACCAATTCACAAAATTTATCGGGCAACACCTCGTCAGAAGTTTCGCCAGAGTTATTAGAATTTCAACAAAAAGAAAAAGAAATTGGCTTACTTTTTGGTAAACAAGGCACAGCCTTACCTGAAAGTATACGTGAGTCGATGACCCCCGAATTACGTCAAGGTTATTCCGAGGGCCTTGCAACCAGGGGACATAATATAAGCGCAGAAAAGCTTGTTGAGCTCGAGATTGATGGCCGAGCCTCGGAAGGCCGGCTGGACGCGTATCAGCACCATGTGCAACGAGTCGGTTCAATCGTGACAGAAAACGATCGAGCGATGAATAATCACGATTACGCAGTTTCCCGCGCGATTCAAGGTAAACCAATAGTAGCTGTTGATAACATTGAAAGTGATAAACAGGCTGCCGAGAGTTATTATAACCACCCACTTGTAAAAGCGCAAATTCCCAATTTAACCCAGCCCCCTCCCGCTGAAGTTTCGTTAAACCAACGAAATTTTTGGCAAGGTTACAGGCAAAGCACCAATGTGATTGATGCTAGAAATTTTTCAGAGAATCAGAAATTAGAGCTCGCCAAAGATAACTTTGTTCAAAGGCCTGCAATAAGGTTGGCAAATCAGCAGGCAGCTGAAAGCGCCCCGGCTTGGGTGAATGAAATGTTCCAAAATTATGAACTCCGTAACACTGCCCAAGTGGTGGCGGCAGATGGCCGCTTGACCAAATAAGCTGATTTTAATTTTAGTTAATTCTTGCCCCCACCGGCACCTCATCGCCCACCGCCAACAAGACCACAAAGCCATTGGCATCGTGAGCGCCCAAAATAAGGAACTGACTTATGCATGGCCCAATCTGCTTTTCGGGCGCATTCACCCAGCCCACCACCTTGCGGCCGATAAGGGTTTCAGGCGTGTAATGCTGGGTAATTTGGGCGCTGGTTTTACGAACACCATACCCTTCGCCAAAATCGACCCAGACTTGGTAGGCGGGCTTACGGGCTTCAGGAAACGGCTTGGCCTCGGTGACAACGCCAACCCGCATTTCAACCGCAAAAAACGCCTCTCCTGCAATAGCTGGGAGAGGCGTTGCGACGACCATGAAGTGAATCCTTAAGCTTGGCCCGCCGCCATTTTCATGACCTCTTCGGCAAAGTTATCCTCGGCCTTTTCAACACCTTCGCCCAAGCCAAAGCGCACGAAGCCGCTCACCACGGCACCTTTGGCAGCGCCATCAACCACCGCGGCCACCTTACGGTCGGGGTCCATCACGAAGGCTTGGTCGACCAAGCACACTTCTTCTAGAAACTTGGAAACACGGCCTTGCACAATCTTTTCCACCACTGCCGCAGGCTTGCCGCTTTCCGCCGCCTGCGCTTCATACACAGCGGTTTCGCGCGCCAGCAGGTCTTGATCGATGCTGTCGCGGTTGAGGCTCGCGGGGTTGGTGGCGGCCACGTGCATGGCCACCTGGCGGGCCACTTCGCCAACCGATTTATCGATGGCGGTGAGCACGCCAATTTTACCGCCCATGTGCACATAGGCGCCCACGGTGCCGCCTTTGGCTTCTAAGCTGGCGGCACGGCGCAGCTGCATGTTTTCCCCAACTGTTGCAATCAGATTGGTCAGCTCTTCCTGCACGCTGCGGCCATTGCCGTAGGGCAGGGCGCCAATGGCTTCTACGCTGCCCGCTTTGGCAGCCAGCGCCAGTTCGGCAGCGCGCTTTACAAAGCCCGAGAAGGCTTCGTTGCGGCTGGCAAAATCGGTTTCGGCATTCACTTCCAGCATCACGCCAAATTCGCCGTTGCTCACGGCCATCACGATGCCTTCAGCCGCGGCGCGGCCACTCTTTTTGGCCGCCTTAGCCATGCCTTTTTGGCGTAGCCAATCCATGGCCTGTTCTAAGTCGCCGCCGTTTTCTTCCAGGGCTTTTTTGGCGTCCATCATACCAGCGCCGCTGCGTTCGCGCAGGTCGCGGACTAAACTTGGGGTAATCGCGGTCATGGGTGTGTGCTCCTTGTTATGCTGGCCGTGTGCCAGAGTTACTACCAAAAAGCAACCCCCGCCATGCGGGGGTTACCAATGCTTCAAAGGTACTAACGTCCTTCAAACATCACCCGGCGGTTTTCGGCGCGGGTTTTAACCGCTGCCTGGCTGCCGAACTGGTTGGTTTCGCCGTACCCCTTGGCAGTCAGCGCCTTGCGTTCCACACCTTCACGCAGCAAGGCCCGCACGGCGGCTTCGGCGCGCTGTTGGCTTAACCACTGGTTGTAGGTCACGCTGCCGGTTTTATCGGTGTAGCCTTTCACCAATACATTGGCGCCTGTGCAGCCCTTAATGGTGGCGGCCACGCGGCTTACCACGGCGGCATCGGCCCCGCGCACTTTGGCGCTGTTGAAGGCAAAGCGCAGGGCTTCGGTGTTCAGCTTGGCCAGTGTGGCACAGCTGGCAGGGCCAGCGCCGGGTTCAATGGCGGCAAGGTCGGCGGCAGGCAATACATTGGCTGCGACAACAGCCGCCGAAGTTACAGTCGGAGTCACGTCGGCCAGAATATCAATCACCGTGCCAACAATGGTTGGCGAGGCAGCTGCCGCCAGGGTTGGCGTCACGTCAACGGTGGGTGAAATTTCGGCAACTTCAGTACTCACTGGCGCTGTGGTATCCACCGCAAACGCCACCTGGTACTGCGCGGGCAATGTGGCGCGGATGGCGCTTTCAGCGGCCTCGGCGAAGTCGGCACTCAATACCGTGCCGCTCACCATCACTTCTCGGCCCATCATGGTGGCTTCGGCCTGTTCCAAGTTCACCAGGTTAAACAGGACAGTCCCTGCCGCACTGCGCCAGCCAGCGGGGGCACCAGCGGCCACCACAGTCAGGCTCACCGTGTTCACGGTCGCTTCTGGGTAATGGGTATTGGCCAAGGTTAAAAGCAACTCGCGGGCGGCTTCATCCGGCACGTTGCCTTCAATCTGAATGGTGTTACCATCCTTGGCAATTTTAAGCATATAGGCGCCTTCCTGCAGGGCCAGCGCGCGGCGCTCGGCACGGGTAAGGGCAGGAGCACTGGCAATTTCGGTGGCCGAAATAACCATGCTGCCACTTAAGCTTTGGCCAGGCAGCAGGGTTAAGTCGTTCACTTTGGCAATCCCGAACACGCGGGCCACGGCGGCACGGGCGGCGGCTTTGGCCTCGGCACTGGGGGCTTCGCCGCCCAAGGTTACTTCGCGGCCTTCTACTTTTAAAGTTGCCCACAGCTGGCCTTCTTTGGCCAGTTCGGTGGTGATGCGGCCCGCCAAGTCCTGTTCGATTTGCGGCGACAGCCACTTCACGCCCAGCACCAGTGCATAGACCAAAATTGCCAAAGTTAAAGCGGTTAACAGAATACGTTGCATAAAATTTCTTTCGTTTTTAATGAGTATGCAGCGTGTATATTCCGTGCGTGCTGATTATGCAACATTGCTGCTTAAGGGTTAGGCAGAGGGGCGTTAAAAGGCAATATGAATTTTAAAGCTCATGGGAAGTGGTCAAGATTCATTAAAGAAAACCGCGGCACAGTGGCCCGCCCAAAGAGACTCGAACTCCTGACCGTCGGTTTAGAAAACCGATGCTCTATCCAGCTGAGCTATGGGCGGACCTCCGTTCAATACCCAATTGCCACCGCTTTGGCCAGTGGCATTGCCTGCATGGGTGACAGCGCCCACAGCTTCCTTTAAAACAGGGGCTATGAATCTTTCCATTGGGCTTATTCCTTGTCTGCCAACCGATGACCACCGCGTGCCGATGACGCCTGAAGGCGTTACCAAGCTCATTAAAGCAGGCTGGCAGGTGCTGGTGCCCACGGGGGCTGGGGCCGCCGCCAGCTTCCCCGATAGCGCCTATGCCGCCGCAGGGGCCAAAATTCTGACTGCCAAAGAGGTTACCAAAACCAACATTACGGTTGGACTGGCCGTAAACTTAACCCCCACCATACCGTACGCAGCGGCGGAATTGGTGATTGGCCTCGGCAACGGGCCTGTTGCCAATGCTAAGCAAGTTCTGGCCCTGCAAAAACTTCCTCGTACCACGCGGGCGCAAGCCATGGATGTGTTAAGCAGCCAGGCCAACCTGGGTGGCTACGCCGCCGCGCTTGCGGTGGCACACCATTTGCCACGCCTGATGCCCGCGCTTTCCACGGCCGCAGGCTCTACCAAGCCCAGCAAAGTGCTGGTGCTGGGGGTTGGGGTGGCGGGGTTGCAAGCCATTGCCACCGCACGGCGCTTGGGCGCGGCGGTGAGTGCTTTCGATATCCGCCCCGAAGTGGCCGAACAGATTAAAAGCCTTGGCGCCAAGGTGGTGGAAGTGGATGGGCCCAGTGCCGAAGGGAAGGGGGGCTACGCGGGTGCCCTTGATGCCGCAGGCATTCAAGCGTTGCAAGAAAAACTATTGCCGTTTGTGGCAGCGGCCGATGGTGTCATCACCACCGCCCAAGTGCCGGGCAAGGCGGCGCCGCAATTGGTGAGTGCCGCTGCGGTGGCAGCCATGGCGCCAGGCAGCGTGATTATCGATATGGCTGCAGCCAGTGGCGGCAATGTGGTGGGCACCAAGGCTGGTGAAGTTATACAAACAACCAATGGCATCACGTTGGTGGGCGAAACCAACTGGCCAAGTACCCTGGCGCAAACTGCCAGCCGTTTCTGGGCGCAAAATATGGTGAACCTACTGGCGGTACTGGTGAAAGACGGTGTGCTTAGTTTGGAAGATGAGCTGGTGAAAGCCATGGTGCCCTAATGCATTGGCTGGCTTTAACTGCCATTGCCGCCACGGCCAACGCGGGGCTGGTGTTGCTGTGGAAACACTTCAGCGGGCGCGCCGATATCTTTGTCATCATTGCCCTGAACAACATACTTTCGGGTCTGCTGGTACTGGCTTACGCGCTGTACGGACAGCAAGTAAAACTGGTGCTGGATGCGCCGTTTTGGGGAGCCGTGGTGGCCATGAGCCTATGTTCAGCACTGATTCTGGTGTTCTTTTCACTGGCGTTGAAGTCGGGGCCGGTCAGCTACGTCAACCCCATTTTTAGCGGGATGCTGAACACCACCGTGGTGCTGATTGCCCTGTTATTTTTTGCCGAAAAACTGACGCTCATCAGCACTGTGGGCATTGCCGCCGTGATGGTGGGGGTAACTTTAATTGTGGTGGGGGGGTAAGCCATGCGGCAAGTCGTTTACCTTGGTGTTGGCCTGCTGCTGAGTGCCTGCGGCTATACGTTTGCCACGCACCCCAGCCAGTGCACCGCCCCGACATCGGCCGAGGCAGCCTTAACCAAGAGTGTGTGGCAAACAAAGGATTAAACCCATGGAAATCGATATTTTCACTTGGCTGGTAGTGGTGCTCATCCTCAGCGGCATTATTGGCTACTTTGTGGTGTGGGGGGTTACACCTGCGTTGCACACGCCGCTGATGGCGGTGACCAACGCCATTAGCGGCATCGTGGTGGTGGCGGCGATGGCGGTGGCAGGGCCCAGTATTTTAAGCATAGATGTCTGTGCCATGCTGCCGTGCCCGTACCCGCAATATGTGGTGCCGATGCAGTGGGCCGCGCGGGTGATTGGCGTGGTGGCGGTAGCGCTCTGCGCGGTGAATATATTCGGCGGCTTTGCTATCACCGCCCGCATGCTGGCGATGTATAAGCCTAAAGAGGAAAAGAAGGCCTAAGTCATGCTCATTGCCCTGTTGAACGATAACCTCACCCTCCTCCTCGCTATTGCCGCAGGCGTGCTTTGCGTGCTGGGCTTGCAAGGCCTTTCGCACCCCAAAACCGCGCGGCGGGGCAACCTGTGTGCCATGGCGGGGATGGCGCTGGCCATTGCTTTGGCATTTGTTCACCCCAGCATGGAAGCCTACGGCTGGGTGCTGCTGGGGCTGGCGGCTGGGGCCGTGGTAGGTGTGCCACTGGCACGGAAAACCCCGCTGACGTCGTTGCCCCAATTGGTGGCGGTGTTTCATAGCCTCGTGGGGCTGGCGGCGGCTTTGGTGGCCTTGGGGATGTACCTGCAAAAGCAGGCTTTTGGCCTGATGGAAGCCAAATTGGCGCTCGAAATGGGCTTGGGGGCCGCGATTGGCCTGATTACCCTGACGGGCAGTATTCTGGCGGCCTTAAAGCTGCAAGGCACCATCGGCGGCAGGCCGTGGGGCTGGTGGGGCCGGCATTATCTAAACTTAGGCCTTGGCGTAGGGATTGTGGCCTGTACCGCCTGGTTTACGCTCACTTTTTCGCCCGTGGCGTTTGGCCTGATTTTTATCTTGAGCTTAATTTTGGGCTGGACGCTGGTCGCCCCGATCGGCGGCGCCGATATGCCCGTAGTTGTTTCAATGTTGAATAGCTACTCGGGCTGGGCGGCGGCGGCCACGGGCTTTGCCGTGGAAAGCCCGCTCCTCATTATGGTTGGCGCGTTGGTAGGGGTTTCGGGTGCAATCTTAAGCTACGTGATGTGCCACGCCATGCAGCGCAGCTTCATTTCCGTGATTTTGGGCGGGTTTGGCAATGCCGAAGCCGCAGTTGGCGAAGCATCCACCACTCCAAGTAAGGCAGCGGCACTGGCGGGTACCGAGGACGTGGCCTATTTGTTAAACGAAGCCGAACAGGTGATTATCGTGCCCGGCTACGGCATGGCCGTGGCGCAGGCGCAACATGCCGTGAAGGCACTCACCCAGCAGTTGCTGGCCAAGGGGATAGAGGTGCGCTTTGCCATTCACCCCGTGGCGGGCCGGATGCCGGGCCATATGAACGTGCTGCTGGCCGAGGCCGATATTCCCTACGACCTTGTCGAGGAGCTGGAGGACGTCAATCCGCGCTTTGCCGAAGCCGATGTGGTGCTGATTTTGGGCGCCAACGATGTGGTAAACCCTGCCGCCCAGACCGATAAATCCAGCCCTATTTATGGCATGCCCGTGCTGGAAGCCTGGCACGCCAAGCGGGTGTTTGTGGTCAAGCGCAGCCATCGGCCAGGCTATGCTGGGATTGATAACCCCCTCTTTACCCTGCCCAACGCCGCCCTGGTACTGGGCGATGCCAAGGAAATTGTGGAGAAAATCGGCACGGCGCTCAAGGCGGCTTAACGGGCTAGCACAAACACCCTAGGTGTCATTCAGAGCGTAGCGAAGAATCCAGGTCTTCATGAAAAGCTACTGGGTTTACCTTATGGCTAGCGGCAAAAATGGCACTTTATATGTCGGTGTAACGAATAACCTGGCGCGGCGGGCATGGGAGCACTTTGAAGGAAAAATTACAGGTTTTACGAAACGCTATGGTATAAAATACTTGGTATATTATGAAGAATACAACGACATTAATCAGGCAATTGAACGCGAAACCAAGCTTAAAGGGCTCTCCCGCGAAAAGAAGTTGGCATTGATTGAGGATGCTAACCCTTATTGGGAAGACCGCCGCCCCACACTCTAAGACCTGGATTCTTCGCTACGCTCTGAATGACACAATCGTGAATGGTGAGGGACAAAGGGTTTAGCGCCAAAAATAGCTTGACACCCTGCCATTTCCCCCGTAAATCCCCGCTATTAAGCGAAAGAACACTCTATGGCCAAGCGCGGCGGCAATGCTATTTTTATCAAACTG
>JAIXUT010000124.1 GCA_027483385.1 Alphaproteobacteria bacterium
GCCGGGCAAACCAATGGGGTGAATCGTTGGTTTCTTGAGCTTGGTAACAATGCCGAAGATTTTGCGGTGAGTCGTTACAACGCTTCAGGGGTCTTTCAGGATATTCCTTTTTCGATTACGAACGGTGCGGGTGATGTGTTTTTTACAGGCCTTCAACAACAACGTAACGCCAACCCAACCATTACGATGCGCGATACCGATGGCCGTACAGGATATGTTCACACAAATGCTAACATTATGTATTTTCTCGGTAGTGGCAGCAACGACCAGGGTTACGGCAGTTGGTCAACAACGCCCCTGACATTAAATTTAATCAGCGGCAGTGCCAACGTTGGTGCGGGTGGTTTAACGGTGAATGGCAATACCGCATGGCACGCAGGTAACGATGGCGCTGGTAGCGGGCTGGATGCGGATACGGTGGATGGGGTGAATCCCAGTACGGCCTTTGTCGCCAAAGCTGGCGATACTATGACGGGGAACCTTAACATTAATAATACTGCCCCAACAATGGCGTTTATGGATACGAATCATCGTAGTGGGATGATTTACCAGAATAGTAACCTTATGTATTTTATCACATCTAATATTAATGCTGCAGATTTTGATATTAATGGAAGCTTTTGGCCACTTACTTTAAACATGAGTAATGACGAAGCCACGTTTGGCGGAAATGTACAGCTGACTGAAGGTGATTTAACTATAAACAAAGCTGAGCCGCGGATTATGATGAACAAAACAGCGGGCACCCAGTGGAATATTATTGCAGGACAAACCAATGGAGTGAATCGTTGGTTTCTTGAGCTTGGTAACAATGCCGAAGATTTTGTGGTGAGTCGTTACAACGCTTCAGGGGTCTTTCAGGATATTCCTTTTTCGATTACAGATTCTACAGGTGATGTGTTTTTTACAGGCCTTCAACAACAACGTAACGCCAACCCAACCATTACGATGCGCGATACCAATGCCCGTACGGGGTATATTCATACCAACGATAATATCATGTATTTTCTGGGCAGTGGTAGCAACGACCAGGCGTATGGTAACTGGGCGACCACACCGATGATGCTAGATTTAGTAAATGCTCGTGTGCGGGTAAATGAAGTTTGTGATCTGGCTGGTAACAACTGTCGTACGCCTGCACAAATTGCGGCAGCTTCGGGAACTCCATGCTCAGCACCGCAAACATTAACGTCCGGTTTTTGTAGTGGTCCCGTTAACTGGCCCATGCCGCATGGTACCACAGGCGTTGCATTCTTGGGTACACTTCCAGCTTGCGACAGCTTCGCTTATCAAGGTACTTTCACGATTGCCTGTAATAACGGAACGATGACTGTTCAAAGTGGCACATGCAATTATGTTTCTGGTGGTAGCTGTGGCGGGGGCGGGGGTAATAACTAACGTGGGGTTGCGGTGCGCCACCTAGCCTTACCGCAAGTGCACGGGTGGCTGCAGTACAGGCTGGCCTGGTTGGGCGTTTGGTATTGCAAAATCTTTTCGGTAGCGGAGCTGCGGCAGGATAAAATTTTGCAGTGGTTTGCTGGGGCGTTATTAGTAGGTTATATGGTGAGGTTTGACTACCGCTTGGATAGCTGGATCATGAACCAAGCCACGACTGTGGAAGGTGTTGCGCAGGGGCAGCAGCTATGTTGGCCATGGTTTCAGAATTGCGCCGATTGGATTGTGTTAAGTACGCTGCCCTATGGCTATAGCCAGCCTATTCTGTTCATGGTGTTATTTGGCATGATGGCGGGGGCAGTATATGCCATGTACCGTGGCCAATGGGCTTTGGTTCATGGGGCATTGTTAATTTTATTGATTGTGCGGTTATATTTTATGGCGATTCATTATGGCTATAAAACCAACCAAGATTATTACCAGACTATCTTTACGCTAGTTTTTATTTTTGCTGCCCATAAGCGGTTTTTTCTGCAATTGGCGCTTGTTCTGCTTTATTTTGCTTCTACTTCGCCTAAAATTCATGAAACATGGATATTAGGAACCTACTTTAGTACGTTACAAACTGGCTTGCCGATCTTTGGCCGTGGACTCGAGCCAATTTGGACCAACCTATTAATTATAATGGAAATGCTTGGGGCATGGTGGCTCTTTAGTTCCCACCGGTGGTTGCAGCGTGCTGTGGTGACTGCTTTTGCGACGTTTCATATCTATTCCGGTATTTTGGTGGCATACCTTTTCCCTTTATTTGTCTTGCCACCGCTACTAATTCTCTTTGGCCCATTGTTTAAGCCGATCCATCAGCCCCCACTTGATCGTCGGGCCTTATTTGGGTGGTTGGTCATGGGCTTGATGCTGTTTGGACAAGCGGTTCCTAAGCTTATTCCGGGTGATGAGAAACTTACCATGGAAGGGACATTTTATGGGCAATATATGTTCGATGCCAACCACCAGTGTTTGGTTAATGCTTCTCTCGATAAATATTCTGTTTATAACATGATGTCTCAAGCGTCGCATAAGCGTTGTGACCCTTACGAACAACTCTTTCGGGTACAGCAGGGTGCTTGCCGCCGCTTGGGCAACCCACCGATTAAGTTTATAATTGACCACAGCATTAATGGCGGGCCGTTTTACCGCATTGTGGATGAAGCCAATGCCTGCGCGTTGCGCTTTAACCCGTGGGGCCGGAACGCATGGATTAAGGATACCGACACCGCACCCATAGTGGGGCGCGCCTTACAGAACACGTATTATTAGGCGGGAATAATTGCATGGCCCCTTCTTCAACTGCGTTACCTTACCTGGTTTATCACCCGCTGCTGTTCGATGCCCCGCCAGCTACGCTGAACAGCATGCAACTGGCGTTGGTGCCCTATGTGCCCATCATTTCGGCGCTGTATTGGGGGTTATATGTGGGGGCATTGGTGTATATGGCGGTGCGCTACATCGCGCGACCATTGTGGCAGCGGTATGTGAAGATGAAGAAGTAAGATGCGATGTTGGTTAAAGCTGCTGAAAGCGATGCATCGCCAGATTATTTTTTTAAAAGAGCATGTGGCCATGGCTTTCGGTTTGGCGCATGGGGTGCCTGTAAGCCATGGGCAAGCCGCCCTCTTGACCGCGCGTAAGGTTGCGTGCACTTTTGGCTATTGTTAACGTAACAACCAGCCAATAAACAGAAAGTCCGCGCCATGTTCCGCCAGAAATTTGTGACTACCGCCCTCGTGGCAGGTTTGATTCTCCCCGCACTCAGTGCCTGCGCTCCCAACAACGGCATGGGTGGTGGCGGCAGCGGAATTGATAGCAACACCGTAGGGCAGGTGCTTGGTGGGGTGGGCGGTGCATTCCTCGGCTCACAGTTTGGGGAAGGCAGCGGCAAGATTGTAGCCAGTGTGGCTGGTGCCATGCTGGGTGCCTGGGCGGGTAACCAGATTGTGAACGGCCTGAACACCCAAGACCGCAGCCGCTACGAGACCGCAAGCCGCCAGGCTGCAACCGCACCCGTGGGCCAGCAAATTACCTGGTACAACCCTGAAACAGGCAACAAGGGGACGATTACCCCGACCCGCGAAGGCCGCAGCAGCGATGGCACTGCCTGCCGTGAGTATCAGCAAACTGTGACCATTGGCGGCAAGACCGAAAAAGCCTTTGGGACGGCTTGCAAGCAGCCTGATGGTTCTTGGAAAATCATGAACTAAATTTTAAGGTTAACCTATCCGCACAAGGGGGCCAGAGCAGCCCCCTTTGTGTTATTACATCCTCATGCAAAACTTTCTCAGGCTGCTGCGGACGTTGTGGTATGTGCCGCCAGCGGCATTGGGGTGGCGCATCTGGGCGCGGGCGAAGCGAGGGTATTACCAGTCGCCGTTCTATAATTTAAGCCAGGTGGTGGCGGATGGCCCGCTTGAACCGATACATTGGCTTAATCCAGGATTGTTGAAAGGCGATAAAGCCCGTGGCGCCGACTTGGCGCAAGGCCGCTGGCGGCTGGCGGGGCAAGAACTGCTATTGGGCGCTCCGCCGCGCACCTGGTTGCCCAAAGCCCAGCCGCTGCAAGTGTTCGAACTGCATTACCATGAGTGGCTGGCCGATTTGCGCGCCGCCGATGATTCCAAGCTGGCGCGCGCCCTGGTGGCCGACTGGCTCATTCACTATGCCCATTACCACCCCACCGTGTGGCACCCGTACCCGCTGAGTTTGCGGGTGGTGATGTGGTTGCACCACGGCCAGTGGCTGCTGGCGGAAGCTGAGCCTGATTTTGCTGTGGCGTTCAACGCCGCATTACGGGCGCAGCTGGCCCATTTGCGGCACAATTGCGAGTGGGATTTGGGTGGGAATCACTTAATTAAAAACCTGAAAGCCTTGCTGTTGGGTGGCGTGGCCCTGAATGATGGGGAGTTAGCGCTGTGGGCTGAAAATGAACTGCTGACCGCGTTGGCGCACCAAGTGTTGCCCGATGGCGCCCACGATGAACGCAGCCCCCACTACCATGCGCAGGTGTTGCAGGATGTGCTAGAAATTCGGGCTGCGCTGCGCAACAGCGGTGGCGGCGGCGGGGTATGGGATGCCACAGCCGCCCGCATGGGCGCAGCCTTGGCGTTTTATATTTACCCCGATGGCCAATTAGGGCTCTGGAACGATGGCAACCTCGGCGATGCAGCACACCTTGACCAGTTGGTGCGCGAAAGCGGGGCCACCGCAACCCCCACAGCACTGCCTGAGGCGGGCTATCTGCGGTTGCATGCAGGCACGCTTGGCTTGCTGCTGGATGCGGGGAAAGTTGGCCCCGATGAAAACCCGGGCCACGCCCATGCGGATACGCTGGCGTTTGAGCTTTGGCACGGTACCCAGCGGGTTGTGGTGAACGGCGGGACGTTGGCCTATCAGCATAAACTGCGCGGCTATTTCCGTAGCACGGCGGCGCATTCGACGCTGGAAGTGGCGGGGGAGAACAGTGCAGAAGTCTGGGCCGAGCACCGGGTGGGGCGCCGCCCGCAGCAGGTGGGGTTTAAGCTTGATGGGCCAACTGTGCGGGCGTGGCACGATGGTTACCGCCACCTAGGTGTGCAGCATGTGCGCACGTTAACGCTTACGGCGGAGGGGCTGGCTGGCACCGATGAGATTATCACCAAGCAGCCTGAAACGCTGGCGAAGCTGCGTGGGCTGGTGCGCTGGCATCTGCACCCCTCTGTTCAGGTACGCCAGCGCGATGAACAGATGGCCGAACTGACGCTGCCAAATGGGGCCAAGGCCACGTTTACCTGCCAAGGTGGCAGTTTAACCGTGAAGCCCAGCCGTTACGCCCCGCAGTTTAACCAGTTGCTGGAAACCCAGCAGCTGGTGGTGCGGCTGCAAGGCGCTCGTTTAAGCTGGACGCTGCACTTTGCCCCTTAGCAGAGGGGGGCTATCTTGCTTTTCCTGAATACGCCGCGTATACTTGCGGCCAGATAACGAGGAAATTGGTGATGCCCAAGCAACCGATGGCGATGAAGGCCAAAAGCAACCCGCTGCCCAACCCCGAGGGGTTGCATGAGGCTGGCGCGCCGGCGGTAGAACAGCCGATGCAGCGTTACCAGCTGCAAAAAGTGGTGAAGCCGACCTTGTGGCAGCGTATCTGGTACGGCGCCAATGCCAGTAAGGTTGTCAATCAGCAGGCCAGCCAACGGGCGGCGACGCAATCGGTGCCCGTGACTGAAAGTTTAAGTGAAGTGCGCGAAGGCGTGTTGGCCGAAATGCAAACCATGGCCCGCACGCGGGGAGGGGTTAGCGGTAGCCCGTTTGCCAATGTGGTGTTGCCGCAGCAAGCGCGCGCCAGTGCAGCCGCCACGCTGCCTGCTAAGCGTAACAGCTGGGGCTGGTTGGTCTGGGTGGCGCTGATCGCCCTGTTTGCCTGGTTGTTGCTGCAAGTGGTGCAATGGCGCAGTGCGCCATTGGTACCGCAGCCTGCTGCAACGTTTGAGATGCCTGAAGCGTTGCAAGAACCATCGCTGGAAGGCCGCCCTAGCCTGGCCGACCAACCCCTGAACCCACCCACCGTTGCTGCCCCCACCATCGACCTGTTGGCAGCCCCCACCGAAACCCTGCGGGGCGCCACGTTGGGCAAATTGGTGCAGGCAAAGGCCATGAGTTCGGCCCCTGTAGTCAACAGTCCGAACCAGCTGGTGTTTGCCGCCACGCTGGCCAATGGGGGCGCGCAGGCCTTACGGAATGTACAGCTGGCACTGGAAGTTGACGATTACGCCCGCGTGCCCTTGCTGCGGCGGGTGTTGAATGTGGCGGAAATCCCCGGCAACGACACCCACAGCCAGCGTTTTGTGCTGGATTTACTGCCGGGCCAACCCGAGCGCCTGGTGGCCACCGTACCGCTGCGGGCCTTGGTGGTGCGGCTGATTCCGTTGCAGGCCGAGCGGTAAATACATCGGTCATTCAGAGGCTTTAGCCGAAGAATCCAGGTCTTTGTGAGTTTTTAAAAACCTGGATTCTTCGCTTCGCTCTGAATGACATCCGGCTAACAGCGTGCTAGGTTTTGGCATGCAAAAAACTACTAACTACCTCGCCAGCTGGTACACCCCCCACACTGCGCAAGGGCGCTTAGGGTGGCAGATGACCTTGAATTCCTTCATGCTTTCAACAGTCATTTTGCTCCATCCGCAGCCGTGGCTGGCGCTGATTATTATGACAGGCCTGTTTGCCGCGACAGTATGGGTTCATGGCCGTGGCAGCGTGTTTTTACTAAGCCTTTACGGGGTATTGGGCTTTGTGGGTGAGCTATGGATGACGCTGCTGGGCGGCGTGTGGCTGCACAGTGCGCCCGTGGCCTGTGGGCCGCTCTGTGGCGGGGTGTTTGGCGTACCGTTTTTCATGGTTCCCGCTTGGGCCTTGATTGGCGCCCTGATGCTGGTATTGCTGGGGTATATAAAGCCGCAATTGCGGACTTGACGGTCTTTTTAATTAAGTATACATAGAGATTATGAAGCGTGGCATCCTGCTGCGCGCAACACCTGGCCTGCGGGCCTTTTTTGTGGAGGCCAACATGACAAAATTTGTGCTTGGAGGAATTACACTGCGGCTTCGCCCGCATCAAAGTGCCGCAGAAATAATTCTGCCGGCGCAAATTCAGGCCGGGTTTTACAACAATTTTCGTAGAATTCTCGGGATTGCTGAGGGTCGCCGTTGCCCACAGTTGGTAATCCGTTGTAATGGTGGCGGTGGCTTGATTGAGGAAACTAGCGCAGCCATGAAGCTTTTAGTGGCTTGGAAGTTCCCGACCATTACACTTGTGGCAAGTGGTCGGGGTTATGACCGTGCTGACTCGGGCCATGCCTGTTTGTGGTTGGCTGGGAAAC
>JAIXUT010000121.1 GCA_027483385.1 Alphaproteobacteria bacterium
ACACCCGTGCAGGCAGTCTTCATCGTTGGGCGCAGACCCACGATTTCGATATCTTCACCCACCTTCACAATCCCGCGCTCAATACGGCCAGTGACCACAGTCCCACGACCGGTAATGGTGAACACGTCTTCCACCGGCATCAGGAATGGCTTGTCCAGTTCGCGCTCGGCTTGCGGGATCCAGGTGTCAACAGCTTCCATCAGCTTGCGCATGGCCTGTTCGCCCATTTCGCCCGTGTCGCCATCCAGGGCCAGCTTGGCGCTGCCTTGGATAATCGGGGTGTTGTCGCCATCGAAGTTATACTTGGCCAGCAGCTCGCGGATTTCCATTTCCACCAGTTCCAGCAAGTCTTTGTCGGCGATGTCGCACTTGTTCAGGAACACCACAATTTTGGGCACGCCCACTTGGCGGGCCAACAGAATGTGCTCGCGGGTTTGGGGCATGGGGCCATCGGTCGCGGCCACCACCAGAATCGCACCATCCATTTGGGCGGCACCGGTAATCATGTTTTTCACGTAGTCGGCGTGACCGGGGCAATCTACGTGGGCGTAGTGCCGGTTGGCGGTTTCGTATTCCACGTGGGCGGTGTTGATGGTAATCCCGCGGGCCTTTTCTTCAGGGGCGCTGTCGATGGAGTCGTAGCCACGGAATTCGCCGAAATACTTGGTAATGGCGGCAGTAAGCGTGGTCTTGCCATGGTCAACGTGGCCGATGGTTCCGATGTTACAGTGCGGTTTGTTCCGCGAGAAGGTAGCTTTTCCCATACTGAGAAATCCTTTTTTTAGTTGGCTTTGCTAGGGCCAGGGGTTGATTTGAGAGGTACACGCCGAGCATTGTGTGCCTGTCGCAACGGCATGGCGGCTTATGGGGTATTTTCGGCCTCGTTGTCAAGCCGTGAGAAAGCTAAATATCTCTTATGTCATCCCTGCGAAGGCAGGGATCTCGTTGGGATTTTTTGGTTTATTAAATACGGGCCAAACAGTCAGCCTCGGAGAGGTGATCCCTGCCTTCGCAGGGATGAAACCTTTCTGAAACTAACGCCGGGCAATCAGCGCCAACGCCACACCTGTTGCCACGCTCACGTTCAGGCTTTCCACATTGCTGCTAATCCCGATTTTGGCCAGGTGGTCGCAGCTTTCGCGGGTTAAACGGCGCAGGCCCTCGCCTTCACTGCCCACCACGAGGCAGACTTTTTGCCCTTTTTTCAGTGGCTTGAGGATTTCCCCCAATTCGGTTTCGGTATCACCGGCCAGCCCGATGCAGAGGTAATCATTTTCCTGCAGCATTTTAATGCCGTTGGCCAGGTTGGTGATTTCGGCCACGGGCACGCTTTCCAGCGCCCCAGCTGCGGCCTTAGCGGCAGTGGCGTTCACCCCTGCCGCACGGTGTTCGGTCACCAACACGCCGCCCGCGCCAAAGGCGGCAGCACTGCGCACAATGGCACCTAAATTGTGGGGGTCGGTCACTTGATCCAAAGCCACCAACAAAGCGGGCTTGGTGGCCAAGAGTTCGGGCAAGGAAGGCTGATGTAAATTGCCGACCAGTGCGGCAATGCCCTGGTGCACGGCATCGGCGAACTCGCGGTTAAAGTCTTCGCGCGCCTTAATTTGCACGGGCCATTCGGGGTGGCTGGCCAGCACGGCGGCCAGGTCGCCCGTGGCTTCGCTAAGTAACCAGACTTCCCGGATTTTCCGCCGGCCGTTGTTCAGGGCCGCCAATACGGCGTGATGCCCCACCAGCCAGCCGTCGCGGTTGGCCAGCACGTCGGCGTCATCGGCCTTGGGTTTGCGCTCAAACTGCGCCTTGCCGCTGGTTTTTTCGGCGTAGCGGGGCTTTTTGGCATCACCCCAATCTGGGCTACGTTCAAAGCCGCCTTCACGCGGGGCGCGGGGGGTGTAGGGGCGCTTTTCGCCGTAGGCGGGGCGGTCACCACCTTCGGTGCGTGGCGGACGTGGGGCATAAGGGGGCCGGGCGGGGCGGTCGCCAAAGTCTTTGCGTGGGCCGTACGTGCGCGGGCCCTCGGCGCCTTCGGTGCGCGGGGTGTAGGGGCGTTTTTCACTGTAAGCAGGGCGGTCGCCAAAGTCTTTACGGGGGCCGTACGTACGGGGGCGGTCGGCACCACCTTCCGTACGGGGGGTATAAGGCCGTTTGGCAGCGTACGCGGGACGGTCGCCACCTTCACCGCGTGGGGTGTAGGGCCGTTTTTCTCCATAGGCGGGGCGGTCGCCAAAGTCTTTACGGGGGCCGTACGTACGTGGGCGCTCGGCACCGCCTTGGGTACGGGGCGTGTAGGGCCGCTTTTCGCCGTAAGCGGGGCGATCGCCGCCTTCGGTGCGCGGGGTATAAGGTCTTTTTGCTCCGTAGGCAGGGCGGTCGCCGCCCGCAGCACCACGGGGCGTGTAGGCTTTATCGCCAAAGCTCTTGCGTGGGCCGCCTGTACCACGGGGTTTATCGCCAAACTTTTTCGGGCCGCGCGGGCCGCCTTCGTATGCCATCGTGTTCTCTTTCAATTAAGCATGCCTTAACAGGCTGCCTATAACTTGACCAGCCTAAAGTGAAAGTAATCCGTTGTTTATTTCACGCACTGTGTTGCGGGGCCTAACTGGGCAATCCGTTGCCCAAGGCTCGCCACCCGCAACCGCCCCCATTTACTGGGCTGTTTGGGGTTCCAGCGCAGCGGGCTTGGCAAGATGCTGACCAGCCGAAACACCTCCGCCCGCGTAAGTTTCCGCGCGGGTTTGTTAAAATGGTGCCGTGCGGCGGCTTCGATGCCGTACACCCCAGGCCCCCATTCGGCAATGTTGAGGTACACCTCCATAATCCGCCGCTTGCCCCACAGGGCTTCAATCAGGTAAGTCAACGGCACTTCCAAACCCTTGCGGATTGGGTCTTGGTTGGGCCACAAAAACACATTGCGGGCCACCTGCATGGAAACGGTGCTGGCGCCGCGCAGCCCCTCGCCTTCTTGCCATTCTTCGTAGACCTGCTGCACCGCCAGCCAATCCACGCCGCCGTGCAGGCAAAAGCGGTTGTCTTCGCTGGCAATCACGGCCTGAGGGATGACGGTGGGAAGTTTATTCAGGGCCACCCAACGGCGTTGCCAGAACCAGCTTTGTTCCGTCACGCCCACCCCATTCACCCAGCGCCAGAGCATGAGCGGCGTGGCGGGTACGGGGAGCCACACCAAGGCCACTGCATAGGCCAAGGGGGCTAGCAACAGGGCCAGCAACACCCATGGCCAGCGGCGTTTAGCTTTTCGGGCGGAGGAGCGGGAAGAGGATGACATCGCGGATGCTGGGCTGATTGGTCAGCAGCATAGCAAGCCTGTCGATACCAAGTCCAATACCGCCTGCGGGAGGCATGCCCAATTCCAGAGCATGCAGAAAATCTTCATCAAACGGCATGGCTTCCTTGTCGCCCGCTTGGGCCTTGGTGCGCTGGGCTTCAAAGCGCGCGCGTTGGTCGGTCGGGTCGTTCAGTTCGCTATAAAATTCGCCATGTTCTCGACCCGCAATATATAGTTCGGCCCGTTGAACCCAGCCGGGGCGATTGGGGTGCTGACGCACCAGTGGCGAGGTTTCAATCGGGTAATCCAGAATAAAGGTCGGCTGAATCAGCTGCGGCTCAACCAGCGTTTCAAAGCATAGCTGGAATAGTTCGCCGTAGCTTGGAAGTGGTTTGGGCAGTTCAACTTTTTTAAGCTTGGCGGCGGCCGCGAGGGTATCAATCGTGGCCAAGTCCGCTTCACTAAACCCGGCCAGCGCCAGCAGACTTTCACGCATGGTCAGGCGCGTGAAGGGCTTGGCAAAGTCAATCAGGTGCTCGGCGTAGGGCAGCTGGGCGTGGCCTTGCAGCTCGGTCACCACCTGGCGGAGCATGGCTTCCATTAAAGCCATCACCTGCTCGCGGTCGGCGTAGGCCATGTACCATTCCAGCATGGTAAATTCGGGGTTATGCTTGGTGGAAATACCTTCATTGCGGAAGTTGCGCGAAAGCTCATACACCCGTGGCAGCCCACCCACCAATAGGCGCTTGAGGAACAATTCAGGCGCAATGCGCAGATTCAGCGGTAAATCCAGGGCATTGTGGTGCGTATGGAATGGCCGCGCGGTGGCGCCACCGGCCTGAAGTTGCAGAATCGGGGTTTCCACTTCCAAAAAGCCGTTGCTATCCAGAAACCGCCGAATCGCGGAAATCATTTTGCTGCGCGTAATAAAGACCTGCGACACTTCGGGGTTGATGAACATATCGAGGTACCGTTGGCGGTAGCGGGCTTCCACATCTTCCAGGCCGTGCCATTTGTCGGGCAGCGGGTGGTGGCACTTGGCCAGCAGGGTAAAGCTTTCGACCTGCAGAGTTAATTCACCCTTGTTGGTGCGGCCCATGCGGCCCGAAACCGCTACCCAGTCGCCCAAATCGATGCAATCGTTAAAGAGGGCAAAAACTTCGGGGCTGCTCACATCCACGCTTAAGGAAATTTGTAGCCGCCCTACGCCATCCTGCAACTGGGCAAAGAGCAGCTTACCAAACAGGCGCAGCGCCATAATACGCCCCGCCAAGGTGTAGCTGGGGGTTGGGGTGCCTATGAGCGTTTCTTTGTCGGAATTGGCATAACGCTCGGCCAATTCCGCGGTGGTGGCGGTGGGGGCCACAGTGTTGGGGTAGCGCTCGCCGCCGCGTTTTAAGTATTCGGCAAACTTGTGTTGTCGTTGCGCAATGAGGTCGGAGAATTCAGGGGTGGCAGGGGTTTGCATAGCGCTCTTTTAACAGCAAACCCCCCAAATGCGCAACCGCCCGCCTTTTTTAAAGGGCGGGCGGGTGAGCTTCGATTCAACGGCGAAGGCCACAGGGCGAGTCAACCGCCGTAATACGCCCACGCAGGCGTTCTTCGGTGTTGCAGTAGCGTCGTTCTTGCGCCGCGATGTGCGCAACTGAGAAGGCCAGCAGCCTACGTTCGGGTGCGGTGAAGTTGGCGTCGATGGGTTTTTCTGCGTCTTTGAGACGACCACGAAAATACGCCAGTACGGCGCGTGCCGAGAGCTCACGAAAGGCAATCGCACGGCCTTCCATGAAAGTATCGAGGACCTTACTACGCAAGGGCCTGATGAGCTCATACCACTGGATATAGAGCCCTCGTGCCACAGGGTCACCGCGTTGCGAGGCGCAATTAAGCCGCCCTATGAGGCCCATGATGGCCAGAAACTCGCGCTGGGTTGGATCGTTGATGCTCAGGAGCTGATAGATATCGGACTGCTCCTTGCCCTTGGCCCAGATTTGCGTGTTCCAGCTCCGCACGACAGTGATTTCACGTATTGCCGTGCTATACCAGCGGGCATAGCAGTCGCGCTCGCGCAACTCTTGGGTCTTGGCGCCCCATGGC
This sequence comes from Alphaproteobacteria bacterium, assembly GCA_027483385.1. Taxonomy (GTDB): domain Bacteria; phylum Pseudomonadota; class Alphaproteobacteria; order UBA2136; family UBA6156; genus JADCGN01. Next base: position 5,381 of record JAIXUT010000121.1, read on the forward strand.
CAGAGTGTCAGAAGCAGCCCAAGTATAATCCCAAACCAAAGGAATGGGCGACGTGATGGAGGCATGGTGCCCTCCCAGGGTTAGGGGTGAACAGGAAAGAAAGATGAAGCTTATGCAAAATGCCTAATGCTTCCTCACTATTTTTGTATACTTACATAACCCCCTTGTCAAGCAGGCCTATGCTTGCTAGGGAAGCCGCAGTGCTGCCGTAGCTCAGTGGTAGAGCACGTCATTGGTAATGACGAGGTCGAAAGTTCAATCCTTTTCGGCAGCACCATTCTTAAATTTCCTCGCCTCTTTCGCCGACAAAGGAACAGCCGCACACGCGCAGCGGGCGGACAATCCTTTTCGGCAGCACCAGCGAATATAAGCGGGCCCGAGAAGGAACAACCAATTCCATGCTGCCGCAGGCATTACTAAGCACTTATTGGTAATCCTTTTCGGCAGCAC
>JAIXUT010000179.1 GCA_027483385.1 Alphaproteobacteria bacterium
CCAAACCGAAACTGCAAGTTGGTGGGCATCCACACTTGCTGCACGGGATTAAAGACCTGCTTGACGTCTACGTCGAGGCTCTGAACCGTGGTTTGGAGGTCGAGACTGTGAATGGCCCACGTATTTTCAATGATGTAAATCTTACCTTTAAAAACCCCTTCGCCGTAGGAGCGCGGAATGACTTTGATGCGGTTTACTTCCAAATCTCCTTCGCGAAACGACCCCTCGTATTCAAATTTATAATACCCAAACGCCTTGGGCGACAGCGGCGACACGGCATCGCCAACGGTAGGGTCATAGAAACTAGCCAACACAAAGGCATTGGGGCTAGGTGCGCTGTTATCCAGGCTATTACGGGTAGATATAATGCGTTGTTGATAATTGTTTGGTTGCCGAAAAGTAATTTCATTCACACTTTCGTTCAAGATGGGGCGCCCTTCTTCGATGCCTTCTTTTTTGAGTGCTTTTTCGGCAAAAAAAGGAATTTGGGTGGCTACTCCCGTCGTTTTGATGTAAGCGCGGGCGCTGTAAGAAGCCACCTGCAAGGCATGAAAACGTGATTTTGCAATGGCCCTCCGCATGATGGTGTAGGCAGGGTCTTCGCTTTTGGAGCCAATTCTTACTTCGTTGATGTTGAGGGCCTGTTCTTCGAGAGTAGCATCAAGGGTTTGAAAATCCGCCGTTATTTCAACGACTTTGAGAATGGTTTTATACCCCAAATACTGAAATATAATTTCATACCGTCCAGGTTGTAATGTCAACTCATAACGTCCTTCGGCATTGGCCATTGTTCCCAAATTTGTGCCCTTTACGGCAATGGCGGCATAGGCGAGCGGCTCGCCTTTTGTGGTTGTAACAACGCCCCGAATCCCTCCCGCAAACGCAGAAGTGCCCAATAGTAATAGAAATAATACTCGGTAAAAAGTCATGGAGCGGGCGGTTAGCGGCGTATAAAATCTTCAAAATAATGATGTGTCATTTTAAAAGCATCACTTTTCCATTTAGCAGTATATACGGGAAAACGATTCGTTTTGACAAAAACTTCATTAAACTTTAGCTGAATGCCTTTGTGGGTTTTGGCAGTAATGGCTTGAGTTTGCAGTAAAACAAATTTAATCGAAAATATTTTTTTTCAAGAAGGAATTGTATGCTTGCTATCATCCAACGAAAGGCATGAGGTTTTTGGTATGTCCTGCTTGCCGGGTTATTCCTCAAAAAAACCTTCCTCGTAGGCTTCACAAAAATCAAAATAATCCTGATGTACTTTGGTGGGGTAGGCTTTACAATAAAAAATTAAATCCTGCTGCCACTGGGTCTCCTGCGAAAAAGCAATGAGTTCATCGGCAATAGACGACCCCTGCCGCCCTGCACTGCGCAGGTGTCCAGAGGCGGTCAGCATGGCCATGGTCCGAATCAAGTTTTCCAGACTCTCCATTTCTCCGTCCCAATATTCAAAGTCAAATTTATCCTGTTCGGGTTGTAATTCTTTCAGAATGTACGATTTAGTGCCGTTTGCAATGGGGTTGAGCAGGGTAGGAAGTACATTGTTTACGCGCTTTTGGATTTCTGCAATACGTTGGGCTTCTGTTTCCCAAAGGGGTTGTGGCAACTGAATATGTGAACTTAAAACAGAATGTCGTGCTTCTTTGAGGTCGAGCAGATACAACTTTTCGTTGGGACTTTCTACCAACAAAACGTAGCGCTCTAGCCCCAAACTCGCCGTGCCCGTGATCCGAATACCCACGTCACAGATGCGTTTAAAGAACGGATTGGGGTGTTGTTGTTGCCATTCCATTACCATTTGCTCTACCATCGCTTTTTGCTCAGGCAAAATACCCACCACTTTTTCGTGGTCAACGTTCAGCTTTCGTTCACCGTCTACTTTTAGGGTGCGCTCTTTAATCAGGTCTTTTCTTCGGCGTTTTTCCAGTTTTTCCATGAATGCCTGCAACATTCCCGTGGCCGTACGACGCTCAATGTCAATGGGTTTCCCACTCAAAAGTGTTTGGGTATAACTGTTTAAAAACGCCTTGACTAGCAGGTTACATTCGGCTTCTTCCAAGTCCAGCTCTTCGGCGGCCAACTGAATACTCACTAGCATCCGGCTCAACTCCCAGGTGGCGGGTACTTGCATGGCTTCATCAAAATCGTTCAAATCAAAATACACCAGCCTATTTTCGGCTTTGTAGGTGCCAAAATTCTGCAAATGTAAATCACCGCACCCCCATACCCGCGAGGTATCGATGGTCGAAAAGTGCTGCGCAAAATCATTATAAAACAAATGGCCTGTGGCCCGAAAAAAACGATATAAATCTCCCGTCATGCGCTCGTATTTGTGCGCCAATAGCAGCGCATTGCGCCCTGCGTTGTATTGTTTTATTTGTTCTATTGTCGTCATTGTCGTATCTGATTCTATGGATGATTTTTCTAGCGAAGCCTCTGTGTTTCCGCGCCTTTGCGTGATTATTTGTTTTACTCAATATTTCTCGTGTATCTCTGTTAAAATACGCTCTACTTCCCGACGAATTTCGGCGGTTTTAACGATATAATTATTGTTCATCATGCTGAATAGCAATATCTTACCTTTTTTGGTTTTTAAATAACCACTCAGGC
>JAIXUT010000094.1 GCA_027483385.1 Alphaproteobacteria bacterium
CAGTACCCCGAAGAATCGCTCAGCGTTCTGCGCGGCTGGATGAGTGGCGGCAACCCCAATGCCAGCAGCAGCGAGGGCTAAATCATGGCGAAAGTGAATGGCCCCCGCCGCGCCGCAATCTTGTTGCTTTCCATGGGCGAGCAACGCGCCGCCCAGTTGTTCAGCTTCATGGATGACTACGAAATCCGCGACGTCAGCCGCGAGATGGCCCAGTTGGGCAACGTCAGCGGCGAAGAAATGGAAATGGCGATGCAGGAATTTGCCGAAGCGGTGGGAACGGGCAGCGGCGGGATGGTCGGCGGCTGGGGCACTACCGAGCGCTATCTGAAATCGTTCCTGAAAGAAGACCGTGTGAAGGAACTGATGGAAGAAATGCGCGGCCCCGCAGGCCGTACCATGTGGGAAAAATTGGCCAACGTGAACGAAGAAACGCTGGCCAGCTATTTGGTGAATGAATACCCGCAAACGGTGGCCGTGATTATCTCGCGCATCAAGCCCAGCCATGCGGCCAAAGTGATGGCCGTGCTGCCCGAAGACCTGGCGACCGAAGTGATGGAACGCGTGTTGGTGATGGATAACGTGCCGCGCGAGGTCTTGGCGGCAGTAGAAGACAGCCTGAAAACCGAATTCATGCGCAACCTGGCGCAAAAAAATACCCGCGACAGCCACGAACTGATGGCCGAGATTTTTAACAACTTCGACCGCAGCAACGAACAAAAGTTTATGAGTATTCTGGAAGGTAAGCACCCCGAAGATGCCGAACGGATCCGTAGCCTGATGTTCACCTTTGAAGATATTATGAAGACCGACGACAAGGGCTTCCAGACCATTCTGCGCGATATTGATAAGGATACTCTGGCAATTGCTCTGAAAGGCGCCAAGCCCGAAATGCGCGAGAAGTTTATGAAGAACATGAGCGAACGCGCCGCGAAAATTATGAAGGAAGATATGGACGTGATGGGCCCTGTGAAGGTGCGCGACGTGGATGAAGCGCAGCTGAAAATTGTTGGAGTTGCCAAGGCGCTGGCCGATAAGGGCGAGATTATTTTAAGCAGCGGCGAAGATGGCCTCGACGAGTTTATCAGTTAACCCGATGTCTAATCCGCCGGCCACACCTGCCAAATTCACCTTCGATACCGAATTTTTTGAGGTGGTGGGTGGCGGGCGCAATGCTGCTGCCTTAAGCCTGCCCCAACACACCAGCCGTACTGCCGAAGCCAAATTGCAGCAGGCGTACAGTGAAGGTCACGCCGCAGGCTTGGTGGAAGGCCAGCAACAAGCCCAGGCCGACTTGGCGCGTCTGCAGCAGCACACCCAAAATACCCTGATGGCCATGCAACAGGCCATGGAAGTGCGTGACGGCCAGCTGCTAAATAATTTATTAGGCCTGCTGCAAGGCACGCTGCAGTGCCTGCTTGGCCACGCCAGCCAGCATTACGGCCCCGAAGTGCTGGAGCACCACCTGCGCGCCCTGTTACCTCTGGCCAACACCGAAGAGAATTTAACCCTGAAGTTGCACCCCTCCGCCCGTGGGTATCATGAAAAACTGAATTTGCCGCACGCCACCGTGCTGGGCTTGCCGCTGCGGATTGTGACCGACAGCGCCTTGGGCCCCACCGATGCCCTGGTGGAATGGCAGCACGGTGGCGTGGAAGCCAAACTGGCCGACCACAACGCCGCGGTGCAAGCCTTACTTACCGCCGCAGGTGCCACCCCGTTGCCCAAGCCCGATTTCACCACGCCAACCTTGCCACCCGCCACCGAACTAAACATGGTAGCACCCGAGCAACCTGCCCCACCCGCGCCCAAACCCAGCCCAGCCGCGCCCGACCCAGCGCTGTTTGCCGCGGCGCAGGAACGGGCCGCCCGCGCTGCTGCCTTGCTGGGCGATGATGACCTTGTCGATGCATTGAAGTAACCGCAAAATTTCGCTAGTTTAAGCCTAAGAAAAAGGACGTTCCCGATGAACACGCCGAACACCAATTTAAACCTGGAAGACCTGGGCGGCGCCTCGGGCGGTACCAAAGGCGCGGAAGCGGGCCTGGAGGCGGTATACGACGTCCCCGTGACGGTGAAAGCCGTGCTGGGCACCACTGCCATGAATATTTCCCAACTGCTGAAACTGGGGCGCGGCGCGGTGGTGGAACTTGACCGCAAGGTGGGCGACGCGATTGATATTTACGTGAACGACCGCCTGGTGGCGCGTGGCGAAGTGGTGATTGTGGAGGATAAGCTGGGCGTGACCATGACCGAAATCGTGAAGGCGGCAACGTAACGTTTCAAGCAGTTTCCATGACCCCTTTCAGCGTCCTCGGCCTCATCTCTGCGCTTGCGCTGGTGGCGCTGGCCATTGCCATGGGCGGGCATGTCGGGGCGTTTCTCGATATTCCTTCAGTGCTGATTGTGATTGGCGGGACGCTGGCCGTGGTCCTCATCAGCTTCACCCCCGCCGACCTTGCCAGTACAGCGGCCCTGGCAGGGCAAGCGCTGGGCCATGGCCCACAGGCGTTTGGTGGTTTGGCTAAACATTTATTGGAACTGGCACAAAAAGCCCGCGCCAATGGGTTGCTGGCCTTACAGGCGCAGGCCGCCAAGGAAGCCCACCCGTTTTTGCGGCAGGCTCTGTTTTTGGCCATCGATGGCGCCCCGGCGGACGCTGTGGAAAAGATCCTCACCCAAGATACCGCCAGCCTGCTGGAACGCCAAGAGCGGGGCCTCGGGCTGCTGCGCCGCGCGGCGGAAGTGGCGCCGGCGATGGGGTTGATTGGCACCCTGATTGGGCTGGTGCAGATGCTCGGGCAGCTTTCGACCCCCGAAGCAATTGGCCCGGCCATGGCGGTGGCGATTTTAACTACCTTTTATGGCGCTGTGCTGGCCTATATGGTGTTTACCCCGCTGGCTGCGAAGCTGGAGCAAATGAGCGGTGATGACCTACTGATGCGCAAGCTGATGCTCGCCGCCACCCTTTCGATGCTGAAACAGGAAAATCCGCGCGGGCTAGAATTAACCCTGAATAGCCTGCTGCCACCCACCCAGCGGGTAAAGGTATTTAAATGAACGAGGTCAAAAAATCGTTTACGATTTTTTGGTCACTGAGTTCATCCTGAGTTTGAGCGAAGGATCATGAATAAACAAAACAACCCTGCCGCACAAGGCAACAGGGTTAAGTCGGCTGGCAAGCAAAGTACGGGAAAAGCTAAATCTTCTTGACCGAAGAACGCTCCGAGTATTTCAGGAACATGTGCGCAGCCACCCCGGCTATCCAAACCAGCGGGGCTAGGACAGCAGCGCCCAGCGCCACCCCAGCCAGCATGAGGTAATCCCTCAACGTGGGAGGAGTGCCTTCTTCACTGTGTTCATTGTTATCGGCGCCGGTAAACGCCCACGCAAACAGCCACGAAAAAAGTCCCATCAGCGCTGCCAACCAAGCGTAGGCGGTAAGCCAGCCAAACCAAAGAAACAGAATCAGCGCAACTGCACCAATTCCATAAAAAATCATTACAATGACATATTTTTTCGCCATCGAAATGGAAATCTGTTGAAACTTGCTCATGCGCCACCTCTTGGGGAGACTATCCCCTGTAACTTTAAAATGCATACTTTAAAAAAATTGTAAATAAAAAAACTCCTAACGGCGAAACGCCGTTAGGAGAAACTGACGCACTTTCCCTGCCATCATTGAAAAGATGATCCACGGCCAGCCAGCTGCTTCAAACAACCGTACGCGGCGCTGGGCACGGCTCAGGCCATCGCCTTCACCGGTAAAAGTGCCATCCAAAATGGCATTGATCAGCTAAAAACCGGCGGCTATCCCAGCATAAGCCACCAACGCGAACAACGCCAAGACCCCATAAAGCGCTTCCATCGGCCTGCTCCAAATGTTTAGGTGAAACGACTTTTAACTCTAACGGGCCGCTGGCTATTCGTCCAGCCGCATCGCAATCTGGCGCTCTTTTTCGGCGTAGGCGCTTACAATCGTGCTCACCAGTGGGTGGCGCACCACATCGGTTTCCTTAAACTTCACCACTTCAATCCCGCGCAGGCCTTCCAACGTATCCAGCGCATCCTTTAGCCCATTGCGCATGCCACGTGGCAGGTCACTCTGGCTTAAGTCGCCCGTTACGAACACCCGGCTGCCCTCGCCCATACGGGTTAAAAACAACTTCATCTGGCTGGGGGTGGTGTTCTGCGCTTCATCCAGCAACAGCACGCTATCGCTGATCGTGCGGCCGCGCATGTAGGCCAAGGGGGCGATTTCAATCTGCCCACCCTCGCGCATTTTCATCCAGCGCTCGCGGCCCAGCGTGTCATCGAGGGCATCGAATAACGGGCGTAAGTAGGGGTCAATTTTTTCTTCAAAGGTGCCGGGCAAAAACCCCAGCTTTTCGCCGGCTTCCACCACGGGCCGTGTCAGTACCAGCTTTTTCACTTGCCTTGAAACCAACAGCTGTACCGCCTGCGCGGCGGCAATAAAGGTTTTACCCGTGCCTGCTGGCCCTGCGCCAAACACCAAGGGTGCCGTTTGCAGCGCCTGCATGTAGCGGGCCTGGGTTTGGCTGCGCGGCATCAGTTTAATTAAGGGGGTGGCAATGGTCTGGCTGGTCAGCACATCGGCAGGGCGCATGGCCACATCCAGCAGCCCACCCGCCACCCGCAGTGCTGCCTCAACTTGCGCGGGGCTAAGGCTCTGGCCGCCCTCCAGCAGCTTATATAAATCTTCCAGCACCAGTTTGGCCTGGCGGGCTTGGTCGGCAGCACCAAAAATCGCCAGCTGGTTGCCACGCGCCACCAGCTGCACGCCTAAGCTATCTTCAATCAGTTGCAAGTTGCTATCCTGGCGGCCACACAGTTCGGCCACCAGCTTGTTGTTGGGCAAGGTTAGCTGGAGGGGGGTGCTCATTTAGGTAAATTAAGCCACACTTTTAATGCCCCGCCAAGTACCAGCAGCATGGCGGGAACATTCCACGCCGCAAGGCTTAACCCTAACAACGTGAAGGTTTCGGTATCACACGGAATGACCGTGGTGCGCGCCATCGCGGCCAGCAAATCGGCACCCACCACCACCATATTGGCATCCCCCGCGCAACTAGGCGGGTAAGGCAGAACCCCTTGCTGCGCCGCCACTTGCCAGGCCGCCACACCCAGGCCCAACAGCGCTGCCAAACCTACTGCCAACGTGCCAAGCCGTTCCTGCCGCAGCCCAACCCCAACACTTGCCGCAAGCAGTATGGCGGCATGGGCGTAGCGCTGCCACCAGCACATCGGGCACGGCAGCACGCCAAACCCATATTCCAGCACAAAACCGCTGGCCAGCAAGCCCAGCGCCAAGAGGGCAATCCCAAGCAGCAACAGGCGCGATGAAGGAAGGGGGTCATTGCGAGGAGAGCTCATGTGAGTCAGGTTATAAGTGTTTAAGCGACGAAGCAATCCCTATCGACGCAGGCTTATATCGCAGGAGATTGCCGCGTCGTTTTGCCTCATCTGGCCTTCGGGATACTTGTTATCTCCTCGCAATGACACCATGCGGCGCTTAAACCTTAACCCATTCTTTTCCACAACCCCTCGTCATCTTAAGTCATCGGCTTTAAGGTGGGCCTTGAGAGAGACCAAAAATAAAAAATATGAACCTATTTCAGTATTCGCTAGGCGGAGTTGATTTTATTGATTTCCGCAGACCGCCAACTGGCCTAAGTGGCGCAAGCGTACTTTTCAGTACGTGCGGAGCGGAGGGCCAAGAAAGCGAGAAAAGCAAACCGCCTAGTAGAATAATGGCATAGGTTCATGGATTTTAACGCAATTTTACGCAACGCGCGGCAGCAAGATGTGCTGCTGGCGCTAGACGTAATTAGCCTGATTGTCCTGTTTTTTTTGTTTTTTATGTGCTTTGTTCAGGATATCCTGATTGCCGCCAACATCGCCATTTCCTTGCTGGTGCTGCTCACCGTCCTGTTTGTGCGGCGGGCGCTGGAATTCACCGCCTTCCCGATGCTGCTATTGGTCACCACCACCTTTCGGCTGGCCCTGAACGTGGCCAGTACGCGTCTGATTTTGGAAAGCGGGCACACGGGGACGGAAGCCGCAGGCGCAATTATCGCGGCCTTCGGCAGCGTGATTATGGGCGGCAATTTTGTGGTGGGCTTGGTGCTGTTTACCATCCTGATTATTGTGAACTTCATGGTCATCACCAAGGGTTCGGGGCGGATTGCCGAAGTGGCCGCCCGCTTTACCTTGGATAGCCTGCCCGGCAAGCAAATGGCCATCGATGCCGACCTGAACGCGGGATTAATTAAGGAAGATGAAGCAAGGCAGCGCCGCAAGGATCTGGAACAGGAAACCGGCTTTTACGGGGCGATGGACGGGGCCAGCAAGTTCGTGCGCGGCGACGCGATTGCGGGCCTGATTATCACCATTATTAACGTGGTGGTGGGCATTACCATTGGGGTGTTGATGCACGACATGGCCTTGGGTGAAGCCGCCAACCGCTATGTGCTTTTAACTGTTGGCGACGGCCTGGTGGCCTACATTCCCGCCCTCACCATTTCCATCGGCGCGGGTATGCTGGTGGCCAAAAGCGGCACAGATGAAGTGGCGGGAACGGCGCTGTTCAATCAGCTTGGTGCCAGCCCGCGTACGCTGTATGTGGCGGCAGGCCTGATTTTCTTTATTTCCTTGCTCCCCGATATGCCCAAACTGCCCTTTTGGTTACTGGCTGGAGGCCTTGGCTTTGCGGCCTTTGCGGTACAAAAAGGCATACTGCAAAAACTGCTGGTGAAAGAAGAGCAAACCGCCGCCGCCGAAGCCCTGGCTGCGCCCACCGCGCCGCCCGAACAGCCCATTGCCAGCTTGCTGCATGTGGATACCCTGCGGCTGGAGCTGGGCTACGGCCTCTTGGGGATGGTGGATGAAAGCAAGGGCGGCCGCCTGACCGAGCAAATTAAAGCCACACGGCGGCAACTGGCGCGCGAACTGGGCTTCGTCATTCCCTCTGTCCGCATTCAAGATAACTTGCAACTCAAGCCCGGCGACTACGCCATTTACATCAAGGAAACCAAAGCGGGCGGCGGGGCCTTGGAACCTGGCTATTTGCTGGCGATGGACCCCACGGGCGGCACACTACCGCCCTTAGAAGGCCGCGAGACCACCGAGCCCACCTTTGGCTTGCCCGCCCGCTGGATTGCCGAAGGCAGCCGCGAGACCGCCCAGTTTAACGGCTATACGGTGGTGGATACCGCCAACGTGGTGGTGACGCACTTAACCGAAGTGGTGAAGGATAACCTGCCCGACCTGCTGACCCGCATGGAGTTGGATAAGCTTTTGGATGAAGCCAAGGGCACGCACGGCAAACTCATTGATGAACTGGTGCCCGACAAACTGGCCAAGCCCGTGCTGCAAAAGGTGCTGCAAAACCTGCTGCGCGAGCGGGTGAGCATCCGCGACCTGCCAACCATTTTAGAAGCTTTATCTGAAGTGGTGCCAGGCCAGCGCAATTTAACTCTGCTCACCGAGCACGTTCGCGCGCGCCTGGGGCGGCAATTGACGTTTCAGCACCTGGGCGCCGACGGCGTGTTGCCGATCGTCGCCCTTTCGCCAGCCTGGGAAAAGGAATTTACCGATGCGATTGTGAGCCTCGATAAAGATGGCAACGAGCGCCAACTGGCCATGGCGCCCGATAAAATTCAGGCCTTTTTACGCGCGGCGAACGATACGTTCAGTAAGCAGTTTAACGCGGGCATCAGCCCGGTACTGCTCACCTCCCCGACAGCCCGCCCGTTTGCCCGGCTGCTGACCGAACGCACGCTCCCCACCGTGGCCGTGCTGGCCCAAACCGAAATCGCGCCGAAGGCGAAATTAAAGACGGTGGCGTTGGTGTAGGTTTTCCCCCTCTCGGCAGCAGGGTTGATTTAGGTTAGGCTGCCACCATGTCGCTCCCGCCCCTCGCGCGCCTGAATGCGCCGCCGTTGCCCAGTGCGTTGCCGCCGCTGGCGCTCAGTTTTACGCCGCCCGAGGCCGCCAAACTGCAGGCCCAGTTCCCCCTGCCAAGCGCCTCGGTGGGCGGTGCGGCCACACCCGTGCCGCTGCGGGCGGAGGTGGTGAACAGCGCCCCATTGCCCACGGCGGCGGGTGGCGGCGCGCTGATTACTTTAAAGCTGCCCAACGGCACCGAAGTGCAGGCCCGCAGCCCCGTGCCCGTGGCGGTGGGCAGCGTGGTGCAGCTGCCGTTGCCAAACAACACGGGGGCCCCTGTAGTTGCGCCCACTGCGGCATTGCCCGAAGCATTTATTGCACCTGCAGTGGCATTTGGCCCCGCGTTACCCCCGCAAGGAGCTGCCACCACTGTTTTAAGCCCCCAAGATGCGGTGATTCTTCGTGTGCTGTTACAACCGCCACCCCAAACCACGCCCGCTGCGGCACCCGTCGCGGCGCCTGCGCTGGTTGGCCCTACTGCTACCTTGCCAAATGGGGTGTTTGCGCCGCCCATCGTGTTGCAGCTTGTTAATCTGACGCCCACCCCTGCCCCGCTGCAAACTTTCCCTGCCAACCAAGCATTGGCCGGGCCTTTGCCGCTGCAACTGCAAACCCCGTTGCCCAGTGCGTTTGCTGAAGCACCGCTGTTCAATTTACGCCTGACAAGCCCCACCGCCGGCAGCCTCGCCCTCCCGCGCAACATCGGGCCAACCACCGCCAGCACTCCAGCCGTGGCCGTGAACCTACCCAGCCCGCTGGGCTTGCCGATGCGCACCGACGTTGCCGTAATGCTCCCGTCAAAACTTGCGAATATGCATAATAATGTAAACAATCTTCCAGAAACGCAAATATTGGCCATCGTTTTACCGCCCACTGTTGCAGGAAGTGCGTCTGCTGTGCCGCAAGCCATTGCTTCGCCAGCAGCTCCTGCCTTGCTGCAAGCCCTGCGGCTGTTGGTGCCCGCCAACGCCCCCAGCGGCGAGCAGCTGGCCCGCGTGCTGGCCCCTGTTGTGCCTAATACGCCTGCAGCGGTACCACTGGTGGCGCCTGTAAATAAAGGTACTCCCCTGCCTGCCTCGGTCAGCCAGCCTGTGCTGCTGGCCAGCGGCCAACAGGCGTTGCTGGAAGTTTCTGAAACCATCCGTGCGCTGGTGCCCAGCTGGGTAAACCCCCACACCTTGCAGGCCGAAGTGCCCGCTGGTACGGTCCTGC
>JAIXUT010000022.1 GCA_027483385.1 Alphaproteobacteria bacterium
AAACAATTATTCCCAATACAATGAACAGGTTATTTATTTTGCTGTATGGAACAGCATTCTTCTTTCTCAGCACACAATCAGGGTGGTCGCAAGATTATCGTACGGGTATCGGCCTTCGGGCTGGGGGCCCCAATGGATTAACAATCAAGCACTTCACAAAACCAAAAGTAGCCGTCGAAGGGATTATCTCTTCCCGCTGGAGAGGCTTAGGCTTTACAGGACTCATCGAAGGGCACGCCCGCGCTTTTGACGTCAAACGCCTTAATTTTATTTATGGTGCAGGTGCTCACGTTTATTTTTGGGGTGAAAGCAAAAGAGGTTATTCACCTTATGGACGCAGTAGCGTGGTGGGGATAGACGGAATTTTAGGGCTAGAGTACAACTTCCGCGAAATTCCCATCAACATCAGCATCGACTGGAAACCGACGTTCAATCTTAATGTAGATGATGGTTTTTGGGGAGACGATGGAGCACTTTCCATTCGCTACATCTTCTAAAAACAACACCTATATCCACACATAGTTTATATCCAACTTACTTAACTAAGGAAGCCATGAAAATCAGATTAATGTCAGCAATCATTTGTATTGCCACGGGTTTGGTCCAAACCGCAAACGCCCAAGAAGCCCATTCTCGTTCGGGTATTCGGGGAGGATTAAACGTCTCAAATTTATACCTAAAAGACGTTACCGACCGCAATCCCCGTTACGGGTTTCACGCAAGTTTGTTTACCCAAGTACCTCTCATAAAGGGAGTGCTTTATTTACAACCCGAGCTTGGCTATTCTACCAAAGGCGTTACGGCCCGGTATAATTTATTAAACAATACCTTCCGGGGCGAGAATTCTTTTAAACTTGATTATCTCGAAATACCCGTATTAGCCACCGTAAAAGTGGGCAATTTTGTCGATATCCACGGGGGTGTCTACGGAGGGTTTCTGGCCAACGCCTCCACCGAAAGTAAGAGTGACGCTGGATTTGCAGCCACCACGCTCAACCGCGACAATTTCAACAGTTTTGACTACGGTCTTTCGGCTGGATTGAGTATTTACTTCGGGAAGTTGATGTTGGGAACACGCTACAATTATGGACTACGTCCTGTAGCACAAAGCGACGCCGCAAAGGTATTTTTAGGAAATGCCAAGAATTCCGCAGCCCAAATATCTCTAGGAATTACGTTCTAGTAACAACGCTAAAGTATATCATAATGATTCTCCCCATCGGACAAGTCTGATGGGGATTTTTTGTGCTTTAGATGCTGGATAATTTATCTATTTCAGGAATTCACTACCCTATAAAAAGTATATATTATTTATAAAACCTTACAATACCCTATTTATTATCTATTTTGTTTCACTTATCTCCAATTATCGTCTAATAAGCGTCGTAATCATTACTTTTGTCGTAATTTTGTATTTTCCATTTTCCGACAAAAAAATGTATGCCTTATCGGGCTTTTCTACTTTTATTGTTTGCAATGAACGCTTTAGGCCAGCCATTCCCGGTCAGTGAACGCTCCCGTGAGGTGACTGTTAGAATAACGAAATCACTGAAAAGCGAATTTGTAACGAGTGGATTGGAATGGGGAAGCCCAGTTTTTATTAGAATATTTAAAGAGTCCAAACGACTGGAAATTTGGATTAAAAACGGAAAACGTTTTGCACTTTTTAAAACATATCCGATTTGTCATTTTTCTGGGCACTTGGGCCCAAAAACAAAAGAGGGTGATTTGCAGGCGCCCGAAGGGTTTTACGAAGTCAGCCCCGCTCAAATGAATCCCAACAGCGACTATCATCTGTCGTTCAATTTGGGGTACCCAAATGCATTCGATCGGGCCCAAAATTACACGGGCAGTTTTATAATGGTGCATGGAAAATGTGTCTCTGTAGGCTGTTATGCAATGACCGATGCGTACATTGAAGAGATTTACACATTGGTTCAAACGGCCTTTGAATTCGGCCAGAAAACCGTTGCCGTTCATGCCTTTCCGTTTGAAATAACGTCCCAAAATTTGGCCAATTATGACACCCACCCGTCCGCTGATTTTTGGAAAACCATCAGTGAGGGTTATAGCCTTTTTGAAAAAAACGCCTTCCCGCCCCGCGTGAACGTGAAAAGAAAAAAGTATGTTTTTAAGTAAAACTGCTCTTAAAGAGCCCACAATTTAGTAGCAACATGCAAAACCCCGACATTCAGGAAATTTTAAAATCTCGTATCCTTGTGCTCGACGGCGCGATGGGCTCGATGATTCAACGCTATAAATTGACCGACGAAGATTACCGCGGCAAACGCTTCAAAGACTTTCCACACGAACTTAAAGGCAACAACGATTTATTGTCATTGACCCGCCCCGACGTGATTCAGGAAATCCACGAAGCCTACCTCGAAGCAGGAGCCGATATCATCGAAACCAATACCTTCAGCGGTACAACCATCGCCATGGCCGACTACCACATGGAAGACTTGGTGTACGAGCTCAATTACGAATCGGCTCGCTTGACGCGGGAGGCGTGTGACAAGTACACCGCCCTCAATCCCGACAAACCCCGTTTTGTAGCAGGCTCTATCGGCCCCACCAACCGCACAGCTTCCCTTTCGCCCGATGTCAACGACCCAGGCTACCGCGCCGTAACGTTCGATGAACTGGTCGATGCTTACTACGAGCAGGTACAGGCACTCACCGACGGCGGTGCGGATGTGTTGTTGGTCGAAACCATTTTTGACACACTCAACGCCAAAGCCGCGCTGTACGCCATTGATTTATACTTTGACGATGTCAAAAAAGGAACGTTGCGGCCCATCAGAGGGGCGTTCCAACCGCCGTCGGTCAATACGACAAAAACCCAGTTGCCCATCATGGTATCGGGCACCATTACCGATGCCTCAGGCCGCACTCTTTCGGGCCAAACCACCGAAGCATTCCTGACGTCGGTGTCGCACATGCCTTTGCTTTCCATTGGTTTGAACTGCGCTTTGGGGGCCGATTTGATGCGCCCTTACGTGCAAACCTTGGCCACGCAAGCCCCATTTTACACGTCGGCACACCCCAACGCGGGCTTGCCCAACGAAATGGGAGAATACGACCAAACGCCTGAGCAGATGGCCGTTATCATTGATGACTTTCTGCAAAATCGGTTCATTAATATTATCGGTGGTTGCTGCGGAACCACCCCACCACACATCAAAGCCATTGCCGACGTAGCCGCCAAATACGAACCACGTGACATTCCGGCAGACGACCATATTCAAAAATTGTCGGGGCTAGAGCCGCTCAAAATCACGAAAGAGACCAATTTTGTAAACATCGGCGAGCGCTGTAACGTGACGGGTTC
>JAIXUT010000101.1 GCA_027483385.1 Alphaproteobacteria bacterium
AATGCCCGTAAATTCAGGCATGGGCGGGGTGGTTTCCGCTGGTTTGCAGGACTCTGTTGCCCACAGAAAAAACACAGCAGACAGGCAACAGAGAACTGTTTTTAGTTTGTTACCTGCATTTTGAAGGGTTGTCTTTGACATAATATGGTCGGTATGATTTGGATTTCGGGTCCATGCAGCCTTCCAGATTCAGGAGTTGAATATTCCTGAAATCAATTTCCTGCCCTTCGCTTTGTAGGGCAATGAAACCTTCTTTGAGCATTTTTCCGTCTTGTTTGATGGCGGGGTCATAACGATTAGCCACTCCACCGCCGATTTGGGGCTTTGCATATTGCAGCACGACTTCGCCGTTGATTTTGTGCGTGATGAGCGAGTCGCCCAAGACGATGAGTTCGGCCGTTACCCATTCTTCTTTGGGATAGGTCTTGGAGGTTGAGTTGATGCAGTGACGCGGGTCTTTTTTACCTTCAAAAATTACGTCGGTGCCTGGTGAGCACATATTGCCTGTGGGGCGTGGCTTGCCGTCGGCCAGTCCTGCCAAAAACTGCATTTCTACCGAGATAGGCCAATCCTGTTCTTTGGGCATGGTGCGGGGGTCTTGGGAGTGAAACATCACACCGCTGTTGAGCTCGGTATAACTTGGAGCATCTTTACGCCATATTCCCGTAAACCTATACTCCATTTTGAGGTGATAGTAGGAGTAAGGCGTGTTGAAATACAAATGTCCGTAGCGCTCGTTGAACTTATCATATTGGTCGTAGCGCACTTTGATGATGCCATCTTCCACCCGAAACGTGTTCCCGTAGTTGTCACCGACCTCGTGGTGGTGAATTTTGACCGTCCAGTTTTTGATATTTTTTCCGTTAAACAAAGAAATCCAATCTTCTTTGTCTTTCTTTTTGGGCGGGATAAACGACATGATTCCCACCAGCAAGAGGGCCAATGAGCAGGAAAGGAGTCGAGAAGCAGTAATGACAGGTTTCATGATGGTTAATATTCTTGAGAATTGTGATTGATAACTCTTCAAGAAAATAATTGCCTACATATACTTAAAACATTCGCTTTTGGGTAGATATAAGATGAATTGCACATCATTCTATTGCTTTCGTTTTATGACTTTCTTATTTTTGAATTGAATAACTTTTACTTTTCATGAAAACCCATTTTGTAATTACGCGCCGTACACATTGGTGGATGAATTGGCTACCGTTGACGGTCTATTTAGATGATATAGAAATAGGGCCGCTCTACAATAATGAATATTTGGAATACACATTAGTTCAACGTGAGCAATATGTCCACGTAGCGATCGCTTCTTGGGGTTTTTTCAGAAAAAAGATTGATTTGCATATCAAGCCTACCGACCGTTTTGATTTAACTATTGTAAGTACTTGGAACGACGTCATTAAATCTTTGGCATTTATCACGGTGTTACTGTTACTTCATTTTGGGTTTTACTATCGAAATGAAGAAGTCAGATTCATTTTATCGGGGGGCATTTTACTTTACAAGTTGGTTGGATACGGGGCTGTATCTTTCATTGATACCCGCCACGACCACATTATGATTGTTCCTCGAAATTCTCAGACCCCTTCTATTCCTAATTTTTGGAGCTTTAGATTGTAGGAATGCTTCAACTTTTTACGCTAGAAAATGTAAAAAAAATCCCTCCTCAACTATACGGTTGAGGAGGGATTTTTTGCGACGATTACCAACCGGGATTTTGTTTCAACGCAGGGTTGAGCGATATTTCGTTGATGGGCAACGGCCACAAGTAATCTTTGGCAGGGTCAAACTTGCGGAAACTGGCGGCCTGCACCAAAATAAAGTTATCGGGTGTGAGGTTGACGGTAGCGGGTGGGAACTCTGATTTAAAGAAATAAATGCCTAAAATGGGCTTCGGAAGCTCAACTTCGGCAGTTTTCCAACGAATCAAATCCCAATAACGGAATCCTTCTTGGGCCAATTCTACGCGACGTTCGCGGCGGATTTCTTCGCGCATCGTCAGGCCATTGGTGGTTACAAAAGCATTGGTCAATTTGGCTACTCCCGCGCGGGCCCGTAGGCGGTTGAGGGTTAAGTCAAGGTCGGCGTCGCTGATGGCGTTGTCCAACTCAAAACGGGCCTCTGCGTAAGTAAGTAGTACCTCGGCGTAGCGCAAAACGGGGCGGTCGATGAGGGATGCCTGTGTGTTCCAGTCGTCGACGTTGGCAAACTTGCGGAACATGTAACCCGTTTTATTGAACGAAAGGTTGGCTACGTCGAAGATGGGTTTGGTGGTCATTTGAGCGTCGCCACGTTTCATAAAAGTGGCAATCATCCGGGCATCGCGATTGGCAAATATCTCAATGGTGGCCGTTGGCGTTTTGTACAGCGGTGATTTTGTGATGGGCAACCCATCGCTCATCACGTATGAATCAGAAAGCGCTTTTGTAGGATTAGTGTTGCCGTTTTCGATGGAGCCCCGGTAGTAAGCGTGGGTTGAAACCCGGTCAGTGGTAGAAACACCGTACTGGCGTACTATGATATTTTCGCGGTTTTGACGGCCTTCTCCTTCGTATTGAAACAAGTTAAAATAGTTGCCAAACAAATCGTGCTGTTTGCTGTCGATGACTTCTTTGGCGGCGTTGAAAGCGGCCGTTAAGTGCTTGACAGAGTTGCCCGAATTGTGAAATTTGGCCCGTGTACCTTCAAACAACGCTACGCGGGCTTTAAATGCCAAGGCGGCGGTGTTGGAAATGCGACCATAATTGGCATTGCCCAACTGCGTAGGAGTTGGCAATTTTGAAGCAGCGAAATCTAAGTCCTGATACATTTGCTCAACAATCTGCTCACGTGGGGCCGCAGCGGCGGTTAGCTCGGGAGAATCATCGGTGAGCGTTTTCAAAATCAGGGGAACGTCGCCGTAGCGTTGTACCAACGAGAAATAACCAAAAGCCCTAAAAAAGCGAGCCTCTGCAATGTACCGGTCAATGATTGCGGCGCTGGCTTCGGTAGCGCGCGGAGCTTTCTCAATGATGTTGTTGGCGGCTCTGATGAGCTGATACGGCGTGTTGTACGACCCGTCGGTAGATGGGGCCAAACGTGAGCCGTCGCTGAT
>JAIXUT010000006.1 GCA_027483385.1 Alphaproteobacteria bacterium
AAACGGACGTTTGTAAAATGCCATAAAACACTTGACCACTTAAAATGTGTATCAAAAACTCAGACTCGCTAAAAAAAATGAGACCGCGTGGTGCCCGCATTAATAAATGATGGGACACGGTACCGCGGCTGCGACCGTCCGCGGCTGCGGGCCTTGCCGTCGCGGGCCCATGCGGATGACAATTTGAGACCGACTGTCGAACGGGTTGGCAGCAGATTCAGACAACGAGTTTCTATCGCATTAAAACGGGCGTTTTGCGAGACGATAAATTTGGAGAACTTTGCCGGACGAAGTCCTGATCGACACATTTTAACTAAGCAATTCTACTCCACCAATCACCAATCTAAGGAACACTTTGACCATCATAATAAGCTAATTCCTGCAAGTAAGGACTCGAACGAAAGCCTTGACGACCATCCATCGGAGATAAATAAAGACTCGTATTAACCGCTATATCACCAAAGCCGGTTATAATTTTTTTTTGTCATTCCCTCAACGGGTTGAGTGGCTGTCAATAGCAAATCCTTAGTAAGGTCTTTTTAAAATTCCACAAAACTTCGCTCATATTCATAACCATTAACTTACTTAGATTGACTTGTTTTCCATGCCGGAGATTTAGCATAAGGGGCCTGAAACTCCTGCTCTTCTGTGTTCATAAACCAAATATCGCTATTTTTGAAATCTATAACTAACTTGTCCTACACCCATTAACTTTCTTCTTATGTCTCTGCCGATTGCGTTTAAGCACCCTCTTTTCGATTGGTGTCCCGCAAAGCTTTTATGTTTGTTAAGAAATACTGTAAAATGGATTTTACTGTCAGGTTGGGTAACTTCTTCTCAGCTGATGGCGCAAACCGCCTGGACGGGCGCGACAGATACCAACTGGTCCCTGCCGGGAAACTGGACGGCCGGTGTTCCGGATGCTTTGGATAATGTAATTATCCCATCTTCTGCTGCCAATCAACCCGTCATCGGAGTGGAAACAGCGGCATTGGCTAAAACGGTTGATATTCAAAGCGGAGCAACACTGGTCTTGGCTGCCACAGGAAGTTTGACCGTCAACGGTTCAAAAAGTATTACTACTTTTACTGCGGCATTTTCCAATAACGGTACCCTGCAAAACAGCGGCCGAATTATCATCGGCGCTACAACCGATTCAGGCCAACGAGGGCTCAGCAATCAGGGAATTCTTCAGAATAATATCGGCGGAGAGATTCGCATTGATCGAACTTCTCGGGCGGGGTTATGGGCGACTATCGGCAGCAATTTTACAAATGCGGGTAAAATCATTATCGGAGCATCTCAAAGTTTGGGTTACTATGGCTTTCATAATGCTGCCGCCTTCCAAAACACTTCCAACGGAGAGATATTTATTGACAGAGCTTCCTATGGCGGATTGGTGAATAATTCAGGCAGTAATTTTATTAATGAGGGCAGGATCACCATTGGCGCTAATCAAAGTGCAGGAGATTATGGCTTATTTAATATAGCCACCCTTCAAAATAAGAGCGGGGGAGAAATCTATATTGACCGATTTTTACGGTATGGGTTGGCCAATGAATATGGATCGGTCAATAATGAATATGGCAGTATTACCAATGCGGGCAAGCTTGTTATAGGGTCCAAAGGGGTCTCGGGAGGTACAGGAATCAGGAATCAGGCTGCTTTCAGTAATAACGTTGGCGGACAGATTCATATTGATCAATGTTGGTCAGGGGGATTAATTAGCATCAACAATTTTACCAATGCAGGTAAGATTGTCATTGGAGCCATTCAAGGCATATCATTCATCGGTAACAATCTGTCGGTTTCAAACGCCTTCCAAAATAATACAGGCGGAGAAATCCTTGTATTTAAAGGAGATTTTCGAAATAATTCCCCTGCACTCATCAATGCCGGGTTCATTTATATAGCCGGCACGCTTATCAACAGCAATTCTTTTACGAATACAGGGATACTCAAATATGGAGTCCGTTCAGGGAATGCTGTTGTCAATTCCACTAATTCCGCTCTGATTGTCAATAATGCTCCTGCACCGATATTTACCTACGGAGGCAATTATGACGGGAGTATTGACGGTATTTTTACGGATACAACAACTGCCTTATCAGCAGGTACCTTCACAGCACCTAATACATTTATTCATTCCGGACTTCCACCCGGTCAGCAAACCCTCTATGCCAGAATCACTCCTGCGGGTGCCGCTGACAGCTACGTTTTGCCTTTCAGTTATGTCATTGCTCCCGTGATCACAGTCCACCCGATCAGCCAAACATTATGTTCTTCTGAGGGGGTCATATTTTCTGTCAGAGCCGTTGCGGCTACAGCATATCAGTGGCAGGTCAGCACCGATAAAGGAGAAACATGGACAGACAATATAAGAAGTCAAAACCTCATCATCGGTAATCTAATGGGCTTGGACGGTAATTGGTATCGCTGTATCGCTAAGAATTCAGGAGGCAGTGATACCTCCAATCATGCTGTACTGACGGTAAAAGAAGTGGCTACCCCAACGGCGAGCGTAACCCCGCAACCTGTCTGTGCCGCTCCCACCGGAACGATCGTTGTGACAGCGCCGATCGGTAATGATATTCAGTACTTTATTACAGGCAGAGGTACTCAGACTTCACCCATCTTTACCGGACTGTCTCCCAATACTTACAACGTTGTGGCCAGAAATACCGCTAACGGTTGCTATTCCATTCCCCTGGCTTTAACTGTCAACCCTGTAGTTCCACCTACGGCTGCCATCAGTTATGAAGGCAGTCCCTACGGCAACTCCGGCATAGCCTCCGTCACCCTGACCGGCACTCCTGACGGCACCTTCAGCTCCTCCCCGGGACTGGTCATCAACCCGGCATCAGGGCAGATCGATTTAGCGGCATCCACTCCATCCGCTTACACGGTCACCTACACTATTGCCTCTACCGGGCCCTGTGCTGTTTTCCAAACCTCAGCTACAATTACCATTGACGCTCATGTCCTGTATGTCAATCTCACTAACACAAACCCTTCTCAGGACGGAAGCTCCTGGAGTAAGGCCTTTGCCTCACTGCAAACGGCTTTAATCACCGCTTCCGCATTACCCATGGGGACCGTGGAGATCTGGGTAGCTAAGGGAACATACACGCCCGGTATTCAACGCTCCGATGCCTTCATCCTGCCCTCTTCCGTGAAAATCTACGGTGGCTTTGAAGGCAATGAATCCCTGCGCTCGCAGCGAAATTGGAAAACCCGTCCTACTATACTGAGTGGGGAAATCAACTCTGCGGTTCCTGACGACAATATCCGACACGTAGTGGTGTTCTCCAACACGTCCGATTCTACGCGACTGGACGGTTTCACCATTCTCCGGGGATTTGCCGATTTTGTGGCCTCTGCCCAAAACACCGATTCCAACCTGTCCGATCTGCAATCTTCGGGGGCGGGAATTCTGGCGGTCAATCACAGTAAAGGATTGATCGCCAATTGTATCATCACCGACAACCGCGCCATTGCCGGGGGAGGCGTTCTGATGCAGGACAGCAGTACGGTGCGTATCACTCAAACAATCATTTATGGCAATGAAGCAACTTTCGGAGGGGGGGTATATTTAAAAGAAAAGAGTAATGCCCGCATCGAAAATACATTGATTGCTTCCAACAAAGGCTTGGGCGGAGGACTGTATGTCAACCGCAGTGAGCCGATGTTGCTCCATTGTACAATTGCTGCCAACAGGGATGCGGGCAATGCCGCAGGAGGAGTTTACAATGCCAATGCACGACCTGTCATTACGAACAGTATTTTGTGGGGTAACACGACACCGCAAAGTACTGATTCCGGTGTGATCACTTACAGTATTATTCAGGGTGGTTATGCGGGTCTTGGTAATTCGAATCAGGATCCCCTGTTTGTCAGGCCGACCCCAATAGGATTGGCACCATTAGGTGGGTTAGGAGATTATCATTTACAACCCTGCTCACCGGCGATTAATTCAGTGGTTTCCGAGCCGGGTAGTGCGAAGGACATAGAGGGCCGTGTGCGTCCTTTTGCGGTGATGTCTGATAAAGGCGCGTACGAAAGTCAGACCTATGGGAGCGGTCCGGCGAATTTGACGGTGACTGAGAATATCACAACCGGCACGGTGACCAAGACCGCAGGTAAGATAACGGCCACCAATCGGATATCCAATGCGGTTGTGATCTATGAAGGCAGCGAGTCGGTGACTTTGCTGCCGGGTTTTTCGGCTACGGGTAATACCTTTTCAGCCATTATGGGCGGGTGCACTTCGCAGGCGGAGACAGTCAAAGAAATGCCCGGGAAATGATTTTCCTTTGCCAAGGCGTACATGTAAATAATCAGTCATCCCGAACTTTGCCCGTTTTGGATTTGAACTTTCTTTTTAAGCTGCCGGCCTCCGGATGTTATCAGCATTTGTAACTGATTTTACACTGCCTTGGTTTTAGGGAAACTTACAGATCGTTAAAAGTAAAACAGGCCGGTTTATTTTTTATAATCATTTGGTTTTAAGGTTTGTATATTCTTTATTAGCTATTCAACCCCTCATTTAACCAAACCATTTATTCTACCCTTGAAAACCGGATATTCTACATTAGGATTGTGGCTGAATTTGAGTACCGGCCGTCAATTGTTTTTGATACTTGTTTTAAGCAGTTTGTATTTGGGCCGCAGTAGTGATTCTCATGCTCAAACCAATTGGACAGGCACTTTTAATACGGACTGGAACACGTCGGAGAATTGGTCAGCAGGAGTACCGGATACAGCCGATGATGTAGTGATTCTCTATACTGCTAACCGGCCTGTTATCAGTACAACTGCCGTGGCTAATTCGGTGGAATTACAGAGTGGGGCCATGTTGATCATTGAGACATCGGGGAGTTTGGCCCTAAATGGTTCAAAAATAATCGGCGGTGGTACCGCAGCATTTTATAACAATGGTACGGTTCAAAACAACGGTCAGCTCATTGTGGGTAATACCGGGCCCGTGGGGTATTATGGTCTAAAGAGCAGCGGTATTTTTAACAATAATAAAGGGGCGAAAATTACCATTGATCGTGCCACCACTATTGGCATATGGAATCAAGCAGGCACCTTCACCAACGCGGGTAAAATCACCATTGGTGCAATCGCTTCCGTGGGGGAAACAGGTATACGCAACGACGCCAACTTCACCAACGATGGTAACATTTGTGAAGCTTTGATCAATATTGTTTCCAACAGTATTGTCAGCAATACCGGGACTTTTGCCAATTCCGGCAGCATCATCGTAAACGCTATCCGAGACAGCAACATCAGCAGCAATTCGGGGATTGTACAAAACCTTAAAAGCGGCACTTTTACCGTAACCAATAATACGGGAGTGATAACTGCTGCCAATAATACCTGGAAAGGTTGCACCAATACCGATTGGGGCACAGCCTCCAACTGGAGTAGAGATAATGTTCCGGTAACAAATGATGATGTAGCTATTCCTGCTTTGGCGATTAATCAACCTATGATCACCACAACGGCTGTAGCCAAATCGGTAGAGGTGCAGAGCGGAGCCACGCTTACCATTGCTGTTAACAGTAGCCTGACTATCAATAACTTTAAAAATATTGGCGGTGCTTACACCGGTTTTTATAATAATGGAATGGTACAAAACAGTGGTCATCTCATTGTAGGTAATACCGGATCAGTGGGACAGGTGGGTCTAAAGAACAACGCCACCTTCAACAACAATACGGGGGCAGAAATTAAAATTGATCGATCAACTGATATTGGCTTGTCCAACCTGAATGGTACCTTCACTAATTCAGGAAAAATCCTTATTGGGACAATCGCTTCTGTAGGGGGAAGCGGTCTTATTAACCAAGCGGCCTTCAACAACATCACAGGGGCAGAAATTAAGATTGATCGCTCAACAGGCAGTGGCTTGTGGAACAAAAATGGCACCTTCACCAACGCGGCCAAAATCATCATTGGTGCAAAGGCAGCGGTGGGAATGTATGGTCTTTTAAACAACACTACCTTCAATAACGCTATAGGGGCGGAAATGACCATTGATAACTCAACGTATGCCGGTATAAGCAACGCTGCCGATAGAAATTTCACTAACGCAGCTAAAATCATTATTGGTGCAAACGCAGCTGTGGGTCAGTATGGTCTTGTGAACTACGGCATCTTCAAAAACAACATAGGAGCGGAAATGACCATTGATCGCTCTACTGTCTATGGATTATACAACGAATATGTCAATGGTATCTTCACTAACGAGGCCAAAATCACCATCGGAGCAATCGCTTCTGTAGGAGCAACGGCTATTCGTAATGATGCCACCTTCAATAACACCGGTTGTGGAGCCTTAATTAATAGTGTTTCCAATAGTGTTGTTCGCAATACCAATAACTTCATCAATTCCGGGACACTCATCGAAAATGCTTCCGGTGATAACGGCATCAGTAGCAATACAGGTCTCGTACAAAATCTCAACGGA
>JAIXUT010000212.1 GCA_027483385.1 Alphaproteobacteria bacterium
AACCTCCCAAATAAGCGGGAATTTATAACGGATAAAATAGATATATCTAAATCTAAAACAGCGTTGTAGGTAGGTGGGGCTAATCCACAAAGCTATATTTCTAAAATATTGTTTGATGTCTTCATATTCGGGGGTCGGATTGCCATTGACGTAAAAACCCGTATCTCCTGCCCGAGTACTTCCCTCTCCATTTAGATTTATGTTTAAGAAATGGTGCCAAGTGGCATCAACCGAAACACGCCCTTTGCCCGCTAAATGCCCATCATAGGCTACAATTGCCCCAAAACATCGCGGATTAACCGCAGGTTTAAAGCTGTCTGTTAAGGCTCCTGCACCAGAATATGAAATTGCCACCAATTGGGGGCTTACTCTTGAGCCCCCACCAATCGCGGCGGGGTATTCATCGCGCATATCGCCTGGCAGCACTTTCTCAGTTAGGTTACTGGGGACTACACACTCGCCTTCGTGTGCATGGTCTGGTAAAAATCGAATCACGCCTCTACTTTTACTAAGTAGTGGGTGAGGAACAGCCGACGTCCCGATCGTAAAAAAACGAGGAATAATATTTTGCGGGGTTTCGTCTGATTGGTCATTGAATTGATAACCAGCAGTATCTCCAACGACGGTTGTGTCTAGTCTATTTGCGGAGCCTCCATCAGGGGCTACTTGTCGGCCTGCTGGAGCATTAGGCCAATACCATTTGCGCATACTCCTGACACGCGGTATCTCTGCGCACATGGCTTTCCCTAAATCTTCGTGGTCGCCAGTGGCAAAAACTCCCCCACCTGCTTCCATAAAGTTGGTAATAGCCAGCAATTCTGCGGTGGGGAGTATTGGGCTTCTCTGAACACCAAAAAGCCAAACTTGGTCATAGTTAGTATTATTGAAGGCTTTAGCGGCGGCTGGTGCGGGCACCTGTGAGTTGTCAAACTTAAAGTTATTTATATCAGCTCCTGTACCTACCCCTCGATGTGCCTTTGTAATCACAAAATCCACAAAGGGTCTGCTACTTGTATTGAGGGCTTTGGTGATGAGTTCTGCTAACCCAAAATCGTTGTTGCCAAATGCGATACCACCATCTGACACAATTAAAATTCTAACCTTGCACCTTCGCCATGGCCAAAGTATAATTTTGTCGAAATCAACAGGTTTAAAATTGTCTCTGATTGGCTTTAATCTGAGGTTTAACATGATTGTAAAAGATTAATGTTTCGGGTTTATTTGTCGTAAAAACCTATCACGCATGCTATTGCAGGTGCCAGCAAGAAAGCATGTTCAATGCCTCAAAATTCCACATTAATCTTATTTGTCTATCCCACCAATTTGGGGGGTATTTGAAAGTCATTAAAATGCCAACAACCACCCTGAAGGGGGTGGTTGTTGATAAAACGATAGGCAGGATTTGAGTCCTGAGTTTTCAAAATCTCAATATTCTTTGGGCAGAAAACGCAAGAATTTGTACTGCCAGATGCCGACCATTAGTAAGATGAGGCCCAGAATTTGGCTTGCATTCCGTACCAAGTACCATTTATAGAAACTTATGGTATCGGTTTGATAGAGTTTTGTAAAAATAAATTCCAAAAACACTTCAGCCAAAGCGGGAAGGAAAAGGCCCATAAAAATCCAGAAATAAAGATTTTTATGGAGTGTTACACTTATATTAGGGTGAATATAAATGCGATATAACATTAGCCCTGAACCAGCTAAAACGAAAATATTTTTTACGGTAGGGGATACCGAATCGTAGCCCTGATAACTCTTAAAAACAAAAACCTGTATCAATTCAAACATAATAAGCCCTAAAACAGCATAACCAAAAAAGGCCTTCCAATTTTTGTTTTTGACTAAATCTCGAAAAAAAAGGCCAATAAAAGTAAAACGGGCAAAATAGTGAAGAGGGTTAAGGAAAGTCATATGATCTACATTATGCGCTTTCGTAAAAGGCCTAATATGGGTCGTATAGTAGGGAAATGAGTCATGAAAAATATATTCAACCAACACCCATTCAATAAGTGCTAATGAAGCACAACATCCTATCCAAACGGTAAACCATTTGGTTGGATAAGTGGATAGATATTTCTGCTTGGTCAAGGCAAAAGTCCAAATCCCTACTTTGAGTGTTAGAATAAATAGTGCTGTATAGCGCAGGGAGTCTTCTAAGATGTCCAACATGTTATTCTTCTTGAGGTGGTCGTGGTATTCGAATAGGCATATCAGATTCATTGCGCTTAGGATGTAAAAACACTACATACCTTCCATCCTTGTATTGACCAATGCGGGCATCAATATATTCTTCAATTTCAAAAACTATCTTTCTTAGATAAGTAGGTTCTAAAATGAGAATAGGAAATTTGATATTCGCTTTTTTTCTTGCTGAATCGGTTTTTGAGATGGAATTTTTTATTTCGTCTGCTAGGTGTTCGGGGGAAGCCCAAAAATAATCTAGGATCAATTCGTGATTTACTTCACTGATAATAAGGCCCAAAAGGGAACTTGAGCTTTCCAGTTGTTTTATTACTTCGTCACATTTGATTTGAAATAATTCACCTGAAGAATTCTTACGGTAAAGCAGCTTTGCTAAGCTTTCACTTTTTTTCTTACGTGGTGGATATAATTTGCGGAGTTCATAATCACCGAATAGGCGGTCAATCGGGCTAAAAAATGCTCGGATTGTTTTTGTTTTTTTGCTGCGAAGCAGCTTTCCTTAATAAAAAAAAAAGTCCATAGTATTGTTTTGTGTAAAGTGTTGTTTATTTTTCAAATCAATCGCCCCTCAATTGCTTTGGCTACGGCCTCAGGCGCGGAGTTGACGTGGAGTTTTTCATAAATATGCTTAACGTGCCAATGCACGGTATGGAAGCTCAGGGTACAGGCGTCGGCTATCATCTTGTAACTCATTCCTTTGACCATACAGCCTAAAATTTCACGTTCGCGGTCGGTGAG
>JAIXUT010000035.1 GCA_027483385.1 Alphaproteobacteria bacterium
ATGCACTGGGGGCGACAGTCGTACCGCTGGAATCGTAGAGACTTTGAGGCCAACGCTTTGGAAGGCATCGGAGTGGACTGGCCGATTCGCTACGATGACCTAGCCCCTTGGTACACCCACGCCGAAAAATTTGTGGGCATCAACGGCAGTAAAGATAATCTGGAAGTGCTTCCCGACGGTTTTTTTCTGCCTCCCATGCCGATGTATTCGCCCGAGCGGCATTTTACGGAGAAAGTAAAGACAAAGCTGGGTCGCCCCGTCATCATCGGGCGTACGGCCAATCTAACCAAGCCTCAACCCTGGCATATCGCTCTGGGCCGCGCTACCTGCCAATACCGCAGCAAATGCGCCCGGGGCTGTCCGTACGGCGCGGTGTACAGCTCACTTTCGGGAGCCATTCCTGCCGCCGCCAAAACCAAACGCCTTTCCATGCTGCACGACAGCATTGTGGCGGAAGTGCTCTACGATGAGAAAAGCCAAAAAGCCAAAGGGGTTCGGGTGATAAACCAAAATACCCTCGAAGTCAGTGAATATTTTGCCAAAATTATTTTTCTCAATGCAGGCTCAATGAATACCGCCGCTTTGCTGCTGAACTCCAAATCAAGTCGCTTTCCGAATGGTTTGGCCAACGACAGCGATCAGGTAGGCCGTAACATCATGGACCACCATTTGGGCGTCGGAGCCAACGCTTCCATTGAAGGCTTTGAAGAGAATATCGTCTTCGGTCAACGCCCCAATTCCCTTTATATTCCCCGTTTCAGAAACTGGGGCAATGACCGACAAACGGCTTATCTGCGCGGCTTCGGGTACCAGGGCGGGGCAAGTCGCAGCGACTGGAAGCGCGGCGCGGGGCAGGATGGTTTCGGGGCCGATTTCAAAAAGGAAATGACACAACCCGGCATGTGGAGCATCGGTTTTGGCGGTTTCGGTGAAGTACTGCCTAACCCTAACAACCGGTTGTACCTTGATTCGGAAAAAAAAGACAAATGGGGTATTCCGATGATCGTGTTTGATGCTGCATTCGGTGAAAACGAAATCGCCATGCGAAAAGACATTGCCAATTCAGCGGCCGAAATGCTCGAAGCGGCAGGATTCAAATCCATTACAACCTACAACCGCCCCGAGGTTCATTTAGGTCTGGGCATCCACGAAATGGGTACTGCCCGTATGGGGAAAGATCCCAAAACGTCGGTTCTGAATAAATTCAATCAGATTCATGCCTGCAAAAACGTGTTCGTCACCGACGGGGCGGCGATGGCTTCCTCTTCCTGCGTCAATCCTTCGCTGACCTATATGGCCCTTACGGCCAGGGCGGCCGACTTTGCGGTTGCGGAGCTGAAAAGAAAAAATCTGTAGTCCGCAGAGTGGCAAGACATACCGGGTTTACATCTTTGAAACTTACCCGTAAACCTAAGAGGAGCGGGTGAGTTTCAAAGAAATAGGAAAACGGTTATTTTTCGTCGTTTTGCCGCTTTTGTAATACCTACATAAACCGGTATACAAGAATGGAAATGAAAAATACCTTGCTTTCCCTGTTGCTTTTAACAGGCAGTACCCTTACTTCTTACGCTCAGAAGACGGATTGGTCTAAAAAGAATTGGTCCAAGCCCGAAGCTACTGAGTTTTGGGACGTAAAACCGCCTATCGTCACTCCGGCCCAAAAGCCTGGTGATGCCCCCTCCGATGCAATGGTGTTGTTTAACGGTACAACGATGAATCAATGGGTAATGTCCAAAGACGGTTCTCCGGCCAACTGGAACCTGAAGGACGGAGCCATGACTGTGAAACTGAATACCGGTGATATTCAGACCAAAGAGCAATTCGGCAGTTGTCAACTTCACGTTGAATTTAAAATTCCCGCCGATTCCAAAAATTCTGCCGACCCGCATAACGCTGGCAACAGCGGGGTTTTCCTTCAGGAACGCTACGAAGTGCAGATTTTTGATTCATACCAAGATGAAGTGCCGCTTTACTCCAACGGCCAATGCGGAAGTCTATACAAACAGGCCATTCCGCTGGCCAACGCATGCAGCCGGCCTGGTGAGTGGAATACTTACGATATTTTTTATACTGAACCCTCTTTTCATCCCAACGGAGCTGTCAATGTTCCAGCGTATATAACGGTAGTTCACAATGGTATATTGGTCTTGAATCACTTCCAAATTCAGGGCCCGATCGCTTACATTGGCGTGCCTAAGTACGAGCCCCACAGCAAAGCGTCTCTAAAACTTCAGGGACACGGCAGCGAAGTCAGTTTCAGAAATATCTGGATTCGACCTTTGTAGCTGTTTTTTGAGGTAAAGGTCAGCCAGTCTTGGCCGCTGTTTGCAGAACTTTCACAGGATTCGATCGGCAAACAGCGGCCACAAAAATGCAGGCTTACGGCTTACCGGCGGGTACCCTTTCCACTTTGGTATGATCAACATAGGCATGCTTTCCCAGCAGGGTTCGCTCCACCCGCAAGGTATACGTGCCGCCGGGATAGGGAGCGGTTGAAATGATCGTTTCTTTTTTGGCAATCGGGGTCTGCTGCTCCGTCTCTTCCGTCAATAATTCGTGAAATACCCGTCCGTCCATGCTTTCAGGAACTGGAATATGATGTATATGCAACACCGTAGGCATAATATCAATAAAAGACGTAGGCAACTCACTCTCAGTTGCCTTTCTGAAACTCGGCCCGCCCGCGATCAGGGGTATGTGCACTTCGTAAGGGCTGAAACAGCCGTGGCCCGCGATGCCGCCGCTGTAGCTTGAACCGGCATACCCCATGCCGTTTTTGTCATCATTCCAATTATAATCTACCAGAATATCAGCCGCCCGCTCGGCATGATTCCAGTGAACGGCATCAAACGAAACAGTACCTTTTACCCATCCTTTTGTGTCGCCCGGACGATCCGCCTTTGTGAAAATGCCCCCGATCCATTCCTGAGCCTGTAAAGCGGAAACAATTTTTTGGATCAGTGGCTTATCGTGGTTTTGAACATATACGGCCCCGCCGACCACCACTACATCGTAACTTTCTTTGTCTTTTTTTAGGCCCGATTTGATCAGAAATTCGGCAATTCCGTTTTTGCCAATGTGTGTAACGAATCCGTGGTCGGCGGAAATAATGATGTTGAAATGATCGGTAAGTCCTTTGCGTTCTAATTCAGCCAGGATTCTTCCGAACTGCTCGTCAACGGATTTAATGGAGGCCATGGTCTTGGGAAAGCCGATGCCGTCACCGTGGGCCGTCCCGTCGGGGTCTGAAAACCATATCGTACTCACCAGCGGGCCGTCCATTCGGAGTCCGTATTTCAGTAAGGCGTCCGTAACCCATTGATGTTGAGGCGAATTGGGTGTGGCATGGGCGGGAATCGGTCCAATCTCTTTTTCCAAAACGGGTTTCAGGGTTTCGGGTAAGATCAGCCCGGGATTGACCACTGCGCCGCCGCTGACCTTATGGTTTTGCAGAAATGCCTGTCCGGTAGAGCCAGAACTGAATACCATCATTTTGGCTCCGGCCTGTTGCAGAGCTTCTCCCATGGAAACGGTGGTCAGAAGCCGGTCGTTGGTGACGGTCGCCACCTTCATGAGCTCGGAAGCATCTCCGGTATTCAGCCCTTTGGTGGCATTGATTTGCGGAAAATAGACGGTATTTCCCATCAATCCGTGGGTGGCCGGATAGCTGCCCGTGGCAAAAGAAGAAGAGTTGACCCGGGTAACGGTCGGAAAAACGCTGTGGTGGTGTTTCCCATAAATGCCCTTTTTACGGAATGCGTCGACATTCGGCATGGTTTGCGGGGTAATATAATCTGGACGCAGACCGTCAAAAATAACGATCAGTGTTCTGAGGGAGTCGGGTGCCGTCTGGGCCGTTGCCGTACCAAGGTTCAGAAGAGCGGTCAGTAGGACCGCCAATGAGGTGATTTTAGGAAGCATATCGCTGCGTTTTAGTTTATTTATTTTTCCCACCATACTTTTATGTCACTGTTGTCTCCGCCCATGGAAGCCACCGCCGCCGAAAGGCCTTCGGGATTCAGGGATTGGAGATACGTAGGATATGGCACACGGCTTGGAAATTTATTTTCGGCCGGAATACCCGTGCCGCGCGGTAAGACCGGATAGCCCGTACGGCGTTTTTCAAACCATGATTGGTAATCTACAAAGAAAAAGGCGTAGTATTTTTGGAGCATGATCTGCTCCAGTTGCTTTTCTGCGGGGGCAGCGGCATCGTAGGCCACTCCCTTTTGGTTTAAAAAACCGGCAGGCAGTGTGGCCCCCCACTGTACCATAGAAGAAGCTATGCCGGCTTCGTAATGGGCTTTGGGGGTTTTGCCAGTGCTGTATCCTTTGAGGGCAAGTTCCGCCCGGATAAATTCCGTTTCGGCAAAAGTCATCATGATACCAAGCTGCGGCAGGGTTTTGAGGGCGTCGGTGTAACTGGAATTTTGACCTACCACGTATTCCAGCGTGGTGGGATAACCGCTCTGAATGCCCCTAAAAACAGGGGTGCCGTTGACGGTGACCGGAATAGCCCAAACGGCACGGCGCGGGTCCTGAACGGCATTGAGGGGTTCGAGGAAAAACT
This sequence comes from Alphaproteobacteria bacterium, assembly GCA_027483385.1. Taxonomy (GTDB): domain Bacteria; phylum Pseudomonadota; class Alphaproteobacteria; order UBA2136; family UBA6156; genus JADCGN01. Next base: position 4,571 of record JAIXUT010000035.1, read on the forward strand.
CGGTAAAATACGTACCTTCTCGCCAATCGAGGGTGCGGGCATTATAATAAGGATTAAAATACGGGAAAGTGCCCGGGTAACGAAAAATGGCATCATCGGCTGTAGCCGTAAAAGTGGGGTATTTTGCAGGGTCGGCCAGTATACCGTTGAGCTGCTCTTTAATGTTCAGCTCGCCGTCGCGCTTCAGGAGTCGGAGCAACAGGCGAAGCCGGAGCGAATTGGCAAACTTTTTCCATTTTTGGATACCGACATTTTTGCCACCGGTCAGTGCGTTGGCGTTGTAGACCAAATCACCGCCGTAGGTCAGGGCTTTGGTATCGTCAAAGAGGCTGTTGGCCGTTTCCAGGTCTTTCAGAATCTGTGTATAAATATCTTTTTGTTTGTCAAAGGCAGGTTTGAAATTTCCTTCGGTCGCTTTGATGGCCTGCGAATAGGGCACATCACCATACAGATCAGTCAGAATTGAGTATGCCCAGCACTTATAAATGAGGGCAATGCCTTTGTAATTATTCTCTTTGAGCCGGTCGGCAATGGCGTACATATCCTCAATGTCGGTCAGGTTTTGGTAAAGTCCCGACCATGCCCCTGCGCCAGGATTGACGATATACCTGTGCAGGCCCTGCCCGCTCGTGCTGGCACGCGGGGCATCTACTTGCATTAGCTCGTGGGTGAAGTTGCGGGCCGCCGATACCCCGTTGTTGACAATTCGGTACTGTAACTGCCCAAGAATAACCCCCGGATTAACCTGCTCGGGGCGGTTGGGATCGGCGTTGATCTCCTCAAAGTTTTGGGTACATGACGTCAGAGACGCAATGATGATGAAGAGCAAAACGAGGCGTTGCGGTATATTTTTCATGATTCTTTATGTCCGTAATATAGTTAAAACTTAAACGTCAGGTTCACGCCCATGCTGCGAGTGGAAGGAAACTGGGTCAGCTCCACACCAGGCGTCAGGGTTCCGTTGTTGAGGTTGCCGCCTTCGGGGTCAAAACCCGGAAACGAAGTAAAATTGAAAAGGTCGCGACCAAACACCGCCACGCTCATCTGTCGTATGCCAGTACGGCGGAGTAATTGTTGCGGAACGTTACCTTCAAACCGAACTTCCCTGATTTTTAAGAATGAAGCATCAAAAATGTTGGTTTCGGCATTGCTGATCTGATAGTAGTTGTCGTAGTAGGCGCTTGCGGCCACTTTCACGGTATTGGGCTTATATGAGCCGTCGGACTGTAACACAACGCCGTTGCCCACCAAACCGCCGTCGCGCCCGGGCAGGGTAACGCGCGTTTTGCCGAGGGTATTGTTTTTATGATTGGTTTGCGAATACATACTTCCGCCCATTTGTCCATCCAGCAATATGCTCACTCTGAATCCTTTATAATTAAATTCGTTCATAATGCTTCCTTTCCAGTCGGCAAAGGCATTGCCCCATTTTTTAACGTTCGGGTCAAGTTGGGCGGGCAGGCCATTAGTGCCGTAGATGATTTGGCCATCGGGCGATCGCTGAAAACCGCGCCCGTACATGTCGCCCATCAGGCCGCCTACGCGGGCTTCAATGCTGACGTTGCTCCCGTGGTTGTAAATGGTCTGGTTAGTAATGCCTTCGGCAAGTTCCTTCACATAACTGCGATTACGTGACCAGATCAGCGTAGTATTCCATGTAAAAGTGGGATTACTTACGGGTTTGCCCGTGAGTTTTACTTCCCATCCTTTGCTGTTGATGAGGCCCGCATTGATGAGCGCATTGGAAAATCCCGACGTGGGGTCGAGCGGAACCGCCAGAATCTGGTTGCGGCTGTTGTTGTTGTAATAGGCCACATCCATGCCAAGACGGTTTTTATACAGACGTAGGTCGATGCCCAGTTCATAACTGGACGTGATCTCGGGCTTAAGGTTGGCATTGAACAAGGTTCCCGGGTTGGTAAAACTGTTTCCGTAAATACGGTCGTAGTAGCGGGCGGTTTGGTAGGGGCGCGTATCATTGCCCACCTGCGCCCACGACGCTCTGAACTTGGCAAAGGAAATGGCTTCCGGCAGGGTAAACAATTCGTTCAGCAGGAAGCTGCTGCTCACGGAAGGGTAAAAAAAGGAATTGTTGGCAAAAGGCAGCGTGCTGGACCAGTCATTCCGACCGGTCAGGTCAAGAAAAATCTTTTCGTCGTAGGCAAACTGTGCCGATCCGTAAACGCTGTTGATGGCTTTTTTTGTTTTGAGCGGGTCGGCAACGGCCTGATCCAGGCTGTTGGAAATCTGATAAATACCCGGTTGGGCCAGCTGGTCGGCATACATTCCCGCAAAATCATAGGTTTGGCGCATGGCATTACCTCCAGCAGAAGCCGTCAGGCTGATTTTATTGGATAGATTGTCTTTGTAGGTCAGCAAAAAATCCGTGTTAGATTCATAACTGAAGACATTTTGCTCTCTGAACATCCCTCTGGGGTACTTGGTCATGCTGAAAGGGCGCTGCTGCGAGCGGTATTCAAAAGACATATCCACGCCCGTTCGGACCATCAGGTCCAGTTTTTTTGAAATTTCATAGTTAGCCGAAATATTTCCGATCAGCCCATGTTTGTTCATTTTATTCAGCATCTCGTACATGCCCAGGTAAGGATTATCAGGCCCAGGATTGAACGGATTGCGTTGTTGCACTCCTTCCAGACCTGGCTGCCAATTGGGCTTGTACCATTCGGGCCGCACATTTGGCGCGGGCCCGATGATCAGGAAATACATCAGCGATTGATTGTTGTAGCCTGCGGCGGGAAGATTATCGCTGCGTTTATTGGTATAATTGGCCTTTCCCATGATCTTCAGTCGGCTCGACAATTGCTGATTGACCGACAGCGCGGCATTGATGCGCTCAAAACCCGTATTGGGGATGATCCAATCGTTTTTTAAGTGCGTAAACGAAAACCGGGCCGACCCTTTATCCGTTCCGCCTTCGAGCGAAAGGCTGTTGGAAAAGGTACGTCCCGTTTGGAAATACCCCGAGATGTAGTCTTTGTAGGCTACCCAGGGAGTGCGCTCTGTGGGCTTGCCGTCGGGAGCGTCGGGATTGTACTGAAAGTAGGATTGACCGTTAAATTTCGGGCCCCACGCCCGTCCGGCGGCGGCCGTGGTGCTTGTATTGATGCCGTCGGCACTGTTTAAGTAGGAATAATAGGCGTCGGTACGCCCTTCACCGTACTCAAACTGATAATCGGGCCAGCGGTTTACCTGCTCAATGTTGAAGTTGGTATTGAAAGTCACGCCGATGCCCCGGTCTTTGCGGACCCCGGTTTTTGTGGTGATGATCAGCGCACCGCCCGCGGCCCGGCTCCCGTAGAGAGCCGTGGCTCCGGGGCCTTTCAGCACCGTAACTTTTTCTATATCGTCGGGGTTAAGGTCAGAAACGGTAGAGCCGTAATCAATCGGACTGTCGGCCGAAAGGTGCGAGCTGAAGCCCGTGCCCGTGATTTTGCTGCTGATAGGAACACCGTCCACTACGATCAGGGCCTGATTGTTTTCCAGATTGAGCGATGATTCACCCCGGAGCGTAATCCGGGCCGAGCCCATTGGCCCGCCGCCTACGCCCTGAATGTTCAGTCCCGCCACTTTTCCCGAAAGGGTATTGGCCCAGTTGTTGGTTTTGGCATCCACTACGGCGTTAGCATTGATGGTTTGGGCGGCAAAACCCAGTGATTTTTCTTCACGTTTGATACCCAATGCCGTCACCACAACCTCACTGAGGGTTTTGGTATCCTCCTGTAAAACAACATCAATGCTGCTGCGATTGCCTGGAGTTATCTCCTGAGTGGAAAAGCCGATGGCGGAGAACGTTAATACGGAGGTGGCAGTTACCCCGTTGAGTTTGTAATTTCCGTTGGCGTCTGAGGAGGTGCCGACGGTGCCGCCTTTGATCAAAACGTTCACTCCTGGTACCGCCTCTCCCGAAGCCGAAGTGATCTTGCCGGAAACCGATGCAAGCTGAGCTTGTACAAAAGAGGAGAAGATACAGCACAACACCATTAACCATCCACTGCAAAGTAGATTTTTTTTCATAATTTTACTGCGTTTTTAGTGACCTGATAAGAAACTGAAAATCACTTGAGTCACAGCCGGTGCAACGGCTGTGACTTTTTTTATAAAATGTTTCGCTGCAAAATTAGGGCTTCAGCAAGCCGCCGACGTTAAGAAACGTTTAAGGCTTTGTTAATTTTACTAACAGCCGATGCTTCATTTGTTCATAAAACGTCACTTTCAGAAAGAATTTACCTTTGAATTCCAGTATCAATCCATATACATCGTAAAACCTGCCGAGCCAGTAACTGCCCAGGTGGAGGGGAAGCCAAAATAGTGGAAAAAGTTGCCAACATCTGCGGAGTAAACCTTGGAAAAACAAAGGTTATTTGCAGTATAATGTCTATAAAAAATGTACTAATATTTCCTGATACAGCACTATGCAACTGTTTTATCTATTTCTCCTTGTGTTTTCGATGGGTGTACAGTCTGTTCAGGCTCAGTATGTTGAGATCAACATTCAGCCCCAAGCAGGAGAACAGTTCAAATCTGCCGCGTATCGGTTATGGATTCCTCGCAATACGGCTACCGTTAGGGGAATAATTGTCAAACAGCACGGCTGCGGTACAGGTGCGTCCAATCACGGGCTCAACCACGCCAATGATCTTCAATGGCAGGCCCTGGCCCAAAAGCATCAAATGGCACTTTTAGGTACGGAGCTGACTAATTTTGAAGCCTGTTCGCAGTGGTTCAATACGCAGGCAGGTTCAGGAAATGCCTTTCTCCGGGCACTGCGGGCTCTTGCCGAAAAGACGGGTCATTCCGAGTTGACTGCCGTTCCGTGGGCATTATGGGGTCATTCGGGCGGCGGGTTTTGGTGTACAGGGATGCTGTTTGACCATCCCGAAAGTGTACTATGCGCTATACCGAGGTCGGGTGGGTATGCTTCCATGGTTTGGAATGCCGCTGTAAAAGAAATCCCGGTCATGTGGATGGCGGGTGAAAAAGACATTGTTGACGGTCAGGATTATGTCAAAGCGCTTACCTTCAAATCCTTTAATGCATACCGACGCCTCGGGGCGTATTGGGGGGTAGCTATTGATCCCAAAGCCGACCACGGCAACCGCGATGGCCGCAGTTTTTACATACGATGGATGGATGAAATGCTTTCGTTGCGACTCCCGAAAGAGGCCCGAAAGCCCGTGCCGTTGGATTCCCTGATAGGTTGGTTGGGGCATCCGACTTCGTTTGAGATCAAGCCTTTTGCGGCTGTACCTGAAAAACGAAATGATTGGGTTTGGCTGCCTTCCGAATCGGCCGCTCATCACTGGCAAGAGTTTGTCCGAACGGGATGGGTGACGGATACTTCAGCCCCGCCCACTCCGCAAAATCTATCCCTAAGCCCTGCCTCATCGACTGGGGTCATTTTAAAATGGGAGGCGGAGATTGATTTGGAGAGCGGAATAAAGCAGTTTACTATTTATAGGAACGGTGCATTGGCAGGAACAGTGCCGGGGCAGAAATCCAATTTTCACGATGCGCCGGAGCCCGCGAATCCACTTTTTCACTACGTGTTTTCTTCACTGAGTCAATCGGATAAAATCACCGTTACGGCAGTAAATTATCAAAATCTCGAAAGCGGAAAAAGTAAAGAAATCAGTATAAAGTAGGAGCATCTGTTCTTTTTTCTTCGCTATTGGACTTAATAAAAACGTTTTAAGCGCTTATTAGCTATTTTCTCATTATTAATTTTTAGAAATGAAGATCATTAAGTTGAAATATCTATTATTGGCCTTGTGTTTAACTGGATTCACGGTCGCTACTGACGTTCCCAGTAAACCCGACGACAGCCGTTTTACCAAGATCGTGCTGGACGATGACCTTAATGAACCCATGGAACTGGACATTGCCGACGACGGGGTGGTGTATTATATTGAACGGATCGGTAACCTCAACAGTTTTGACCCTAAAACCAATAAAAAAAAGCTCATTGCCAAGCTGAGTGTACGTGCTACCGCCGAAGACGGACTGCTGGGCCTGGCCCTTGACCCTAATTTCAGTACCAATCATTGGCTGTACATGTATTACGGCGACCCAGTACCTCAAAAAGAGGGGTTTGCAAACGTGCTTTGTCGTTTTGAGGTCACTGCCACCGGATTGATCAATAAAAAAGAAATTCTACGCGTACCGCTGCTGCACGAAGGTGTCAATCATTCAGCGGGCTCG
>JAIXUT010000070.1 GCA_027483385.1 Alphaproteobacteria bacterium
AGGCCTTTCGCCGCAGCAAATTAAGCAGTTCATGGATATTTTTGCCTGGGATATTGATTACACCCGCGATATCCAGCCGGGCGACACCTTTAAAGTAACGTACGAAGAAACCCAAAACGACTTGGGCCAGCGCGTGAAAACCGGCCGAATTCTGGCTGCCGCCTTTAGTGTGGGCGGCGAACTGCGCCAAGCCTTCTGGTGGGGCAAAAGCAACGAGTATTTAAGTGAAAAGGGCGAGAGCAAGCGCAAGCTGCTGCTGCGCACGCCGCTGGAAGTGTACCGCATTTCTTCAGGATTTGGCCTCCGTACCCACCCCGTGCTGGGGTTTAGCAAGCTGCACACGGGCACCGATTTTGCGGCCCCGATTGGCACGCCAGTCAAAGCCAGTGGCGACGGCGTGATTACCTTTATTGGCCCCAAAGGCCCCAACGGGAACCTGATTAAAATTCGGCATAACGCGAAGTTTGAAACGGCCTATGCGCATTTGCACCGCTTTAGTAAGGGGCTACGCGTGGGCAGCCGCGTGAAGCAGGGCCAGATTATTGCCCAAGTGGGCAATACGGGCCGCAGCACGGGGCCGCACTTGCACTACGAGGTGCAGGTCAGCGGGGTTTCGGTGAACCCCATGCGGGCCGACTTGCCCACCAGCAACCCGCTGGGCCGAAAGGAACTGGCCAGCTTTAAGGCCAATGTGGCCAGCATCCAAACCGCCTGGCGCACCGCGATGGGCACCACCCGCGTTGCCAGCCGGTAGGGTTTTGCGCTAGGTTGCGGGGATGAAACTCCCTGCCATGTTGCTTACATTGTTGCTTACCGCCTGCGGCACACCCACCTACCAAGGGCCCATCAGCGCCAATTTCGATGGCGAACGGTTTTTAAACCCAGGGCGGCCCATGACCAACACCTTTGGCAGCTTCCTTAAATGGCGCTTTGGCTTGGGTGAACAGAGCAGCCAACGGGCGGTGTGGCCCACCTACGCCGCGCCGCGCGGCTCGGGGGCTGGCGGTTTTGCCAAGCCTGCGGCGCGGGTTGAGGGAAATAAACTGGTGGTCACGGCCATCGGCCACGCCAGCTTTTTGCTGCAAACGCAGGGGATGAATATTTTGCTGGACCCGGTGTTTGCCGACCGCGCCAGCCCCGTCAGCTTTGCGGGCCCCAAGCGGATAACCCCACCCGGCGTGGCGTTTGCCGATTTACCGCCGATTGATGTGGTGCTGGTTTCGCACAACCACTACGACCACCTGTGTATTGAAACCCTGCGGCAGCTGGTGCAGGCCCATAACCCGCAAATTATTGTACCGCTGAACAACGCGCCGACCATTTTGGCCGCCGTGCCCACCGCCCGCGTGACGGAAAAAGACTGGGGCCAGAGTGTGGCGTTGAATGATGCAGTAAAAGTAACTTTGGAACCCATGCAGCACTGGGGCGCGCGGACGCCATTCGACCGCCGCAAGGCCCTGTGGGCCGCCATGGCGCTGCAAATCAAGAACGGCGGCACCGTGTACTGGGTGGGCGACAGCGGCTACGGACTCGGCGCCAACGCAGGGGTGTGGTTTGCCGAAGCGGGCGTAAAATACCCGGACATCAGGCTCGCGATTCTGCCGATTGGTGCCTACGAACCCCGCTGGTTTATGCAGTATTCGCATATGAACCCCACCGAAGCAGTTAGTGCGTTCCAGAAAACCAAGGCAGCTTATGGCATTGGCCACCATTTTGGGGTGTTTCAATTAACCGACGAGGCTTGGCAGCAGCCCACCGGTGACCTGCAGGTGGCGCTCGGGGCCGCCAAAATTCCCGCCACCACCTTCCGCGCCCTGTGGGCCGGGCAGGTGTGGGATGTGCCGGTGAAGTAGGGGCTAGGCGCAGCCGATGAAAGCTGCTTAACTTAGCTATGGATTTACCCCTGACTGGCGTTCTGGCCGCGATTGGCAGCGGGTTGGCCTTTGCGCTGTACCAGATCATTATTAAGCGCATGCACGGGCCAGCCTTGGCAAAACAGCTTACAAAGCTGGCAAATGTGCGGGCGGATGCGCGGGTGGCCAAGCAAAAGGCGGCACAGGGCGCGCTGGTGGCGCTGCACCCGCTGGCCATCCCCAGCTGGCTTGGGCTGCTGTTCCCGTTTTGGGCCCTGGCGCTGTTGGCCAGCTGGCAAAGCGGAGTGTTAAGTTTTAATTTTAGCCCCGAAGCCCTGCGCTGGCCGTTGGCGTGGGCGGCTTGTACGGTGGTTTCCACCACTGGGCTGGTGTGGTTGTTGCGCACGTTTTCATTGGCGGAAGTGGCGGGGTATAAAAAGGCGTTCATTACCCTGGGCGCCTTGGGGGTGGATATGCTGGTATTTGGGTTGCATTTTCCGCTACTTACGTTGTTGGCCATTGCGTTGTTGTTGGGTGGGGCGCTGGGGCTTGGTTCGGCGCGGAATAGGCTGCCTGCGCCAACCGAATGGGGCGTGATTATGCTGTGGTGCGGGGTACTGGTGCTGCAAATTGCGCTGTACAAATACGGCCTGCAACAACAACTTGCCAGTGGGGGGCACGTGCTGGCCCACACACTGCTGGCGCAAACCTTTGCTACCGCCGCCTACGCGGCGTTATGGCTGTTGCCCGCCGTGCGGCGCCAAATTGTGCCTAAATACGCCTACATTCTGGCCTTTTGGGGAGCGGCGCTGGCGGGTACCTTGCTGGAAGGCTTTGCCTACGCCGCGCTGCCATTGGCGCTGGTGTTGGTGATTACCATGCTGCCAGCGGCTTTAATGGCGGGGCATGATGTGTGGCGCGGCGACCTGCCCAAAGTGCCCCGCACCTGGTTGGCGCTGCTGGTGTTGGCACTGGGCTTTGCGCTGCTGGTGTTTTAGGGGTACTGAGGCGGTATGGTGGCGAAAAAACTCTTGCGCGAGGCCGCGAACTTAGTCAGCGGCTATGGCCTGGCATTGGTGCTGGGCTTGGTGGCGAGCATTATCCTGACTCGCGTGCTTGGCGAAGAAGCCCGTGGTGCAATGGCGTGGCTGTTAACTTTACAAGGCTTGGCGGTGCAGGCGGCGGCATTAATTTCGTACCCCGCCGCGCGGCAGCTGGCAGCGGCCACGCCGCAGGCGCAATGGCCCCAAATGCTGGGCAGCTTCAGTGCCTTTGCCCTGTTTGGCATGGCGATTGCCCTGCCGTTTTTACTCTACGGGTTATTTTGGGTACCGCTGGGGCAAGTTTACGGGCTGTTGCTGGTGGTGCTGTTTGCGCAAATTCCGTTCATGATTATGGCACAGGTATGGATGGGGATTATTCTCACCGAGCCCCGCTGGTGGGTACCCATGGTGCAAGGCAGTGGTGGAAAGGCCTTGATGCTACTTGGGGTGTTGGGCTTGTGGGCGTTGGGGGCGATTACGCTTGAGGTGGTGATTTGGTTGCAGGTGCTGACCAGTTTGTTGCTGATTGCGCTGTTTTATGCGCTGCTTAAAATCCCGTTCAAAAAATGGCGGATTGAGCCCGCGCGGTGGGCTGCGGCTTGGCCATTGATTGGCGCCAGCTGGGCGGCGATTGGGTTGTTGTTTGCCCTACCCAAACTGGTGATTTTGCAGCTGGGCAACATGGGCCAGTTGGCGGCGGCGGGGCACTACGCGGTGGCCAGCGGGCTGTTTGAGGCGGCCTTGGCCATCCCCACCCTGGCCACCAGTGTCTTAATCACCCACTTTACCCGCCATGGTGGCGATGGTGCCGTGCGACGCAAGGTAACGTTGGCGGTGTTAGGCGTCATGGGGCTGGTAGGCGGTGCGGCGGCGGCTGTGGCACCGTGGCTGATTCCGTTTCTGTTCGGCGCGCCGTTTGCCGCCAGCGTGCTGCCGTTCCAGATTCTTATGGCGTGTTTAGTATTGGCGGCGTTGCACCAAGCTTGGTTCAGCCGCCTGATGGCGGTGGCAGCCACCCGTGCTGTGGTGGTGCCGCCGTTGCTGGGTTGTGCCGCCGTGGCATTTGGGTGCTGGTACTTTGGGGCGGCACTTAATGGGGTGAACGGGGCGCTGGTAACTCTGGCTGGTTATGCGGTGTTAACGCTGGCCACCTACGCTTTAAAAAAAGGCCACTAGCCTGCGCCCATTAGCCCGCGCGCAGATAGGTTGCGGCGGCGTGTTTATCAAAGACTTCGAGCAATAAGGCCAGCGCATTGCGCTGGGCGCCATTGAGGGGCTGCGTTAACGCCGCTTCGGCCAGTTCCCGCGCCACAGGAATGAGGTGTTTGTGCTGGGCCAAGTCGGCCAGCCGCGTGCGCTGCTGGCCCGCTTGGGCGGTGCCCAGCACTTCGCCGGCACCGCGCAGTTCCAAATCCTGTTCGGCCAAATAAAAGCCATCTTCGCTGTTGCGTAGCGCCGCCAACCTGGCCTGCGCGTAACCGCCCAAGGGCGGCGCGTACACCAGCACGCAGCTGCTTTGCAGTTTGCCGCGCCCCACCCGCCCCCGCAGCTGGTGAAACTGCGCCAGGCCAAAGCGTTCGGCATGTTCAATTACCATCACGGTGGCGTTGGGGACATCCACGCCCACTTCCACCACTGTGGTGGCCACCAGCAATTGGAGTGTCCCAGCTTTAAAGGCTTGCATGATGACGGCCTTTTCGGCGGCCTTTAATTTGCCATGCAATAGCCCCACGTTGCCCTCGCCGTAGAGCTGTTTCAGCCATATATAGCGCGACGTGGCATCGGCCAAGTCCAGCTCCTCGCTTTCTGCCACCAACGGGCATACCCAGTAGGCCTGTTGGCCTTTGGTAAACACGCTGCGCAGGCGTTCAGCCAGTTCGCCAAGCTTGTCGTTGCTCATCACTTGGGTGGTTATCGGGGTGCGGCCCGGCGGTTTTTCGCGCAGTGTGGAAACATCCATATCGCCGTAGGCTGTTAAAGCCAGCGTGCGCGGGATGGGGGTAGCGGTCATCACCAGCACATCGGGCGGCAGCGGCTGGTTGGCACTAAGGTTGGCGCGGGCTTTTACGCCAAAGCGGTGCTGTTCATCAATAATCACCAACCCCAGTTTATCGAACACCACGTCGTCTTCCACCAACGCATGGGTGCCGATGAGCAGGTTAATAAACCCCTCACGCAGGTGCTGCTTCAGCTTTTTCTTTTGCGCTGCCGTTTGGCTGCCCACCAGCAGCGCCACGGTAATCCCGAGCGGCTGCAATAACTGCTGGGCATTAAAAAATAACTGCTGGGCTAGAATTTCGGTGGGGGCCATCAGGGCCACTTGGTGACCGTTTTCGATGACGTGCAGCGCACTTAACAATGCCACCAGCGTTTTGCCGCTGCCGACGTCGCCCTGCAGCAGGCGCAGCATCGGGCGGGGGGCCTGTAAGTCGGTTACAATTTCACTTAAAGCCATAGTTTGATCGGCCGTTGGCGTGTAGGGCAGGGTGCGGAGTAATTTTTCCCGCAGTGCCGTATGCCGCCCGTGGGCGAGGCCTTTGAGCATGCGGGTTTGGGCGCGGGCGTGCTGCAGGGCCAGCTGGGTGGCGTAAAGTTCATCGAGGGCCAGCCTCACACGGGCTGGGTGGGATGGGGCCAAATCCTCGGGGCAGGTTGGTTGATGGGCCTGCTGCAGGGCGGCCGCAAAGGTGGGGAGTTGAAAGGCCTCGCGCTGGGCTTTGGGCAACCATTCGGGCAGGGGGTGGGCTTCGGCCAATGCCAGTGCCGCTTGCGCCGCGCGGTGCTGCCAGCCCTGCGCCAGCCCGGCGGTACTTGGGTAGACAGGCCAGATTTTCGCAATATTTTCGAGGCCCCGGGTGCCGCCCCAGACGTCGGGGTGCAGCATTTGTTTGCCCGCATTCTGGCCTTTGGGGTTTGCCTCCAGTTTGCCGCTGATGATAACTTCGGCGCCTATTGGAAACGCCCGTTCCAGCCAAATTTGTGGGTGAAAAAACAAGACCCGCAGGGGGCTGCCTTCAAGGTCGGCGACTTCAATGGTTAACGGGCGCTTGGTACCACGCGGCGGGAAGGGGCTGCGCCGCAGTACCTTCACCACCAAGGTTGTCCGTTCGCCCAAGGGGGCATTGGCCAGAGTGGCGGTGGCCGACCTATCCAGCAGCGTGCGCGGCAGGTGCAGCAATACGTCCATGGTGCGGGGGCCGCAAAGTTCCTGCAGTTTGGCAAAGGCGGCTGGCAGCATGCCTGGGGGTTTAGGGAAATTCTCCAGCAGCACATGGCCGCCGTTGGCATGGGCAGGGGTGGCGGCCCGAGAGACTGCACTGGCCACAGGTGCCTTGCCCTTGGGGGCAAGTTGTGGTTGGTTGCCGCGCATCATGGCCAGCACCCTACCCAACCCGACCGATGCCGACAAGGTAAACCAACACGAACTGTTGGAACGCGAAGTGCGTTACCGCCTTTCGTACCGCGGTACGCTGGAGCTGGATAACATTTGTCGCGCCGCCTTACCCCAGATTGCCACGCTTGGCACTGCTGAACTGACCGCCCTGCGCGATTTTTTGCTGCACAAGGAAGGCGACCTCATGGCGTGGCTGGTTGATGGCTTGCCCGTGCCCGCCGACCAGCAAGCGCCTGTGGCGCAGTTACGCGGCTGGTTTTTGGCCAGCCGAAGTATCTAGCTGCATGAAGGAACTGTTCGCGCAGTTTAAAAAGCACGGCACCAGCACCGCAACACAGGTGCCGCCCAGTGCCTGGCCGTGGCTGGCAGCACAAACGTATAAGGCAGTCAAAACCCCATTGCTGCTGGTTGCCCCCGATCAAGGCCTGGTGGGTACAATGGCGGCCAGCCTGCGCGCCCTGTTGCCTGAAACCGAGGTGCTGGAATACCCCAACTGGGACGTGATGCCCTACGACCGTTTGGGCCCCGAAGCCGCAATTGTGGCCGCCCGCCAACAGGTGCTTCAGGCGGTGCAGCAGCCAAACTATGCAGGCGTGGTGGTGGCCAGTTTGCCCAGCCTGGCGTTGCGTTGCCACCCAGCCGTGGCCAGCCCGCTGACATTAAAAGTTGGGCAGCAAATGCCATTGGCCCGTTTGCAAAAAACCTTGGCCGAGTTTGGCTACAGCCGCACCGAAGTGGTGCAGCACAGTGGCACTTTTGCGGTGCGCGGTGGGTTGCTCGATTGCTGGCCACCGACGCTGGAGCAGCCGGTGCGACTCGATTTTTTTGACACCGAACTGGAGCAAATCCGCACCTTCGATGCCAGCAGTCAGCAAAGCCTGGGGCGGCTGGAAACAGTGACACTGCCGCCCGCCAGCGAACTGCTGACCCCCGCCCGCATCGAAACTTTTCGCACCCGCTACCGTGAGATATTTGCTGCCGAAATGCAGGGCACGACTGATGAGATTTACGCGGACGTGAGTGCGGGCATCTGGCCCGCCGACGCGGGCCAGTTGGCGCCCTTGCTGCAGGCCGAACCTTGGCCCAATTTGCTGGCGGCTTTGCCCAAGCCAACAACCCTGATAGTGCCGCACGATGCCGCCGCGCAACTTAGCGCCTGGTACAGCCTGGCGCTTGGCGCCCAGCAAAGCCGCGCCGATGCCGCCAAGCAAGAGGTTGGTGGCCGCGTGCTGCGGGCCTTGCCGCCCGAAATACTGATGCTGCCGCCCGAGCAATTGCAGGCCAATTTGCAAGCCTTTCAGCAGCTGCATCTCACAGCGTTTGGCGACGCAGGTGGCCAGAGCGCGGGCCTGCTGGCCCAGATGCTGCCGCCCGGCAACCGCCACGCGGCATTGGAAGCGGCCATCAAAAAAGTTCAAGCGCGGCTGCAGGAAGGCTGGGCGGTGGTACTGACGGCGCCCCACGCCGAGGGCCTGAAGTTATTTCTCCGTGCGCTGGAAAACGGCGGCTTGGCCGCCCCTCGGCTGCTGCCAGAATTTGGCTTTAAGGCAGGGTTACAGGCCTGCGTTGCGCCCTTTACGGCGGGTTTTGAAGACCTCGAAAACCGCCTGAGTGTGCTGACGGAAGCCGATATTTTTGGGGCACGTTTAGGGAGCGGTAAACCCAAAAGCCGCACCCGCACCGCCGAAGAAATTATGGCCACGCTGTCAACCTTAAAAGACGGCGACTACGTGGTGCACGAAGCCCACGGGATTGGCCAGTACGTGGGGCTGGTGGCCCTGAATGTGGGGGGCACCCAGCAGGAATTTATTAAGCTGATTTACGCCGGCGATGACCGGCTGTTTGTGCCTATCGAGCAGCTTGGTTTGGTCAGCCGCTATAAGGGCGCCGAAGCGGGGGCGGTGAACCTGGATAGGCTTGGCACGGGCGGCTGGGAAACCCGCAAGGCGAAGGTGAGGGCGGATTTGTTGGCGATGGCCGATGAACTGTTGGCCACGGCGGCGGCGCGCAGCCTGACCGAACGGCCCCCCGTGGGCGTGGTGGGCGGGCTTTACGATGAATTCTGTGCGGGCTTTCCGTACGAACTGACGCCCGACCAAGCCCGCGTGGTGGGAGAAGTGGAGGCTGATTTTGCCGCTGGCACCCCGATGGACCGGCTGGTTGTCGGCGATGTGGGGTTTGGCAAAACCGAAGTGGCGCTGCGGGCGGCTTTTTTGGTGGCGCAAAGTGGGCGGCAGGTGGCGGTGGTGTGCCCCACCACCTTGCTGGCGCGGCAGCATGCGCAGGTGTTTGCCGAACGCTTTGGCGCGGTGGGGCAGGGGGTGGGGCATCTTTCGCGCTTAGTAACCACGGCGGAGGCCAGCAAAACCAAAGCCGCATTGGCAACTGGGGCCTGCAAGGTGGTGATTGGTACCCATGCGCTGCTGGCGAAAGGGATGAAATTTGCCAACCTCGGGCTGGTGATTATTGACGAGGAGCAACGTTTTGGTGTGGCGCACAAGGAAAAATTAAAGGCACTGAAAGGGGATATTGACGTGCTGACGCTTTCGGCCACCCCCATTCCGCGCACGCTGCAGCTGGCCGTAGGTGGCGTGCGGCAGTTAAGCCTCATCGCAACCCCACCGGTGGACAGACACGCGGTACAAACCCACGTCCTGCCCTGGGATACCCCGACCCTGCAAGGCGCCCTAAGCCGCGAACTGGGCCGTGGCGGGCAGGCTTATGTGGTGGCGCCGCATGTGGAAGATTTGCCCAAGCTGGCCAAAGCGATTGCCGAATTTTTGCCCCATGCCCGTTTGGCGATTGCCCACGGCCAGCTCCCCGAAACCGAGCTGGAGCGCGTGATGCTGGCGTTCTATGCCCATGAGGTGGATATTTTAATTGCCACCACGATTATTGAAAGTGGGCTGGATGTGCCGCGCGCCAATACCCTAGTTGTGACGCGGGCCGACCGTTTCGGTCTGGCCCAGCTCTACCAACTGCGTGGCCGTGTGGGCCGCAGTACCGCGCAGGCCTTTGCCTATTTTATTCTGCCCGAAGGTGGGTTTGGCCAGGGGCAGGGGGCAATTCGGTTAAGCCTGTTGCAGCAACTGCAGGGCCTGGGCGCAGGCTTAACCTTGGCCAATTACGACATGGATTTGCGCGGTTTCGGCAACGTGCTGGGCAAGGAACAGAGCGGGAACATTCGGGATATTGGTTTTGAACTTTATGCCAAATTGTTGCGTGAGGCGGTGCAAACCAAACAGCGCCAACAGGCCCAGAAAAATAAGGAAGCTACCGCCGCACTGCCCGCCACACCACTGGTATTGGCGGCGGAAAACGTAACGCTGAAATTGGGCGCGAGCTACCTGATCCCCGCCAGCTACGTGCCGGATGAAGCCTTGCGCTTGCAGCTGTACCGCCAGCTGGCCGCCGCCACGAATTCTGAATCCTTGGCCGCATGCGGTGCCGAGCTGCGCGACCGCTTTGGCGCCCACCCCCCCGAAGTTGCCGCGCTGTTGCAGGTGGTGGGGCTGCGCAATCGCGCGGCATTGCTGAACATCGCCAAAGTGGAAGTGGGTGAGAAGGCCACGGCGGTGAGCTTCCATAAGGGCCGTTTTGGTAACCCGGATGGGTTAATCACGCTCATGCAAAAGCTGGCAGGAGTGGTGCAGGTGCGGCCCGACAGCAGCATTGTCTGGCACCGCCGCCTGGCCGATGACCCGTTAATCGGGGTAGGGGTGATTTTAAGCGAGCTTGAAGGGGTGGCAGCTGCTTAATTAATGCAGCACGCGCCCGCCTTTGCGGGGGGCTTGGTCGTCGTTCGGGCGGGATTCGTCTTCCAGTACAGCCACGCTGTCTTCACGGGTTTTGGTGTGCTTGGCTTTGGGAATATGCCGCTGCACGGCCTGCCAGACCGTGCGGTGGGTGGGGGAAACCTGGGCGCTGCCGATGGCATTTTCGGCCACCAAGACCAGCTCTAAGTTCTCGGCCAGCTCCAGCGTTTCCAGCTGATTGGGGCGCAGTTCGGCCACGTAGGCCAAAATTTGCAACGGCAACTGGGCGCCGGTGTCTTCATCGGTCATGGCCAGCAGTGGGGTGGCGGCCACGGCATCGGCGGCAAAGGTGCGGGAGGGCAGCAGATTGGTAAAGGTTTCGCTTAATTGGCGCTGCAGCGTGTGGCGCAGCGCGGTGGGCATATCCGGGTGCTTGCCAAGCCCTAGGCAGCTGACAAACCGCGCCCGGGTGTCGTTCCCCACTTTGGGGCGCACCATAAGCAACTGCCGCTGGCCGCCCTGCCACAGCCACAGTACGGCCACACCCGCCAGCCCCACGGCATGGGCGGGGGCGAGCATCACGGGGCGTTCATAAAGCTTCGAAAAGACTTGATTCACCAAGCTTTGCCGCAAAGTTACCCACTGCTGCCAAAATAACTGTAACGGCAGCTGCAACGGCTTTAATAGGTTTTGCATAAAATCTCCCAACACGTTCTTTATAGGCGCCTTCCGGCAGGCCGACAAGAGGGGGGGCTTGCGCCCCGCCTACGGCTGCCCCACATTAGGGCCATGACAGTTCTGTTTGGTCTTGCCCTGATTGCGCTTTTCATGCTGGCCTATGGCTATGGCCTGGTTGCCGCCTTTGCCATGTGGGCCATGGCGCTGGCGATGATTTTTTTGAACCCCGTGCCCGACCAAACCCTGACAATGTGGCTGGTGGTGGCAGGGCTTGCCGTCTTTGTCATTCAATTGGCGCTAGGCCTTAAGCCAGAAGAAAAGAAAAAATAGCCCCCACGGCGGGCAGATTTAGATAGCTTTGGGCTAGGCTGCCCAAGCGTTTCGGCCTAATGTAAGCCATGCTTGCCCTTTTTGAAGATTCCCGCCCCAACCCCTACGCCGCCTTGCTGGAAGGCCTTAACCCGCAGCAGCAGGCGGCGGTGCAGCATACCGAAGGGCCGCTGCTGGTGCTGGCTGGTGCAGGGACTGGCAAAACGGCGGTTCTCACGCGCCGGATTGCCTATATTTTGCTGACCCAAAGCGCCCAGCCGCAGGAAATTCTGGCCGTGACCTTCACCAACAAAGCGGCGAAGGAAATGGCCCACCGCACCGAGCAGCTGATTGGCTACCCGCCCAGCGGTATGTGGCTTGGCACTTTTCACCGTCTGGGCGTGCGGTTTTTGCGGGCCCATGCCGAGGCGGCAGGGCTACAAACGGGGTTTAATATTCTCGATACTGACGACGTGAACCGCCTGGTGGTGCAGCTGGCGAAGGATTTTGACCTGGATAGTGCGCAGTACCCGCCGCGCCTGTTGGTCAGCTTGTTAAGCCGCTACAAGGATTACGGCTGGGCGCCAAGCGAAGTGCCGACCGACCAACTGGGCAGCCTGGGCGCCCGCATGCAGCGGTTTTATGAAGCGTACCAGAACCAATTGCGAGCCCTCAATGCCGTGGATTTTGGCGACCTGCTGCTGCAGCCCCTGCGGGTGCTGGAGCGCGAGGCCAGCATTCGGGAGCACTACCAAACCAGCCTGAAATATATTTTGGTGGATGAGTATCAAGACACCAACGTGGTGCAGTACCGCTGGTTGCAGCTGCTGGCCGCCAAGCACAAAAACCTGTGCGTGGTGGGGGATGACGACCAAAGCATTTATAGCTGGCGCGGCGCGCAGGTGGCGAATATTTTACGCTTTGAAAAGGATTACGGCGGCACCAACGGTGGCGTTGAAGTGGTGCGGCTGGAACAGAACTACCGCAGCACGGGGCATATTCTGGCGGCTGCGAACGGGATTATTGGCCATAACCAGCAGCGCCACGGCAAGGAACTGTGGACAGACGCAGGCGACGGCGACAAGGTGGAATTGCATGCGTGCTTCGATGACCGCGAGGAAGCCCGCTTTGTGGCCGAAACGGCAGCTAAATTTGCCCGCAGCGGTGGCAAGTTTCAGCAGGTGGCGGCCTTGGTGCGCACGGCAGCCCAAACGCGTAGCTTGGAAGAAGCCCTGATTCGGAGCGGCATTCCGTACATTGTGGTAGGAGGTTTAAAATTTTACGAGCGTAAGGAAATCCGGGACGCCTTGGCCTACTTGCGGCTGGTGGTGCAGCCGCGTGATGACTTGGCCTTTATGCGGATTATTAATGTGCCGCGCCGCAGTGTGGGCGAGGTGACGATGGCCACCATTACGGCGGCCGCGCGGGAACATAGTGAAAGCCTACTGGCCGCCACCGCACGCTTGCACGCAGCGGGCGAGTGGGGCGGAAAACTTGGCGCTGCGTTGGGTACGTTTTTGGAGCAACTGAAAAACTGGCAACTGCTGGCCCAGACCACCAGCCCCGACCAGCTGGCCGAGCGCGTGCTGGAAGAAAGCGGTTACTTGGCCATGCTGCGCGATGACAAGGAAAACAGTAAAGCCGATGGCGACGGCGCCGACGGCAAAGCGCGGATTGAGAACCTGAAAGAATTGCTGCGCGCGCTGCAGGAATACCCAGATGTGCCGAGTTTTCTTGATCACGTCGCGCTGGTGGCCGACGCCGACACCAAGGCCGATGGCGATAACATGAGCCTGATGACCATGCACGCCGCCAAGGGGCTGGAATTCCCGCTGGTATTTTTGCCGGGCTTTGAGGAAGGGCTGTTTCCAAACCAGCGCGCGCTGAACGAGGAAGGCCAAAAAGGGCTGGAAGAAGAGCGCCGGCTGGCCTACGTGGCGCTGACCCGTGCGCGGCAGAAGCTGATTATTTCCTACGCCAATGCGCGGCGCCTGTGGGGCCAGATGCTGCCAGGCGCCCCCAGCCGCTTTTTAAGTGAAATCCCGCCCGCGCATTTGCAAATTGTGAACAGCGGGATGGCGCGGCCCAACTATGGTTTTGCCAGTGGAGGCGGCTACGGCAGTTCCCCAAATTATGGGGGCAGTGCGTATGGCGGCCAGCGGCCAGCGGTGGGCAGCCGCGCCGACTCCCGCACCAGCAAGTACGGCGGCAGCGACTACGCCAGGTCGGCCACGCCATTGGTGCCGCTGACCAATGCGCCCAGCCAAACTACACCGAGCCTGAGCGACGCCAACTGGCAGGTGGGGGAAAAGGTCTTTCATCAAAAATTTGGCAACGGGCGGCTGTTGGCGGTAGAAGGTAACGGCGAGGCCGCACGGCTCACCGTCAATTTCACCCACGCGGGCAACAAAACGCTGGTGGCGGGTTTGGCGAAACTGGAAAAGGTGGCCTAGGCAATGGAACTTTTAAACTGGTTCTGGGTGATGCTGCACAGCCTGGCTTATGGGGTGGTGCTGGGTTTAATTTTGGCGCTGCTTTTCACCCTTTGGGCCTGGCGGGCGGGGTACGGCTGGCAAAGTTTGTGGGGCGTGGTGCTGGCAGGGGCAGTGGTGCTGGTACTGGCGGCAGGCCTTGGGGTTTTGTTGCCAACCGCAGCGCCCGCGCTGCCGCAAGGTTCTAGCCTGCGGGTGGCACAGCTCAATACCCTATTTTACACTGCCGCACGCCCTGAAAAGTTAGCTTTTGCTGCGCGCAGCGGGGCCCAGGTGGTGAGCCTGCAGGAGGTGAACCCGGCATTGGCGGCGCAGCTGCCAAGCATCAGTGGCACCTACCCGTTTCAACTGCTAACCCGCGACCGTTTGCCCATGGCGCTGTTAAGTATTTACCCGCTCACCCGCACCCAGGCGTGGGGCGAGCGGGCAGTGATGTACCATGTGGCGCGGCCTGCTTTGCAGGGCGGCGCGTTTTATGTCCTGCAGGCCCATTCGCAGTCGCCTTACAGTATCGCGGCAGTGCGCGAACGCGATGCGACTTTAAATACGCTGATGAAAGCTCTCCCCAATCTGCCACGGCCCCTGCTGCTGGTGGGTGATTTCAATACCGTGCCATGGGACGCTGCCCTTGCTCCCCTGCAAGGCCAATTCAAGCTAGCGGGCGACTGGCGCGGCTGGCTGCCAAGCTTCCCAAGCTTTATACCCTTAACCCCGATCGACCACCTCTGGGCCTCGGTACCGCACTGGCCTGAGTCTTCGGTGCAGCGGGTGCGCGTGGCGGGGAGTGACCATGTGGGGCTGGTGGTGGATTTTAAATAAAAAGGGCCCCGCTCCGGAAAAGGAGCGGGACCAAGGACACGGGTAATAGCCAGCAGTCAGCGAGAGACCACCCGTTTGGCTGGAAGGGAAACATGGTAGAGGTTGCTGAAGCCGCTGCCAGTTGTCCACAGCCGACCCGTGATGCTGTCCGCTTCACGCCTCGTGATAAAAAGGAGGCGATTTTGAGTCAGCACCGTGGGAGAACCACGGAGTTGAAAAGATAACACCCTGCAGGACAGCGAAATCACATCGGCTGGGCGTTCTTCTGGCAAGTCTCCTGCAAAAGTGCCGCACTTGATGAAATTGTCGACACTCACGGCAATTTCGTCGGTGGCCATTTCAGTGACCCACAGCGGAACTTTGTAGGCGTTTTCACGCAGCCACGGCATCAGTTTTGCCCAATCACTCTGCGCCGGTACCCGCGATGAAGAACGCGATGAAGGTGCGGTGAAGCCTAAACGCAGCCCCATCATCGAGATGAGATGATCGGCATGCGCTTGCGTCAGCTCGTAGGGCTTGGGCGGTGGCAGGGGGGTGGCCAAGGCCGCGCCTCCCATCATCAGGCCCGCGTTTCCAAAAACTAGGCACAGCAAGATAACTTTCAGGATCTTCATGTCAGCCCTCCAAGCAGACAGATTAAGGAAACGCGGTGATGATACGAAGCAGTAAGCTTGCCGAAAGCTTATTTGCTGCACAAGGGGGTGGCCCAACTTTCTTTTTTTTGGCAGGATGCGCCTATGAAGACTTTGCATCTCGGCGCCAGTGGCGTGCAGCCAGTGTTAATGGCGCAAAACCTGCCACTGGTGCTGATAGCGGGCACCTGTGCGCTGGAAAGCCGCGATACCACCCTGCGAACTGCCGAAACGCTGCAGGAGGTCTGTCAAAACCTCGGCATCGGGCTGATTTACAAGGGCAGCTTCGATAAGGCCAACCGCACCAGCGGGGCAGGGGCGAGGGGCCTTGGGCTGCATGAGGGCTTAGAAGTCTTGGCCGAAGTGCGGCGCACGTTTGGTCTGCCAGTATTAACCGACGTGCACGAAACCATTCAGGTGCCTACCGTGGCCGAAGTGGTGGATGTGCTGCAAATCCCCGCCTTTCTGGCCCGCCAGACCGACTTACTGGTGGCCTGTGGGCAAGCGGTGGCGGGACAGGTGGGTAAGGCGGTGAACTTGAAAAAGGGCCAATTTATGGCGCCGAACGATATGACCCCCGCCGCGCAAAAAATTGCCAGCACGGGTTGCGACCAAATTATCCTCACCGAGCGCGGTACCAGCTTTGGCTATGGCGATCTGGTGGTGGATTACCGCGGCTTTCAGATCATGGCCGCCAGTGGTTGGCCGGTGGTGTTCGATATCACGCACAGCATCATGCGCCCCAGCGGCAAGGGCGACAGCAGCACGGGCGACCGCGCCTTTGCGCCAGCCTTGGCCCGCGCGGCGGTGGGGGTGGGCGTGGCCGGGCTGTTTGCCGAAACCCACCCCGACCCAAGCCGCGCCATTTCCGATGCCGACACGCAGCTGCCGCTGGATACTATGCACGATTTCCTGCGCCCGCTGGTCGAGCTGGATAAACTGGTGAAGGGGTGCTGATGCCGCATTCGGTGCTGTGGCAATGGATCGCGCCACGCTGGCGCGGCTGGGTGCTGCCCGGGATGGTGATACTGCTTATGCTTTATACTGCTGACCAACTCTTTACCGGCGAACGCGGTATGGTAACTTGGCGCGTGATGCGCAGCCAGATTGCCGATTTGCAAGCCGATATTGCGCAAATTGAACGCCAAAATGCTACCCTGAACGGCCAGATTGACCGCTTGAAAGGCGTGAAGCAACCCGATGGTAGTTTTTCTCCGCCCGATAAGGATTTTGTGGATGAACTGCTCCGCCGCGATTTGGGAGTATTGAAAGACGGCGAAGCGGTGATATTGCTCGAAGGAACCCGTTAACTCATGCGCCAGGCCTACGTGGTGAGTGGTCGCTGGCGAAGAAAAATTATTTGCACCGAGCTTGTATCGCAACCTCTGATGCCAGGTACTGTGCGTGTAAAGGTGAACTATATTGGGGTTAATTTTGCCGATACCATCGTGCACAAGGGCCTTTATGCGGCGGCGAAAAACTGTACGAATATAACGCCAGGTTTTGAGTTTGTCGGTGAAGTTATTGAAGCATCGCCACAGACGCATTTTCATAGTGGCGACAAGGTTTTTGGCCTGACATTATTTGGTGCCTACACCACTGAAATTGTTGTTACACAGGAACAATTACGTAAAATTCCAGCTGGCTGGCAAGCGGCTGAAGCAGCAGGTATGTTGGTGGCCCACCTGACAGCCATGCATGCCCTTAAATCGGCTGCGCATTTACAGGCTGGCGATAAAGTTTTGGTACATTCTGCTGCTGGTGGGGTAGGATTGGCGTTAACACAGCTGGCGTTGCACCGTGGTTTAACTGTGTATGGGGTGGTTGGCACAGCCTCAAAAATTGCAATCGTCAAATACTTTGGCGCAGTTGCAGTGGTTTTGAAAGATCGGTGCTGGCATGCCCTTAATTTACTGAAGGCTCCATTATTTCAGGCAATTTTTGATAGCAATGGAATAACAACGCCACGTAAAGGTTTAGAGCATTTAAACCCAACGGGAAGCTTGGTGATATACGGCTTTGGCGATATTCTGCCACGAAGACGTAGCATTCAGTGGCTTAAGATTTTGATGCAGGCTTGCCGCGTGCCGCGTATTTCATTGCTTAAGTTAACGGCGCATAACCACGCTGTGGTTGGCTTTAATCTGGCGTTTTTGTTTAATCATCAGCAGCTACTGGGAACGTACTTTGACCAGCTGCTAGAATTAATGGAGCAAGGCAAAATCAAATCATTACCGAGCATCATTATGCCTTTCAATGATGTTGGGTCAGCACATGAGCTGATTTGTTCAGGCCTATCCCAGGGCAAAATTATTTTGCAAATTGATCGGGGCTGTCCCTAAGCCGCCTTACCCTTTTTGGGCTTGAGCAGGGGCGCGAGGTACTGGCCCGTTAAGCTGGCGGGGTGGGCTGCGATGGCTTCGGGGGTGCCCTGCGCCACCAGCTGCCCGCCGCCATTGCCGCCTTCGGGGCCAATATCAATCACCCAGTCGGCGGTTTTGACCACATCGAGGTTGTGCTCGATGATAATCATGGTGTTGCCGCCATCCACCAGCGTGTGCAGGGTTTTCAGCAGCTGATTGATGTCGTGAAAGTGCAGGCCGGTGGTCGGCTCATCCAGAATATACAGCGTTTTGCCAGTGGCGCGTTTGGCCAGTTCGGTGGCCAGTTTAATCCGCTGCGCTTCGCCGCCACTTAAGGTTGTCGCACTTTGGCCCAAGGTAATGTAGCCTAAGCCCACATCCACCAACGGTTTCAGTGACCGCGCAATTTTGGGGATGGGCGCAAAGAACTCGTAGGCTTCCTGCACGGTTAAATTCAGCACGTCCGAGATATGCTTGCCCTGGTAACGTACTTCCAAAGTCTCGCGGTTAAAGCGCTGGCCTTTGCACACTTCGCACGGCACATACACATCGGGCAGGAATTGCATATCCACTTTACTTACGCCGTCGCCCTCGCAGGCTTCGCAGCGGCCGCCGCGCACGTTAAACCTGAAGCGCCCCGGGCCATAGCCACGGGCCTTGCTTTCGGGCAGGGCAGCGTACCAATCGCGGATGGGGCCATACACACCTGTGTAGGTGGCGGGGTTGCTGCGCGGCGTGCGGCCGATGGGGGA
Organism: Alphaproteobacteria bacterium; assembly: GCA_027483385.1. GTDB lineage: Bacteria > Pseudomonadota > Alphaproteobacteria > UBA2136 > UBA6156 > JADCGN01. The sequence continues at coordinate 18,091 of JAIXUT010000070.1, forward strand.
TTGGTCGATATTCACCAGTTTATCGATGGCTTCGGTGCCGCTAATTTTTTCGTGCTTGGCGGCATGCTCGCGGCTGCCGTTCAGCTTCGCCGCCAGCGCGTTGTGCAGGGTATCCATCACCAGTGTGGATTTGCCGCTGCCGCTCACGCCAGTGACGCAGGTGAGAATGCCGAGCGGAAATTCCACAGTCAGGTTTTTAAGATTGTTGCCCTGTGCCCCGTGGACCTTTAAGGGAGTAGCCGCGCTAGGGTTGCGCCGCTTGGCTGGAATGGCAATGGCCTTGCGGCCCGTCAGGTAATCGCCCGTGATGCTGCGGGGTTCGGCAATGATATCGGCCACGCTGCCAGCCGCCACCACTTCGCCGCCGTGGACACCGGCCTTGGGGCCCATATCGATGACGTAGTCGGCCAGGCGGATGGCGTCCTCGTCGTGCTCGACCACGAGCACGGTGTTATCCAGGTCTCTCAGCCTGGTGAGCGTTTCCAGCAGCCGGGCGTTATCGCGCTGGTGCAAACCAATGCTGGGTTCATCGAGGACGTACAAGACACCCGTGAGCCCGCTGCCAATTTGGCTGGCCAGCCGAATCCGTTGGCTTTCGCCGCCTGAGAGCGTGCCAGCAGTCCGCGCCAGGGAAAGATAGGAAAGGCCCACATGGTTCAGAAAGCCAAGTCGCGCTTTAATTTCCCGTAATATCGGCGCAGCGATGGTGGCGCTGTTGCCCACCAAAGTGGTTTCCAGGTGTTCGGTAAATTCCAGCGCGCGGGTAATCGGCATGGCGCAGAAATCGTGAATGGTTTTGCCGCCCACGTTCACTGCCAAGGCGCTGGCATTCAGGCGGCTGCCGTGGCAACTTTCGCACGGCTTGGCGGCGCGGTAGCGGTTCAGGTCTTCGCGGGCATAGGGGTTGCTGCTTTCATCCCAGCGCTTGCGCAGAATATCCAGCACGCCGGCGTAGCTCTTGCGGGTCTGGAAGCTGCTCTTGCCGCCTTCAAACACAAACGGAATGGTTTCAGCGCCGCTGCCATGCAGTAGTATATGTTGAATATCTGTGGGCAATTTGGCCCAGGGGGTATCGAGCGAAAACTGGTAGTGTTTAGAAAGTGCGCGTAAATAGTAACCGCCCGTTTTGTTCAGTTGAAAGCCCGCCCGTGCGCCCGTGCCCACCTTTTCCCGCCACGGGTGAATGGCGCCCTGATTGAGCGTGAGAGAAGGGTCGGGCACCACCAAGTCTGGTGCGAAGTAAATCACTTCGCCCAGGCCGTCGCAGGTCTGGCAGGCGCCAAACGGGCTGTTGAATGAAAATAAACGAGGCTCCAGCTGGGTGGTGTGGCCGCACAGCGGACAACTGTGATTTTCGGAAAACAGCTGGCGGTTGGAAGTATCGGGGTTTACCACCTCGGCCAAACCTTCGGCCAGTTTCAGGGCCGTGGTCAGGCCATCGGCCAGGCGTTGCTTGTAGGCGGCGTCGTCGGGCTTGTTGATGAGGCGGTCAATCACCACCGCAATAGTATGCTTCTTTTGCTTATCCAGCTTTGCCGCGGCGTCCAGTTCGGTCAGCACGCCATTAATTTCCGCGCGGGTGTAGCCCTGCTGTTGCCACAGCTTAAACTCGGCGGCGTATTCGCCTTTTTTGCCGCGCACCACGGGGGCCAGCAGCAGCAACTTCGCACCGCTGGGCTGGCTGCAAATGTGGTCGACCATCTGCTGCACGGTTTGCGCCACAATTTCCTGCTCGGGGTGATTTGGGCAGGTGGCGGTGCCCGCATTGGCGTAAAGCAGGCGTAAGTAATCGTAAATTTCGGTGATGGTGCCCACGGTGCTGCGCGGGTTTTTGCTGGTGGTTTTTTGCTCAATCGCAATGGCGGGCGCCAGCCCATCGATGCGCTGGACATCGGGCTTGGCGTTCATTTCTAGAAACTGGCGGGCGTAGGAGGAAAGGCTTTCCACGTAGCGGCGCTGGCCTTCGGCATAGATGGTATCGAACGCGAGGCTGCTCTTGCCGCTGCCCGAAACCCCTGTGAGCACGGTTAAACTGCGCTTAGGAATATTGAGCGACACATTTTTCAGGTTATGTTCGTTGGCGCCATGAATCATTAAATGCGTAATGGGCGTGGGCGCTGGCTGCGCCATGGCATAACCGCAAGAGCTGGCACTGGTTTGGGTGCGGCTGGTTTTGGGCGCAGAAATTTTGGGCATGAGATGTTAGTACCACGCCTGAAATAAAGCGGGGAGGGGGAAAATTGAAAAATGTGCAAAAATTTACCTCCTCGGCCGGGGCCGAGGAGGTGCGTCGTGCGTCAGGCCGAGGCCTGGAGTTCTGGTGAAGTGGGCTTGGGCGTGGGCCGCTTCACTTGGGCCCGCACCGCAATAGCGCGGATATCGCTTTCCGGCAGTCGGTGCAGCCCCATGCTTTCATCCATGAACCACAGCAGGTTGCTACGGTCGAGAATGAGGCGCTGCGCGCGGAGGGCGGGCGGCATGTTGCGCAAGGCCTTGACCGCGGTTTTGAGCTTGCGGGGTTTGTCCTTGGTGTAGATGAACGCCACCTTGGTGCCGTTCATCACGCATTGCAGTACGCGGTTCAGGGGCCAGATACTCATTCCACCACCTGCTGGTTTAGCCATGCATGCACGACCCTGGCCAACGGCGTGGTATCTTGTAACGGGATGTCGGTGCCCGTATCAGGGCAATACACGCGCAGGATAGTGGCGGGTGGTTTGGGTACCCAGACCACCGATTCTCGCTCAGCACACTGACGCGACTGAGTAAAAAACACTTCTTTGGCGGCACCAATTTCTGGCAAAACCGCAATTTCGGTAACGGAGGGTTCTCCCAATACCGGACGCAGGATACGCAACACGCGATGCACGCGGTCAGTGACTAAAAGTTCGGCCATGGGAAATCTCCTTCTGGCGTGGGTTAAAGCGGGTTGCCTTAAAAACCGCCTTGCGCCACAATGGCGTGTGCGTCAATACGAACTCATCGAAAAAGTGAAGGGGTATAACCCCAAGGCCGATATTGGTCTGATAAACCGTGCCTACGTGTACAGCATGAAGGCCCACGGCCATCAGCAACGCGCCAGCGGCGAACCCTACTTAACCCACCCTTTGGCGGTGGCGGGGATTCTGGCCGATTTACAGCTCGATGATGCGAGCATCTGTGTGGGGCTGCTGCACGATACCTTGGAAGATACGCTGGCTACCTATGATGAAATTGCCACGCTGTTTGGCCCCGATGTGGCCGAATTGGTGGAAGGTGTGACCAAGCTTTCCAAAATTTCGTTTGAAGATAAAACTGTTGAACAGGCCGAAAATTTCCGCAAATTGCTGCTCGCGATGAGCAAGGATATTCGGGTGTTGCTCATCAAGCTGGCCGACCGCTTGCACAATATGCGCACACTCGGCGCCAAGCGTGCCGAAAGCCAGCGCAAAACCGCCAAGGAAACCCTCGATATTTACGTGCCACTGGCCGACCGCATTGGGGTGCACGGCGTGAAGGCCGAGCTGGAAGACCTGGCCTTTCGGGTGTTAGAACCTGATGAATATGCCTTAATTGAACGCCAGATGACAGAATGGCGGGCCCAAGATGACCTGGTAGGCCGGGTGTTGACCGAACTTAAAACCAAGCTGGCAGAAGCAGGGATTGCCGCCGATGTGACCGGCCGCGAGAAATCGATCGCCAGTATTTACCATAAAATTGTCCGCAAAAGCCTAGCGTTCGACCAACTGACCGATATTGTGGCCTACCGCATTTTGGTGGCCGATAAGCCCGCCTGCTACGCCGCTTTAGGGTTATTGCACGACCAATATAAGGCCATTCCAGGGCGCTTTAAGGATTATATCAGCGCGCCAAAGCCCAATGGCTACCAGAGCCTGCACACCAGCGTGGTCGGGCCGTTTAACAACCGTATGGAGGTGCAAATCCGCACGCAGGCCATGCACGATGTGGCGGAAAACGGTGTGGCGGCGCACTGGGTGTATAACCACATTAAAGCGCCGGAAAAAGGGGATGACCTTGGGAAGGAAAATAAGGCCCAACTGGCCGCCACCAAAGCCAAGGGCCGCAGTGCACCATCCCCCGAGCGCCTGACCGAAGACGCCCAAAAGCAACCCGCCACCAACCCCTACCGTTGGCTTAAAGGGTTGGTCGAGCAGCTGCAGGGGTTGGAAGACCCAGCCGAGTTCTATGAAAACGCACGGCTGGAATTGTTTGCCGAACACGTGTTTGCGATGACGCCGAAAGGCGATGTCATTCAGCTGCCCAGTGGGGCAACGCCGCTCGATTTTGCTTACGCGGTGCACACCAAGGTGGGCAACCATGCCGTCAGCGCCAAAGTTAATGGCAGCGTGGTGCCGTTGCGGCGGCAGCTGGAAAACGGCGACGTGGTGGAGATTGTGACCAACCCCAACCAGCACCCCAACCCGGGCTGGCGCGAGCTGGTGGTGAGTTCGCGTGCGCGGGCGCAAATTAACCGCTATCTGCGCCAACAGGAACGCGAGGAACAAGTTCGTTTAGGCCGCGAGATTTTGGAAAAAGCCGCGCGGCGCGATGGCTGGCGTTGGGATATTAAAGAGCTTGGCCAGCTCATCAAAAAACTACCTGTGGGCCAAATTACCGAAACCGATGATATCTTTGCCGCCTTGGGCCAGGGGCGGTTGTTCCCGCGCCAGATTTATGAAGTGCTCTACCCCTCTGCGCCTGTGGCAACACCCGCGCAAGTGGTGCTGCGGCAGCTGGATGCCGGTAAAAAACCAAGCAAAATGAACGAAGGAGCTCTGGGCCCAAGTGCGGCCCTGGACGGCGTAATGGCGGGTATGAGCGTGCATTACGCCAAGTGTTGCAGCCCATTGCCCGGCGAAGAGGTTGTGGGGATTCTCACCACGGGGCGTGGCCTGACCATTCATATGCGCACTTGCCGGAACTTGGAACAGCTGGCCGACCAGCCCGACCGCTGGCTGCCCGTAAAATGGAGTGCGGCGGCCGAGCGCGGTGAGCTGCGCGGGTTTATTTGCCGCTTGCGGTTTCATCTGCGCAACGATACCGGCAGCTTTGCCGCCATTACCAGCACCATTGCCAACCAAGATGCCAACATTATTGAAATTGCCACCGAACACCGGGGGGCTGATAGCATGAGTATTCGGTGCGAAATGGAGATACGCAGCAAGGACCATCTCAACCGCCTGATTGCCAACCTCTCGGGCCTCAAGGCGATGCTGCGGGTGGAAAAAATTTACGGCTGGAATTAACCCAAAATTTACCTGTTAAACGGCTTACTCGCGCAGATAATTCGGGGAATGGGGTGGACAATCCCCGTAAGGTTGGCTAGAGATAAATTATATTTTTCCGTAACAACAAGGGGGCTGGCGAATGGAATTGCTGCAAGTGCCAGCCAGTCGTAAACGTGGCATTCATGCAAGTAAACGGCCTGCGACGGTTGGGTCGATGATTCAGGAGTCGGTGTATCCGACCATGGGTTATAAGGCCCTGGGCCGCTGGTTTTTGCTCAAAATTATTCGGCAAACCCACGATGAACACAAGGTGGCGATGGGGGCGGCGATTGGCATGTGGGTAAATTTTTTACCCTTGCCAGGGTTGGGTGGAGTGATCTCAATCATTCTGGCGTGGATATTTCGGGCTAATATTCCAGCGGCTTTTATTGCGCAAATCCCCAGCAACCCCTGGACATTCCCGCTGCTATGGTGGGTGAGCTATGCGGTTGGGCGGCAAGTGGTGCCCGTACAGGAAGGCAGTATTTCGTTTGGGATGCTGATGCAGAACTTTAGTTGGGAATACCTTGGTGCCAACATCGTGCCATTGCTGGAAGGGGTGCTGCTGCCGATGGCGGTGGGTGGGCAGATTATTGGGATCATTCTGGGCCTGATTACCTACCGCATTATGTACCTGCAGGTTGGTTTATTTTGGGATAAACGCCGCGCCCGTCAGGCCGCTTTGGCCGCATTAAAGGTTTAATATCATGCTGGCAGGGGTTGGCATCGACCGCATTGAGGTTGGGCGTATTGCGGCAACCGAGGCAAAATTTGGCGAAGCCTTTACCACCCGTTTATTAACCCCCACCGAACTTGCCCAAAAGCACTGGGATGCACCTGCTCTGGCGCGGCGCTGGGCGTGCAAGGAGGCGGTTGCCAAAGCCTTGGGGACTGGCATTGGCGCGGCCTTAAGCTTTCAGGATATTGAAGTAAGCTACAGCCCCCAAGGGGCGCCACAGTGCACTGTGCGCGGCCACGCTGGCCAGCTGATGGTAAGTGTGACTGATGACGCCGGTGTGGCCACGGCAATCGCACTATGGGCGCACATGTAATGCCAACCCCAGCGCAACACACGCGGTGTATGGTGGAGGTGGTGGCATGCGGCGAGGGAATTCATTTTTCCCGCCGGATGCCGGTTCCAGCACAGCAAACTTTAGGATGGGCAGTGAACGCTAGCGGACTGTTTGCGCTGCACCCTAAACTGCAAGGGGCCAAGCTTGGGGTGTGGGGCCAAGTGTTGCCGCCAGCCACGGTGGTGCAGCCCCACGACCGTATTGAAGTTTATCTGCCCGTACTGCCCGCTGCGGTACAGGCTCACCGCGCACATCTGCAAAAATTCAAAAAACCGATGAAAGCTCCTTCCGATGCATAGCTTTTTGGCCCAGGCATGGTCGTTTATTAAAACCGTGGCAATTGCGGCCTTTCTGGCGTTTTTTGTGATTCGGGGGTTTATTTTTGAACCGTTCCGTATCCCATCGAGCTCGATGATGCCGAATTTGTTGATTGGCGATTACCTGGTGGTGAGCAAGTTTGCCTATGGCAACCGCTTGCCCTTAACCAACTTCTTTTTTTGGGAACGTGATGTTGAACGCGGCGATATTGTGGTTTTCCGGCGTACGGGCAGCGGCTTGCCTGGCAGTTTTTTTGGGCTGGGGCCGACGTTGTTTATTAAGCGCGTGGTGGGGCTGCCGGGAGATACGATTGCCTTTGAAAATCAGCAACTCATCATTAACGGCCAAACAATTTCCAGCACCAGCCTGGGGGCTTACCCCTTGGCGTTGCCGCAAGGCGAAGTACAGGCCGACTTAAAGCGCGAAGATTTACTGGGCGTGCAGCACAGTATTTTACAAATCCCGGGTGAAGCGGGGCCGCGGGTGGCGGAGTCGCTGATTCCTGCACGGCACTATGTGGTGGTGGGTGATAACCGCGACAACAGCCGCGACAGCCGCTACTGGCAAGAACCCGCCTGGGGGTTTGTGCCCAAAGATGACATTATGGGCCGGGCCGAGTTTATTGTCTGGAGCTGGAACGACAACTGGCGGCCACGGCTGGAACGCGTGATGACCAACCTGCGGGCTGTGCATGAAGCTCGGTAACCTTGCAAACTTAATTGGGTTTACGGGCGATACTGCTCTGTTGCAGCAGGCTTTAACCCACCGCAGTGCGGGCAGCCCCAGTTACGAGCGGCTGGAATTTGTGGGCGACAGAGTGTTAAACTTGGCGGTTGCCGCGTGGTTGTATCGTTTGAACCCAGGTACCACAGAAGGCCAACTTTCGTTGCAGCATACCGCCTTGGTGCGCGAGGGCAGCTGTACCAGCGTGGCCGAGCAGTGGGGCCTGTGGCCGCTGATTGAAATGACCAACAAGACCAAGCAATCTGTGCCCACGCAACGCCGTGTGCTGGCCGATACCACCGAGGCTGTGCTGGGCGCGCTGTTTCTAATCCATGGCATGGAGGCCGTGCAGCGGTTGGTGGAACGGGACTGGGCCGCTTTATTAAACTTGCCCGAAGGCGGGAAGGATGCCAAAACTTGGCTGCAAGAGCACCTGCAGGCCGCAGGCCACGCCTTGCCAGTTTACACCACGCTGGCGCAAGCTGGCCCCGACCACGCCGCCGCATTTACTGTTGAAGTAGCCTGCACGCTTGGCCGTATTGAGGCCACGGGGCCTAGTAAACAAGCGGCCAGCCTGGCGGCCGCGGCCGCGTTAATCAGAAAGCTAAATTTATGAACGAAACTCAACCTATCCCAGCTGTTGCCACGCGTTGCGCCTACGTGGCCCTGATTGGCCAGCCCAATGCGGGGAAATCGACTTTAATGAACGCATTGGTAGGAGCACGGGTAGGGATTGTTTCGGCCAAGCCCAACACCACGCGGTTGCTGGTGCGCGGCGTGCAAACCATGGGCAATACGCAGCTGGTGTGGCTGGATACCCCGGGGCTGACCAGTGACATTGGCAACGCCAAAAAGGGCTACGACCGCGCCCTGATGCAACAGGCCAGCACCGCGATGAACGAGGCCGATGTGGTGGTGATTGTGGTGGAAGCCAGCAAGGCCATTCGGGGAATTGCGCAGGAGACTGCGTGGTGGGAGGCCGCGCAGGCCCAAGCTCAGCCCGTGATTTTGGTGCTCAGCCAAGTGGATAAGCTGAAGGAAAAGAAGCTGCTATTGCCGCTGCTCACTCAGCTGCAAGGCGCGCCGCTGGCGGCGGTGATTCCGCTTTCGGCCCAAAAAGGCACGGCTATTAAGGAATTGGCGGCAGCGGTGACCAAGCTGGCGCCCGTCGGGCCCCACCTATTTCCGCCCGAAATGCTGACCGACCAGCCCTTGGCCGAGCGGTTATCGGAACTCACGCGCGAGCAACTGATGCGCATTTTGCAGGCCGAAGTGCCTTACGGCATTACGGTGCAGACCGAAGACGTAGAACCGCCGCACGACGACCTGCCGATGCGGATTGCCCAATTTATTGTGGTGAGCAAAGCGAGCCACAAGGCTATGGTGCTGGGCGCGGGCGGGCAGATGATTAAACGCCTTGGCACGCAAGCGCGCCACGCCATGCAGGAGGTTTTGGGGCAGGGCGTGCGGCTGGAGCTGCAGGTGAAAATGCTTAAAAAGTAGGCTGAAGCGTGCCCCGCGCGCCACAAGCTTGACGTGTAAACTTACTTTGCAAACCTTCACGCTACCCGAACCGCCGTTCTGTTGTTAGATTAACCAAATGCCCAGCTATAGCATTTTGCTCATGCGCACCGATGCCACCGATAAACGGCCCTTGCGGCTGAATATTGGCCGCAACATGTTTTGGGTGTTAACTCTTGGGGCCTGTGCCTTGCCGTTGTTGGGGTTTGTGCTATCGGCGGGCTGGATTGCCCCCAACTGGTTAAAATTTAACATGAACAACATGCAAGAAGCGGTGAAGGAAGCCGAAGCCACCTTGCAGCCGTTGCAGCAGCAAAATGCCCAACTCGCCGAACGTAAAGCTTTGTTGGAAACTCAAATCGCCACCATGCGCGGCCAGCTGGCCGAGGCCGAAACCAAAACCACCATGGCCGAAACTGCCCGTACCGAAGCCGCCACCCGTTTGGGCCAATTGGAAGCCGAGGTGGTGAACCTGAAGCAATCGGTGGCGAAGTATGAAGCGATGCTGAAGCCGAAATCGGCCACATTACGCGAGCTGTTGCAGTGTAACGACCTCACCGCCACCGCGAAGGCCGGTAAAGTAGAATACGCCACCACCTTTTCCCGCGTCCGGCGCGATGCCACTTTGCCAAGTAAGCTGACAGTACAGGTACGCGTAGCCCAAGGCGATAACGCCATGTTGCTGGAGCAATCTAAGCAAAGTGCGAACGTGGTGAATCATACCCTTGAACTGGCGAAATCGGCCAAAATAAATGGCAGCCTTACACTGGCCGCCAACCAAGCGGGTGGTATGCGAATGCTGGACGTGAAGGTGATGAATGGCGCCACTCAAGTGGGCTATTGCTGGAAGAGTTTTTAGAGGCTTGTAAACCAACGGTTGACTTGCCGACGTTTAGTAAAAATCAATACGCGGTTGGCTGGGTAATGGGCCAATTCATCCCACCATTTTTGGCGGTTATCACGTCGCCAGCGCCAGACCCACTGCAGAAACGGCCACTGAATTGCGTCATCAAAACCTGTGGCCAAATCGGCGCGCCGTTTAAGGCCTAGCTTGTGCAAAGCATAGCGCCGTAAAATTTGCCCGAGGCAGTACAAGGTCCCGAAATCGAGAAAGATAATCAGGTCAGCACGCATCCGCAAAGGCGCGGAAAGCCGAAAAAAATTGCCGTCGGCCACCCATGCGCGCTGCTTGGCCAATTTGCTGAAGCTTAACTGAATGGTGCGGTCGGCCTTCATGGTCCAGCCAGGGTGGTGGGCCAGGTTATCGAGGTGTGTGACGGGTAAATTTAGCTTATTTCCAAGCGCACGGGCCAGCGTACTTTTGCCCGCACCACTCATCCCTAAAATTAAAATGCGTTTGGGCATCGTGAGTAAAAAAGAAATTAAACGTTAAACCGAAAGTGCAGCACGTCGCCATCTTGCACGATGTAGTCCTTGCCTTCCATGCGCAATTTACCCGCCTCCTTGGCGCCGAGCTCGCCTTTAAACTGCACAAAATCGGCGTAGGCGATGCACTCGGCCTTAATAAAACCCTTGGTGAAATCGGTATGAATCACGCCCGCCGCTTCTGGCGCGGCGGCACCTTTCCGGACTGTCCAGGCCCGCACTTCCTGCACGCCAGCAGTGAAGTAGGTAATCAGGCCAAGCAAGCTGTAGCCCGCGCGAATCATAATATTCAGGGTTGGTTCGGTCAGGCCTAAATCGCCTAAAAAATCGGTACGCTCGGCGGCGGGTAATTGGGCCAGCTGGGCTTCAATTTCAGCACTCACCACCACGCAGGCCGCGCCGCGTTGGCTGGCCAGGGCCTGCACCTGCACGGAAAGTTCGTTGCCGCTGGCAGCTTCACTTTCGCCCACGTTGGCTACATACAGCACAGGCTTGGCAGAAAGGAAGCCCATTTGTATGGCGTAGCGCTTGAAATCTGGCGTGGTCAGCAGCGGGCGGATGGCGTCGCCCTTGCTGAGCGCGGCCAAAATAGGTTGCAGCAAAGCCAATTCTTCGGCGGCGTGCTTATCGGATTTGGCTTTTTTTTCAATCGCCGCCAGGCGCTTTTCGGCGGTGCTGAGGTCGGCCAGCAGCAGTTCGGTTTCAATCACTTCAATATCGCGCAAAGGGTCGACGCTGCCACTGACGTGCGTCACTTCGCCCTGAAAGCACCGCACCACGTGGGCAATCGCGTCGCATTCCCGAATGTTGGCTAAAAATTGGTTGCCCAGGCCTTCGCCTTTGCTGGCACCTGCGACTAGGCCAGCGATGTCGACAAAATCGAGCTGGGTAGGGACAATTTTTTGTGGTTTTACCAGCGCGGCGAGGGCTTCGAGGCGGCTGTCGGGCACGGCCACGCGGCCCGTATTGGGTTCGATGGTGCAGAACGGAAAGTTCGCTGCCTGCGCCGCCATAGTTTGCGTGAGCGCATTAAACAGGGTGCTTTTACCCACGTTAGGGAGGCCGACAATGCCGCAACTAAAACCCATTTTGTAACCCTTTCGCTTGCAGTTGCTATGCCGCAGAATTGCCCAGTTTGGCAAGGGTTTCAGTGGGGGCAGCGAGCAAGCCTGGCAGGGCCTTCACCAAGCGTTGGTTTAAATCCTGTAAAGTGGCCGCTTCGGCTGGGGTAAAATTTTGCAACACGTAGTCTTCCACAGGCTGCGGGCCGGTCGGGCGGCCAATCCCTAATCGCACGCGGTGGTAGTTCGCGCCCAAAGCGGCGGTGATCGATTTCAGCCCGTTATGGCCTGCGTCACCGCCGCCCTGTTTGTATTTGGCTTTGCCCAGGGTTAAATCCAGTTCATCGTGCACCACCCATAGCTGGCTTGGGGGCACTTTGTAAAAGGTAGCAGCGGCCTGCACGCTTGATCCACTCAGGTTCATAAAGGTGTGCGGTTGTAATAGCAGTACATCGTGTTCGGCCACCTTACCTTTGCTGCTAAGCCCATGAAACTGCTTTTTCCAGGAGGGGAGGTCATAGGCTTCGCGCACCAGTTCGGTAAACAAAAAACCCGCGTTGTGGCGGGTACGGGCATATTGCAGCCCAGGGTTGCCGAGGCCGCACAGAATTATCATAGGCAATCTATACCCCCCGTACAGGCCATCGCGGCTTGCTGTTCGGGAGACATTACAACCTGTGGTGCAGGGCAAACTGGTGGATTAAAGCTGCGGGTGCTCATGCCCGATTGATTGAGCAAGTTGCCTAGGCCCATCAGGAATCCTTCCACCAACCCTGGAATACTGGGCACCGCCGCACCAATGATGATGGAAAGAATGGCGCCAAACCAGCCGCCGCCCATGACAAGGCTCCAGAGCCCACTGAACACCAATAAAAGCCCTAATATCAGGCCTAAATTACCGGCAATCAGGGCGCGGGTATCGCAATACAGGCCTTGGGCCAGCAACCGTGAGGTCTCGCCAGTAGAAGTAGCTGGTGGGCTAGTATTGGCTAAAACTTCATGCCCCACCACCAAAAAACCCAGCAGCAGCAGGCATATCCCGAAAAGCTCACGCGGTGAGGGGTTCATGGTATTAAGTGTAGGGCGCAGCCGCATGAAATGCTAGATTTTATCCATAACCTGCCCGCTTGGCACACCCTTGCTGGTGCTATATTGCACCTTGTACTTCTTTTCGGGGTGAATCAGGGCCTGGCAGGTTTTGGCGGCCACCGCAGCTTCGGCAAAACCGGTGAGAATCAGCGGCACTTTGCCTTCATAAGCCGCCATATCGCCAATGCATAACAACCCTTTACGGCGGGTTTGCATGGTGGTGCGGTCAACTGTAATCGTGCCGCGTTCCAGGCCCAAATCCCAACCTTCGAGTGCCCCCACTTGGGGCTGTAGGCCAAAACAGCATACCAAGGCCGTGGCGGCGAGGGTAGTCGGCTGGCCATTGGGGTCGGTCAGCGTCAGGCTGGTTAAATGGCCATCTTCACCATGAAGCGCAGCAATTTCGGTGGGGGTATGCAGCGTGACTTGGCCAGCTTGCACATGGGCCTGCAATTGCGCCAGACTGGCTTCGGCGGCCCTGAAATCGGTGCGGCGGTGCACCACGTGCACGTGCTGGGCGAGGCTCGCCAGTTCGATAGCCCAGTCGACGGCGCTGTCGCCACCGCCTGCAATCACAATGGTTTGCCCCGTAAACTTCGCCTTGTGTGTGATGGCGTAGCTAACCGCGCCACTGGCCTCAAATTCTGGTAAATTGGCCAAGCCCGCAGGTTTGCGCGGCGCGAACAGGCCCCCGCCGCCCGCGATAATCACCACCTTGGCCTGCACGGTCTGGCCGTTTGCGCGGGTTAACATAAAGCCTGTATTGTCGGGCAATTCTTGCAAATCGGTCACAGCCTCGTGCAACAAATAGGTGGGTTGGTAGGGTGCGGCCTGTTGCTGCAGGTTCTTGATTAAATCGGCGGCCAGAATGTAGGGGTGGCCTGGGGCGTCGTAAATCGGCTTTTCGGGGTAGAGCGCCGTTAATTGCCCGCCAACCTGGGGGAGGCTATCCAGCACCACGGCCTTATAGCCCATAAACCCTGCTTCAAAGACCATAAACAGGCCGGCGGGGCCGGCGCCAATAATCGCAACATCGGTGGTAAAATCGGGCATGCAAGATTGCTAACACCCTTGACCAAGGGGGGCAACCCTCGGCATTGTGTGAACAATGAAAAAACATTTATGGGTATGGTGCATGGTACCAATGTTCCTGGCTGGCTGTGCGCAGGTGGTTGCGCCGCCCAAGCCCGCCGATAAAATCGAAGCTTCAAAGCAGTATTAGTGAATAAGGATAATAATATGGGCCTTTCCCAAAACTTGAACTATGCCTATTACCCAGGTTGTGCCGCCAAACAAATCCAGAAGGAGGCGGATTGGTCAGCCCAAGCCATTTGCAAGCAACTGGGGATAACCCTGCGCGATATGCCAAGCGCTACCTGCTGCGGGGCAGGGAATTTGCAGGAGCACGACTTGGCCGCTGCCTTGGCAATTAATGCCCGGATTTTTAGCCAGGCCGAAGCGATGGGGATGGATATTGTGACCATCTGTAACACCTGCTTGCAAACCTTTGCCTATGCCAATCACCGCCTGGTGAACGAACCAACTTTACGGGCTGAAATTAATGCCGTGCTGGAAAAGGCTGGCGTGCGGCCCTACCAAGGCACGGTTGAGGTGAAGCACTTAATTTGGGTGCTGGTGGAAGAAGTAGGCACCGAAAAACTGAAGCAGCACCTTAAAAACCCCTTAAATGGCCTTAAAGTCGCGCCGTTTTACGGCTGCCACGCCATGCGCCCAAGCGAAATTTTTATGGGGCGCGGTGGTACTGTGAACGGGCCCAAATATTTGGAAACCCTGATTGCCACCCTGGGCGGTAGCAGCGTGGATTACTACGGCAAGGATAAATGCTGCGGCTTCCATTATATGTTGGTGAACGAAAAAGAATTTCTGCACATGAGCGGCGGACATAGCCTGGAAGCCAAAAATGCTGGGGCGGACGTGATGGTCTCGCCCTGCACTCTGTGCGATTTTGCGCTTGGCGCCTACCAAAGCCGTAGTGAAAAAGCGATGGGGGTGAGCATCGGGCTGCCTGAAATGAATATTTCGCAACTGGTGGGTAAGGCGTTTGGGCTGGATGAAAAAACGCTGGGTTTTAGCCGCCTGAGTGTGGACCCAAGCCCTGCGCTGCAAGCCCGTGGGATTCGTTAATTAAAAACTTAGGAAGGATACACCCGATGAAAAATGACCTGTTTACATTGGCCCTGATTTTGTGCGTAATGTTCCTTGCAGCCAACGGGATGGCCCAAGAAGCAGCGGAGGGGACTGAAACCTTTGCGCCCGTGGTGGAAGGGTTGAATCAGGCTATGCAAACGCCTTTAAATAGGCCCATCAGCGGCGAGGGACTGGAAGCCTGGTTTTTTAGTTTTCTGGAAAAATTGTTTAACTTGGTCGGGCAATTTATTATTCAAATCTTGCAGCAGGTTTTCGCAGGGATTGGTGGACTCTTGACGGGCGGAGCCCCTGCCACCAACGTTTAAATAAATTGGGGGTTGAAGTATGAAACATTTCGCTGTTGGGCTGGCAGCAGTTGTGCTGCTGGGTGGGTGTGCCGCCAATCCGGCCACGGGCGGACGTAGCTTTAGCCTTGTCAGTGCTGCGCATGAACGTGAAATTGGCAACCAGACCGCCAACGAGCATTTAAAAAAATACGGCCTCTATCGGCCCGAAAGCCGTGTAACGGCTTACGTGATGAACCTGTGCCGCACCACTTGGGCCGCCACCGAAATGGCGGCCGAGCCCGTGCAGTGCATCTTTTTAAACAGTGAAGAATTTAATGCCTGGGCCACACCCGGTTACATTAATGTGTATCGTGGCCTGTTGCCCTACATGCAAAGCGAAGCCCAGTTGGTAAGCGTGATTGGCCACGAGGCAGGCCACGTGACCGCCAAACACGTGGGCAGCCGGATGACGGCAGGCGTGGTGGGCGGTGTGCTCGGGGCGTTGGCGGGTGCGTATATCGGCCAACAAACCAACAATGGGGCAGCGGTGCAGGCCACCAATATGCTGATTGGCGCAGGGGTAGGGGCTGGCATCGCTGCCTACAGCCGTAGCCAGGAAACCCAGGCCGATGAACTGGGCATGCGCTACATGGAACGCATGGGTTACGACAAGCGCGAAAGTGCGGGCATGGTGCAAGCCATGCTGCGCCACGAGCAGTACCAAAAAGAGGTTGCACGGCTGTTTAACAACGGCCAAGCGGTGGGGCAAGGCGGCCTCAGCGGCCTGTTTGCCAGTCACCCCGCCACCGAAGGTCGGGCCGCCTACGCGGCCCAAGTGGCGGGCGGCTGGCCCGATGGTGGCCTGCGCTTGCCTGCAGGAATTACGCCAGCCACCACCGCCGATGACCCGCAAGGCAGCAAGCGCTTTCATCAGCAAATTGAAGGATTAAGTTACGGCCCGCAGCCCCAGTATGGCATTGCCAGCCGCGATACCTTAACCTTCCCGCAGGCCCGCGTTGGGTTGCAGTTCCCCAGTGGCTTTTTGTTCGAGTTTGCAGGCTTTAACGATGCTAAAAAAACCACTCTGTGGCAGGCCGTTCATGCCGAAAGCCTGGTACAGGCCCGCGTGGTGATGGTGCCTTTTAAGGCGGGGATGAACGTGGGCTTTGTGTTGCAAGATGCACTGGGCTTTAAGGGGGAGTTACAACGACTGGAGCTGAAAGCTGCCAACAAACCCCAATATGCCGAAGCCTACACGGGCGTTGCCACTGCGGGTAGCAAGCCCGCCAGGCTGGTGGCTTTTGCTTTACCTGGCACAGAAAATTTGGTGGTGGTGAACTTTATTTTCCAAAATGCCAATCAGCGTGAGCGCGAACAGGCGGCCCTGTTGGCCAGCTTGCAGCAAAGCATATTTTATAGTGCCGAGGCTGCCAAGCGCTTGCAACCGCTGGAGATTCGGACGTTCATGGCAAGTGCGGGTGACACCGTGGCCCGCCGTGCCGCCCAATTGCCGCAAGGGGCGCTCCGCAGCGAATGGTTTCGTGCCCTGAACGGCATGGAGGCTGACGAGGAACTGCGGGTGGGCCAGTGGTACAAGCGTGTGGCCGACGTTAACAATTAAACGATTCAGAACAGGAAGCCGCCGCAATGACTGAAAAATCCACGCCAAACCTTTCGCCCGAGTGGCAACTGAACCAGCTGGTGTGGGTAGTGGCCGCGTTGGCCTTTGCTTGGGTGCTGGGTAGCCAGATTGCCAGCATCAAAACCGCCGACCGCACGGTGCAGGTGCGTGGTGCAGCCGAGCTGCCCGTGCGCGCCGATATTGCGACCTGGACTTTGGGCGTGACCGGCACCGCCGAAACGTTGGCAGCTGCGCAAGCGCAGGTAAGTACCGACAGCCAAAAAATTCGGGATTTTTTGGTGGCGCAGGGTGTGCCAGCGGCCGATCTGGGGAGCCTCAATATTACCGTGACCGATGCCCGCGCCAACCAGTACAACAACAATTTTACCGGCCCGCGCTTTAGTGTGCAGGGTGGGGTTTTGGTGCGCACAGCCGCCCTGGAAGCCCTGCAGCAGGCGCGCAATAACCTGGATAAACTGGTGGGTGCGGAGGTGATTTTAACGAGCAGCTGGGGCCCCAACTATGCCTTTACCAAACTGAATGACTACAAGCCTGAATTGTTGAGCAAGGCCACAGCGGCGGCGCGGGAAGCGGCAGAACAATTTGCTGCCGATGCGGGTGCCACGGTGAAGGGGATTCGGCGTGCCACGCAAGGCAGCGTGGAAGTTTTGGGCCGCGATGAATTTACGGGCGAAAGCGAGCAGCTGGAAAAACGCCTGCGCTTAGTGACCACCGTAAATTATGATATTCGCTAGTAATAAAAAAAACAAAAAAGTACCGAACCATGAAACACACTTTACTTGGCGCAGTCCTCATGAGTGGCGCTGCTTTGCTTGCCTTGCCAACCATGGCGCAAGATTGCAGCCAGTGCCGTAAGGATGACGGCAGCACGGCGCTCACACTTTCTGCCGAGGCCCGCCGCACGGTGGCGCAAGACCGCGTGACGGCGGTATTGAATGTGGAAGGTACCGGCAAGAGCGTGCAAGAAGCGCAACGCAAAGTGAACGAAAAAATGCAGCAGGCGCGCGGCCTTTATAGCAAAGTGCAGGGCCTGAAGGTGACGACTGGCAGCTACAACACCTGGAAGAATTACCCACCCGAGCCAGCCCCCAAGCCCAACGGCCAACCTGCCTGGAGCCCTGCCGAGCGTGAAGCCAAGGCGTTCTGGCAGGCCAATCAGCAGCTGAATATTGACGGCGCCAACCGCGATGACATTTTAAAATTGGTCGGCAATTTGCAGCAGGCAGGCTTTGGCGTGAACGGGATTAATTTTTACCTTTCCCGCGAGGCCAGCGATGCGCTGCGCGATGAACTGACCACCGAGGCGCTGAAAAATATTAAAACCCGCGCGGGCAGCATGGCCAGGGCGCTGGGCATGAACAAGGTGCGCTTTGTGCGGATTGATACCAACGGCTTTAACCCGCAGCCCATGCCTTACGCCCTGATGGCGCGCTCGGCAAAAGTAGAGATGGCTGGTGATGCGATGCCCGAGCCCGTGGCCCAAGGTGGCGAAAGTGATGTGCAGGTGAGTGTGACAGCCGAAGTGCGTCTGAGCGAATAACCTGCCCGTAATAAAAAGCCGCCTTAGGGCGGTTTTTTTGGTCTAATTCTTGGCCACCCAGCGGCCTTCCTGTTGGGCAAAGTATTGCAGCGGGTGCCCTGCGGCTTTGTAAGTTTTGTACAGGCTGCGGGCACGTTCCACTTCCGCAGGCACTGCTGAAAACAGGTAGCAAAGTTTGGGGCATTCCGTTTGCAGCAGCGGCCCTAGCGCAGCTTCGGCCCCCGCCAGTACCACGGGTAAGCGGGGGCCATTGGTGGCCGAAAGGTGTGGAGTGGGAGATGATTCTTCTTCGGTATTTACAATTAAAATCGGCTGCTGGGCACTGTTGCCGTGCAAGGGCATGCCGTGGGGCAAAAAGCTGCTGGCACTTAAAGTGCCCAACGTGCCCCAGAGCCCTTCATCGAGGCGCTGCGCCCGCGCCACCGTGGGTGCCACCAGCAGCACGGGGTGGCTTGCCGTGGCCCGTTGTAACAGGGCAGGCAGCACCGCATCAATCGCCGCTGGCGTGGCTTCCTGCACTTGGTAAAAGGCGAGAGGGGTCATAGTGTACGCACCATTTGTACGCAGCCCTCCGCTATCGGGCTATTTAATTCCAGGGCATCCCAAACCTCTTCACGAAAGCCAGATGCCCGGTAGTAGCCCACGGCATCTTCATCGGCATTCACTACAATTTCTTTGCCGCCGTGCTTAAGGGCCAGTTGGATTGCCTGTTCCAGCATTACGCGGCCATAGCCTTTGCGTTGATGCGTTTTTTCAATCGCTACCAGGCGTACGCAAAAGCGCCCATGGCTCAAATCATCAAGCCGTGTGGTGCCAATACCCTGACCGTTAAGTTTTAAAAGTACGGGGGTATTGGCTGGCTTAAGTTCATCAGGATGGTTGGGGTTATAGGTCGGTGAGGTACGCCCCCGGGCATCCCACAATTCGGCTTTGCGAATACGGTGATAGGCGGCCCATTCTTCAGGTGTACTCACCTTAATGAGTTCAAGCGGCATGTTATTTGCTTTCGACTGGCAGCCAAATTTCATTACGGCGCCACCAGGGTAATGTCCATGGGGGGTTGTAGCCCTGAATTTCAGCAGCTCCAGTGGGCTTAAGCTTTTGGCCGCTTAACCAGGTGCGCAGCAGGCCTTCGTTGGTGGCTTTGGCGGATTCTGTCAGCCAGCCGCTGAAGGTGACGGCCGCCACGCGGCGGGCCGGAAGTTCGACAATCTGGATGCGGCTATCAGCAGGTTTGGGCAGGGTGGTGCTGGTGTAGCGTTCGGGCAGGTAAAAGCGCATGAAGGTGCGGTTGGTACCTTCATTCACGGTCACGGGCGCTGTCATGCCAATGCTTTGCGTCTGCACCGTCACGGGTGCGGTCATGCCAATCGGGCCGGTGGGGTATTCCTTGAAAATATAATCGGCCAGAATGCGGAACGCCGAATTGGAAGAGGCTTCTGGGCCCGTCAGGGTTACGTCGGCGGCCAACTGAGGCGAATAATCCCGAATTTCGTAAGCGCCGTCGCGTGAGACCATTGTGTAGGTGGGTTCGGGCGTTTCGGCGAACACGTTCCCGAGCAGGGTACTTAAGCCCATGATGAACCCTCCTATAATTTTTTGCATAGATTCACCCTTGCATACTTTTTATAAAAATTACACAGGCAATGTCAGCTTAAAAGCACAGCCGCCGCCAGCGCGACTGCTGACCGACGCCTGCCCGCCATGCTGGCGCATCACTTCGGCCACCAGCGCCAGCCCCAGGCCCGCACCACCGTGATGGCCTTCGTGGGGCACATCGGGGCCTTGCCAGAAGCGCGTGAACACCAGCGCCTGTTCCGAGGCGGGGATGCCAGGACCACGGTCGTTGACAGTCAGTTCGATGCGGTTGCCGCTGCTTTCCAGTGTCACTTCAATATTGCCCTTTTTGGGCGAGTGGCGAATGGCGTTGTCAATCAGGTTGCTGATGGCTTCAGTGAGCAGCCCTGCGTCGTGCCGCGCTAGCAGGGGGGTACTTGGGCCGCTGTAGGCCAAATTCACGCCCGCCTGACGGGCCAGCGGCACCAGGCTGGCCACCACAGTGCGGGTGGTTTCGCCGATATCGGCCACCGCCAGGTTGGCGCTGTGCTGGCTTAACACCGCGTAGTGCAGCAGCTGGCGCACCAGACGGCTCATCCGCTGGACATCCTTGAGTAAAAGTTCCTTGCCTTTAAAGTCATCGAGCTGTTCCAGGCGCGCCTGCAGCACGGCCAGTGGCGTTTTAAGCTGGTGTGCGGTATCGGCGGTGAGGCCCTTTTGCGCGTCAATCGTGCGGGTGAGTTGCCCCAGCAGGGTGTTGAAGCTATCGACCAGTGGGCGCACTTCACGCGGGACATTTTCCAGTGCCAGGGTTTCGCCACTTAAAGCATCGAGAGCCCGCACCTTGCCGCTGAGGCGGTAAAGCGGATTAATAGCACTGCGCAAGGTCAGCCACCCCAGCAACAGCGCCACAAGTAGCAGGGGCACAGCATAGCTTAACAGGCTGTAAAAGGTTTCGGTGGTGGCCGTGCCAAGCAGGGCGTCATCGATGGTACGGTTCTGCCCCACGGTGAGGTAATATACCCCACGCGGCGTGTTGACGGGCATGGAGAGGATGTACATGGCTTCGTTGCGGCCATCGCGCGCCACGGTGTTAAGGAGTACGGGCCGATTGGCTTTCAGGCCCAAGGCGGGTGCCAGGTAAGCGCGGGCCATGGGCACGCTTTCCAGGGTAATGCGGCCCTCGGCGTTTTCCACCATAAAGGTGTAGCCATCGAGGCGCTGGGCGTAGGCGTTTAAAGTTTCGTTGGCCAAGCGCATTTGCAGGGGGCCACCCGGAATATCCTGCAAGCCCGCCACCAGTTCGGCGGCTTGGCGGCGGAGGAATTCATCCTGGATGCGGTCGCCCGCCTGATTGAGTAGCCAAGCGGTGAGGCCGACCACAGTCAGCATCAGCACCAGCAACAGCACGCCCGTGCGGAACATCAGGCGCCCCAGCAGGCTGCCCGCCCGCGTACGTGGCATGATGAGCTTTTGCAGCGGTTTCGGGAGCTGGCGGGGCAGCGGCAGATGGGGGAGGGGCACGGAGTTACCTGTTACGTTGAAGGATTTATTTGGCGGGTTTTATTTCATCGGCCATGTAGCCTACGCCGCGCACGGTCACGATTTCCAGCGTCGCACCGCTGCCTTCCAGCAGTTTGCGCAGACGGTGCACGGCCACTTCCAGCGCGTTGCGGCTGTCGGCGCCTTCTTCCTTGTGGCTGTTGCCGTACAAGGCTTGTTCCAGCACATCCTTGCCCACCACTTCGCCTGCCCGTTGCAGCAAATGCCGCAGCAGCACCACTTCGCGCTTGCCAAACAGGGCGGCCTTGCCCCCAATTTTGACTGTATCATGCAGCGTATCGAGCACCACGTTGCCTGCTTCCAGCTGCAAGCCTTTGGCGCCAGCGGTGCGGCGTAACAAGGCTTTCAGGCGCGCAATAAGTTCGAACAACGAAAATGGTTTGCCCAAGTAATCATCCGCACCCGCTTCCAGCCCCGTGACGCGGTCTTTGGGCAGGCCAAGCGCGGTGAGCATCAGAATTGGCACGCCGTTGCCTGCGGCCCGCAGTTCTTTCACCAAATCGAGGCCATCGCCATCGGGCAGGCGGCGGTCGGAAATCACCGCATCGAAGGGTTGCGCGAGGGCACTGCGGGCATCGGCCAGATTATGCACCACATGGGCAGCATAGCCGTGCTGGCGCAGGGTTTGGTCCATTAACCCGGCAAGGCTTTTTTCATCTTCGATGACCAGAATCCGCATGGCATAATCCTTTATATTTGTAAGGTTGTGTGCAGTTTTGCAAAGATAACCTTAAAAGGCAAGGGTAAGGCGGGCGCGTGTAAGGCAGCGGTTAGGCTATAGGTTAAGGTAAGCGATGTGCTGCAGAAAAAGCCCGTCGGGCGCAAAGGTGGTGCCGGCCTGGCGGCGGTCGTGGGCGGCGAGCAGCCCCCGTAAATCGGGGTCGCGTTCGTTCATCCCCACCTGCACCAAGGTGCCAACCAAGTTACGCACCATATGGTGCAGGAAGTGGTCGGCACCGAGTTCGAGTTCGTGCAGCTGGTCGCCCACTTGTATAAAACGCGCATGGGTGAGGGTGCAGATGGGGTTGCGGCTCTGGCATTCGGCGTCGCGCAGGCTGCTAAAGTCGGTCGGCGCATCCACGGGCAGGCTGGCAATGGCCTGCTGCATGGCGGCAAGGTTAAGTTCGGTGCCAAACAGCGGCGGGGCATGGCCAACAAAGTGCAGCAAATCGGGCCGCATTTGCCGCCCCGCCCACAGCCGGTACACATAGTGCCGCGCGGTGGCGCTGAAGCGGGCATGAAAGGTGAGGGGCACCGCCTCTGCGGCAATGCAACGAATGCTGAGGGGCAGGTAGCGGTTCAGGCCATCGATGAAGGTATGGACGGGGCGGTTGCTGAAAATATCTGGAATATCGGCATGCGCCACCTGGCCATGGGCATGCACGCCCGCATCGGTGCGGCCTGCGGCAATCAGTTCCTTGGGCTGCAGGGTGTGCGTGACCAACAATTGGTTGAGGGCCTCGGCCACCGTGCCCTGCACACTGGGCTTGACTGGCGTGCCCTTGGCCGACTGATACTGCCAGCCGCCATACGGGTGGCCGTTGTATTGCAGGGTTAGTTTCAGGCGCATGGGCGTTTGTGGCATAGCCGCGGCCAAATGAAAACCCCGGCGTAGCGGGGCTTAGGTGGGAATATTTTAGGCTTTGGCCACAAAATGGTGCAGTGTTTGGAGCATACCAGCGTAGGCTTTCAGGCTCGCGGCTTCTAAGCTGTGGAGGCCATAGATGGGGGTGACGATACACCCCAAACGCCCCTTAAACCCTGCGCTGCGGGCCTGTTCGGCGTCGGTGCCACCGCCTTCAAAGGTGCGGCGTTCAAAGCCAGCCTTAGTGCGTTCGGCGGCGGCTTCCAGTTCTTCCGTTAAGCTCTGGCTATACGGAAAACGCCCGGCCTTTTGCTTGATGACAAAGTTATTGATGTCATCCACTTCCTCACCAATCGAGGTATCCACCGCAATGAAGTCGGTCATTTCGGGCCGTAGCACACTGGTGCCGCCCATGCCTGCTTCTTCGGCCGCACTCCAGAGCAAATCCAGGGTAAAGCGCGGGGTAATTTTTTGCGCCTTCATAAGTTCCAGCAAACTGAGTAACCCCGCGCAGCCAAGGGTGTTATCCAGCCAGCGGCCCCGAATGCTGCTGTGGGCTTCAGTAACCACCAATTGCGGTGCCAGCCACACCAGCTGACCAGTTTTAACCCCCAACTTCTGAAGGGTTTCCTTGCCGTTCTTTTTGGTGCAAGCAATGCAGGCATCGGGGCGCAGCCGAATGTGCTTCCATTTGTGCGCGCGCTTTTCAAAACCTTCGCCGCCCACACGGTGAATTGGGGTTTCGGTGTGGGTAATCACCCCCGCCAGCAGCCCTTTGGAGGTGGCGATGCTGGCGATGACGCCGTCCATCACGTGGCCAGGGTAAAGCCCGCCAATGGCACTAATTTTGACGGTGCCATCGTCAAACAATTCATCGACCATCAGGCCAATGCGGTCGAGGTGCGCACCCAGGCCCACCACGCGGGCTTTGTCCTTACCCAGCACGGTAATGCGCAGGGTGTCATCGGGCTGGCGATGGGTGATGTAGCCCAGCTTTTTGGCTTCGCGCACGACGTAGTCGGCCACTGCGCCCACCCGGTTGGTGGCGGCAGGGATTTGCAGCAGGGCTTCGGTGTGGTGCAGCGCCCGCGCCAGCAAGGGCGACGTTGGGACGATAGTTTTTTTGGGCGTATTTTTGGGCATCGGAAGTTACTTTTTTATGCAGGAATTTTACGCGGGCGGCCACGCTTGCCACCTGTGGCAGCTTTGGGTGCCACAACGCTGGCCGCAGTAATTTTGGCGGGACGGCCACGGCGTTTGCCAACTTTGGCCGATGGGGCTTCTTGTAAGCCTTCCAGCCATTCCACCAGCAGGCGTTGGCCAAAGCCCGTTCCGCCCTTCAGGTGTTTATTACCACCAATTTCAAATTTATCCGACCAAGCAACACTGGCAATATCGAGGTGTGCCCAAGGTGTTTTACCAACAAACCGTTTGATAAAGTTAGCGCCAACTGAAGAGCCGCCTGCACCACCTGCACTGTCGTTACAGATATCGGCAACCTCACTTTTACTGATAAAACAATCGTCAGTAGGCATATTCCAAAGTTCTTCACCGACACTAATTCCTGCTTTAAGTAATGCATTTCCAAGCGCATCCTTGTTGGTAAATAGCCCGCCATAACGGCCCCCTAAAGCTACACCAATCGCACCAGTCAGTGTCGCCAAATCTACCACCGCAGCGGGGGTAAATTTATCGATGGTGTAGGCCACCGCATCGGCCAGCACCAGGCGGCCTTCGGCGTCGGTGTGGCCAATTTCCACCGTGGTGCCGTTGTAGGCCGTATAGATACTATCCATCACAAACGGGGTGGTGCCAATCATGTTCATGGCGCACGCCATGGTGCCAACAACATTCACTTTGGCCTTGCGGGCAGCCAGGGCCTGCATGGCGCCCAGCACGGAGGCCGCACCCGACATATCAAACTTCATGCCGCGCATGCTGTTACCGGGCTTCACGTTATAGCCGCCAGTGTCGAACATAATCCCTTTCCCGACAATCGCGTAGGTGGGGGCATCTTTGCCCGCACCCTGGTAATGCATGGTGATGAGGCGGGGCTGGTCTTCGGGGGCGGCGGCGCCGCCAACGGCAAGCATGAGGTTGCAGCCCATTTTTTTGAGCTGCTTTTCATCAAACACCTCCACCTTCACACCAATCTTTTCAAGCTTCTTGGCAGCATCGGCCATGTACTGGGGGTTGGCCAGATTGGGCGGCGTGTTTTGCGCGGTACGGGTTAAGTCATTCGCGGCCAGCAGCTTTTGGGTATGCGGCCATTGCTCTTCAATTTCGCGCGCGCTGCGGGTGGATGTGAGAATGCTCAGTGCCTCAAAACGGGGGGCGTCGTGGTCCTTCAGTTCGGTTTTAAATTGGTCGAAGCGGTACATGGCCATGTGCACGCCTTCGGCCATTTTTAGCGCACAGGTTGGGGTGTTGGCTTCTAGTTCGCCGAGTGCTACGCAGGCTTCTTTCACGCCCATGGCATCGAGCACTTTGCCCAGCGCCAACCCC
>JAIXUT010000170.1 GCA_027483385.1 Alphaproteobacteria bacterium
CCGACAGCGTTTATTATTATAGTGTTAATTCAAATACCAATGTTTATCAATTTTCTGGGAACATTGGTATTGAAATCAGAGGTAATACCTCCACTTATTGGCCTAAAAAATCGTATGGCTTTGAAACGCGACAAGTTGCCACGGATGCAGACTCTAACGTGGTACTATTAGGAATGCCCAAAGAAGCAGATTGGGTATTAAACGCCTGCTTTGGAGATAAATCGTTCTTGAGAGAAGTACTTTCGCAGGAGATGTTTCGAAAAACCAACCGGTATGCACCGCGTACGCGTTATGTGGAGTTATATCTGAATACTAATGGTCAAACGTTGTATCAGGGAGTTTATATTTTGATGGAAAAAATCAAACGTAATGATAATCGTGTCAAAATTAAAAAACTCGAAGAAATAGACACCGATGCCGTCAAAATTACGGGAGGGTATATTCTTCAAGTTGGGGAAAACGAAGAGAAAAAATGGAGTTCACATATTCCCCCCAACGATGTGCCTTTGCAGGCACCGCCCATATTCCACGTTGAATACCCAAAATTGCATGAGTATACAAATACTACTTCTCTGAACTTGCAGTTTAATTACATCAAGCAGTACATGTATAATTTTGAAACCGCGCTCAATGGCCCTGATTTTAAAAGTCCTACGCTCGGGTATCGCCCCTACCTGAATGTTGATTCTTTTGTAGATTTTTTTCTGTTGCAAGAATTTACCAAAAACTCGGATGCATGGCGGGCAAGTACATTTTTGTACAAGGACAGAGATAGCGAAGGGGGGCGCTTCACGATGGGGCCGCCGTGGGACTTTGATAAGTCGATGGGAAATCAGCAATTTTGCTACCCAAGATCGGTCAAACCCGATAGCTCATGGGCTTGGCAATTCAATATTTATTGTCCGGGGCGTACTTCAAGCACACCTTTCTGGGCCAAAAAAGTACTGGAAGATTGCTACTTTGTCCAAAAACTCGTTACTCGTTATCGTGAGCTACGAAAAGGCCCGTGGCATCTCGACAGTATTCATCATTTCATTGATACACAACGTACATTGTTGAAATCAAAAGATGCCATTACGCGTAATTTTACGAAATGGGATATTCTGGAAGACCCAATCATGTACAATGAATATTATCCACTTCTTGGAAATACCTTTGATAAAGAAGTGGATTACCTTAAAACGTGGTTAACGGCCCATTTGGCCTGGATGGATGCCAATATAGAAGCCGTGGGGCCTCTTACGCAACCGACGTTAACTTCGGCAAACTGTCCCACTGGAGTGATCACATCGGTGTATTCGCTATTGTCTGAATGTGCTTTGCCGACCAATCAACCCACCACTTATCAAGCCCCAGCTTATATTCAGCTCAACCCTGGCTTCAGTGTCCAGGGCCAAGCTTCGTTTGTGGCTAAAATAGAGTCTTGCCCTACTAATTAATTGACCGCCAGTCGAGCATTTTCGGTACTACGAACGAACGGCTTTAAACCTCGGTAGAGGAGCAAGCACGAAACCCCGCATCCTAGCAGTACCGTACAAGCCAATGATAGGTGAACCTGATTGGGGTCGCCGAATATATTATCATTGATGAAACCAACCGCCAAAGGCCCGCCGCCAAGCCCGACGATGTTGACCACAAATAAGAAAAAAGCGGAAAAAGTGGCACGCATCGGGGCGGGAACCATTTCTTGAAGTGCAGCCGTAGCAGCACCGTAAGGGAGAGCCGTGAAAAAGCAAATCAGTGCCAACAAGACCACAAAAACGGGCAAAGGAGCCGAAGTAAATACCATCATTGCCAAAATAGAGACGGCCAGCAAAGTGCCGATGAGCATTCCTTGGTAGCCCACCCGCATTTTGGCGTCGGGGTAGCCGTCTTTGGTCAATTTGTCGGCGTAGCGACCGCCCAAATAAACACCAGCCGTTGAAAAAATCGTGATAATTGCACCTAACAATAACCCTGCCTGCGCTTCGGCCAAGCCATATTTACGGACAAAAAGGGTAGGGGTCCAGGAGGTAGTGGCGTAAGAGCTAAACGCCATAAAAGCAATCCCGAAAAAGAGCGACAACAATGAAAAACGATTGGCGCTGAAATAGGTTCGGATTTCTGACATCTCAACTTTTGCCTTCGAGGTTTGTTGGCGCACGGGTTCTTTGACTGTAAAGGCAATCAACAATACAATCAGAAGTCCTGGTGCGCCAACGATTAGAAATACCGTCTGCC
Organism: Alphaproteobacteria bacterium; assembly: GCA_027483385.1. Lineage (GTDB taxonomy): Bacteria > Pseudomonadota > Alphaproteobacteria > UBA2136 > UBA6156 > JADCGN01. The sequence goes on from JAIXUT010000170.1 coordinate 2,221, forward strand.
ATGGGTATATTTCTCCGAAAAAGGGAACTTGCCACATGCCTTCAACGCTGATAAGTTTTAGAATGAGGGCCACCAACAGAATCGAAAGCCCAGAGCCAACGTATACACCCAGGTTGTAAATACCCATGGCGGTACCTAGTTTATGGCGTGGAAACAAATCAATAATAAAAAAAAATGCGACAGGCGATAAAGCGGCTTCGCCGATTCCAACCCCCACGCGCGCCAGAAAAAGTTGGCTGTAGGTGTCTGTCACGCCGCAAATGGCGGTCATCAAACTCCACAAAACAATTCCCCACAAGATGATGCTTTTGCGGCTGCGTCGGTCGGCTAAGCGGCCAATCGGAATGCCAAGAAATGTATAAAAAATGGCAAAACTGAACCCAATCAAAAGCCCTATCTGCGTATCGGTAACCCCAAAGTCCCGTTTGAGGGGTTTGACCAGCAAAGTGAGCACCTGACGGTCAATAAACGAAGAAATATAGGCAAGCATAAGCACCGCTACAACATACCATGCATAGCGGAGAGAGGGAGTTTGGGCAGTCATGAAGAA
>JAIXUT010000036.1 GCA_027483385.1 Alphaproteobacteria bacterium
ACAAAGGGTGCTATGTGTTCGGTGCTATTATTCATTGAAATATTTATGGGAAAAGTACAAAAAATCAAAGAATTATGATTTTTATGACCCAACCGAAACTTTAAATAATTAAATTTGTTTTTTGATTACAAGTGCAAATATCCCAAAACTAAACGATACAGTGCAATTATGGCAATCATGATTACTGACGAATGCATCAACTGCGGTGCATGCGAGCCGGAATGTCCGAATACTGCAATATACGAAGGTGGCGTAGAATGGACATACGCAGGGGGTACTCATTTGGAAGAAGTTGACTATGGTGATGGTACCGTTGTAGACGCCAAAGTAAAACAAAGCCCCGTTTCAAACGAATTTTATTACATTGTTACAGATAAGTGTACTGAATGTATGGGTTTTCATGAGGAGCCGCAATGCGCCGCCGTTTGTCCCGTAGATTGTTGTGTTCCTGATCCAGAAAATGTAGAAGATGAAGAAACATTGCTTGCCAAGAAGGCGTGGATGCACGGTGAATAACCCAATGTCTTTTAAATAAGAGGAAAGCTCCTTTAATCTAAGCCCCTGAGAAATCTCAGGGGCTTTTTTTGTACCCTTTTTTCCGACTTTGACTTAAAATTTTAAGTATATTCTTTATGGTCAAGTAGAAAAAAATATAATTATTCGAATGTTTTGTTTACATAAAGAAGAAGTAGTGAGCAAATAATATTTTGAAATTATTTAATAATGCAGAATAAAACTAAAATTTGTATTTTTTTAATATTAAATTAAATTTATCAATAATATTAAGTATAAAACTACGGAAACATTAAATTTTTATGAAAAATTACTTAAAAAATGAGCCAAAAATTTGGATTTTTATAAAAATAAGTCAAAGTTTGTATCGGAAAACAAAACCAGTCAATGCCCACCTTAAACAAAATAATATTATGAAAAAATTTAATTTACTTGTTTTATGTTTGTTTACAACCTTTTTGGCTTTTCCTAAGGGAAATGCAGGTGGAAGAACAGATGGTAAAAAAGAAGAAAGTAAATCAGAAGCTAAAGTAGAAACTAAAACAGAAGGAGAAGAAGAGAAGAAAGGCACCTTTACTTTCTCTGGTTATATTGATTCTTACTACATTGGCAATTTCAATAAGCCAGCTTCTCGCTCAAACTTAGGTGCTTATTATGCCCGGGCATTTGATCAAAAATCAGGACAGTTCTCTTTGGGTTTGGTACAAACCAAAATGCAGTATAGTAACGATAAATCGGATGTAGTAGTAGATTTGGCATTCGGACCAAACGCCGACCTTGGAAACTACGGTAACGTGCTGGGTGCGCTCGGTAGCAATACAAATACGGCTTTAGCCATTAAGCAAGCTTATTTTAACTGGAAAGCTTCAAGCAAGTTTACGCTCACAGCAGGTCAGTTTGGTACGCACATCGGTTACGAAGTGATTGACGCGCCCGTTAACTTCAATTATTCTTTGTCAAACCTTTTCAACAACGGTCCATTTTACCACATAGGACTAAAAGCCAATTATGCTTTTTCTGATAAAGTATCTTTGATGGTGGGTCTGGTCAACAACGTTGACAATTTGAATGATAACAACCGTAAAAAAGGCCTTATCTCTCAATTGTTTATCAATCCTGCAAAAGGCTGGAACGTATACCTTAACTTCATCAACAGCAACGAAGCTAGCCCTGATGACAACGGAAACACTCCTGATGCACACTACAGAGTGTTGGATTTAACCACTTCTTATCAGGCTACTGATAAACTCTTAGTTGGATTAAATGCCGCGTACGGTTCACAAAAAGGTGATTATCAAGGTACTGGAGGCCCAACCTCAGCTCAGACTTGGGGCGGTGCTGCGGGCTATTTCAACGTTGCGGCCAGCGATATATTCAGCATCGGAGCGCGATATGAGTATTTTGACAACAGCAACGGTGTTCGTGCCCTGCTTAACAAAAAAGGAGAAGGCACTTCTGTAAATTCATTGACCTTGACGGGCAATTTTACTCTGGCAGATGGTCACTTGCTCATCAAACCTGAGTTCCGTTTGGATGCTTACAAGAAAGTGAGCGGCACTGGCGAAACAAAAAATCAGCAGTTTGAGGATGAAAATGGTGATTTTACCAAGAGTTCACAATCAACCCTTGGATTGGCTTTCATCTATAAGTTTTAGTATACTCGGTAAACTGTAACCGGTAGTTAGTTTTGATTGTTGGTCAATCGGCTGACTACCCGCTACCAATTCCTACTTAATAAAACGTACAACCAAAACCAGTCAAGTAACTTTATGAAAAAGTACATCCCACTCGTAATTTTATTGGGCGTGAGCCTTTTGGGGATTCTGATGCCTGCCATCCCTACCCAAATTGTGACCGAAGGCCTCAACTCAGGTGACATTGCTTGGATGCTCGTTGCTACGGCATTCGTTCTCCTAATGACTCCTGGCTTAGCGTATTTCTACGGAGGTATGGTAAACCACAAAAACGTGATTTCGACCATGTTGCAGAGCTTTATTGCCATGGGAGTGATCAGCATTGTTTGGGTAGTTGTTGGTTTTAGCCTTGCATTCGGTGATTCAATCGGAGGTTGGGTCGGAAATCCGCTGACATTCTTTATGTTTAAAGGTGTATTGGATGGTAAGCCTTGGTCATTGGCTCCTACCATTCCTTTGGCATTGTTTGCATTCTTCCAATTAAAATTTGCCGTTATTACGCCTGCGCTCGTTACGGGTTCGTTGGCTGAGCGTATTAAGTTTCGTTCATACATCCTTTTCATGGTGCTTTTCAGCATTTTCGTTTATGCACCTTTGGCGCACTGGACTTGGCACCCTGATGGTTTCCTTTTCAAGTTAGGTGTATTAGATTTTGCGGGAGGTACCGTCGTTCACATGTCGGCTGGTTGGGCTGCTTTGGCGGGTGCTTTATACTTGAAGCGTCGTCGTTCACACGTAGAAGCTAATTTCTTGCCTCCTGCCAACATTCCTTATGTATTGTTAGGTACAGGTTTGCTTTGGTTCGGATGGTTTGGTTTCAACGCTGGTTCGGCCGTAGGTTCAGGTCCATTGGCGGTTTCTGCTTTGGCTGCTACCAACACCGCTGCCGCTGCTGCAGGTTTGGCTTGGGTGCTTTTTGATACCGCCAAAGGCAAAAAACCATCTGCTTTAGGATTTTCAATCGGTGCGGTAGTAGGTTTGGTGGCCATTACACCAGCTTGCGGTTTCGTAACCATTCCTCAGTCTATCTTTATCGGTTCTATTTCTTCGATGGTATCAAACTACTTGGCGCACCTTCGTACCAAAACTACCTTGGATGATACGCTTGATGTATTCCCTTGCCACGGTGTGGGTGGTATGATGGGTATGTTGATGACTGGTATTTTTGCTTCTAAGGGTGTAAACTCGGCGGTAGTTGATGAAGGTTTGGCGTATGGTACGTTTACGTTGTTCAAAAATCACTTGATTGCGTTGGTTCTGGTTTCCATCTTTGCTTTCGTGATGTCGTATATTATCTTGAAAGTGACTGACCTTATTGAGCCGCTACGCGTATCTGAAGAAGACGAAAAAGTTGGTTTGGATATTAGCCAGCACGATGAGTTTTTAGTTGAAGCTTAATAATTCTTGTGGTTCGTATCATAGCGTTATTTTATGAAAATGAGCATGAACTAGAGAGGAATAAATATACCAACAAGACCACAGAGGGTTAGCCCTATTGACTGTGGTTTTGTTGTACTCGTTGAAGCTATCGGCTATGCTGGTAGCTTCATTTTTTTGTCCCAAAGCTAAAATTTTGTTCTTAAAAGCTATTTGGGGCTTTTTTGGGGTCAGTCGGAAAAGTTGGGGGGTGAGAAAAAAATCAGTTGTTTTGCATTGAATCAATTTTGAATACATTGCAAGAATCTTACTTAGCCTTAGTGCGTTTTCTGTTGCCCGA
>JAIXUT010000229.1 GCA_027483385.1 Alphaproteobacteria bacterium
TCCGATCTCAGCATAAATTTTCTTCGAGATATGGCAAAAGATTTCATGTCGGGTATCAAAAAAGCAACAGCTCAATTGCCTAGTTCGGCATTTTCTGAAGTGGAAAAAATAAAAAAGCAACTTATCATTCTGGAAGAACTTCGTCAATTTATTACCCCACTGACGACCGACGAATTGGCCATACTGGAAGCAAATATCTTGAGTCAGGGATGTAAAGACCCACTGGCCGTATGGGAAACAACTCGAAAGGCGGCGGGTTTGGATGACACTGACGAAATGGCTTATGTGTTAATCGACGGGCACAATCGATACACGATTTGCCAAAAATATACGATTGATTTTAAGATTGTACTTCTAAAGTTTGATGACCTTGAGAAAGTCAAGGATTACATGATTGATTTCCAACTAGGACGTCGAAATTTAAGCCCCGAGCAATTGTCTTTTTTTAGGGGGCTAAGGTACAATCGTGAAAAAGGTCGCAAGGGAAAATACGACCGCGAAGAAGGTGGTATAGATATCTCGAAACAGCTGGCCGATGAATTCAAAGTTAGCCAGCGTACAATTAAAAACGATGGAAATTTTGCCAAGGGTATTTCTAAGTTTTCGCCAGAGCTACGTCACCAGGTATTGGCTGGCAACGCCGCTCTGAACAAAACAACAATACAGGAATTGGGCAAACGGGAAGATGTTGCTGAAGGAGCGTTTCAATCCCTTGAGGCACTTTCTGAGCCCGCCAAAACAGACTCATCTCCTTTTCTGGTAGAGCTGACACAACGCAAAAAGGAAGTAGCAAGAATTGCGACAAATATGGTTTCAAAATCAGACTACGCACTGCTCGTGCAAAAGGTAAAAGAATTAAAAAAATATTTATAATATACTAATAATCAACGTTTTAACCATAAGTGCAAAACTTGCACTTATGGTTTTTTACTTTTTTAATGTAGAAGTAGTGGCTACAAAAACACATAAATATTCGGTTGTTCTTGTGAAAAAATGAAAGAATTTAAAATTGTTGTTTTTAAGTACAAAGATTAAAAAATATTTATAACTATCTGATAAACAATATTTTAATCATAAGTGCAAAACTTGCACTTATGATTAAAACGTCAAAAGTTATGTTCGTCTAGGACTTCACTCAAGGTTAAACATCTACTAATTAGCATCCAAATCAGAAAAAAGGTATATTCATTCGGTTGAATTAGTAGTTTTGCGTGAGTTATGAGAGAACAAACTCGTCTTTTACTTAATAATTGGAGTTGAAGTAGCAAAATAAATCATCAAAAGACTTCGAAGTCAGTATTATAATCCGTTAAAACCCTACTTTACTCAATGACCATAAATTTCTATCTTATATGCTAAAAGTCTCCTACACACTAATTGCTTCATTGCTTTTCCTCATTTTAAACGGTACCCAACCGTGGAGAACAGAAACACCGAAAAACTACACTACTACAACCAGAATTGATTCCCTACGGAATGCTTCAAGTTGGCCCGAAGAGCTGAGTATTTCTAATTTCAGCAGCGCCGACATCACACCTAGTCCAGCATGTATTGCCGTAGCTCCTTCAGGAGAGGTGTATGTTGGGGTTGATAAAATGGGTTCACTTGGTAAAAAACCTGGCAATGGAAGTATTGTCAGATTGGTTGATACCAATAATGATGGAAAAATAGACCAACATACTACATATGCTTTGGCGGACAATCCGCGTGGAATTCTACCCATTGGCGACCGGGTTTATGTACTTCATACCGTGTTCTCCAAAGAAACGGGAATTGCAACGGGAATGAATTTGGTGGTTTTTGAAGATAAAAACAATGATGGGGTGGCCGATGGACCTTCATCCCTTCTTATCGAGCACATCAGTTCGCCCAAATTTCTACAAAGTCGCGGAACTGACCACGCCACCAACGGAATCCGCATGGGGATTGATGGATGGATTTACATAGCAGTTGGGGATTTTGGTTTCCATAACGCTACCGACCGTTCAGGAAAAAAAATGACCATGTTGGGCGGGGGAATTGTCCGTGTTCGTCCTGATGGTACCGAAATGGAAGTATATACCCATGGCATGAGAAATATTTATGACGTAGCCATTGACCCGTACATGAATATTTTTGCCCGGGGCAATACCAACGACGGCGGCGGTTGGAACATTCGTTTCAGCAACCAAATTCAGTCTGGCGAATACGGTTATCCCGTGTTGTTCAAACATTTTACCGATGAAATTATCCCCGCACTTATTGACTTGGGCGGCGGCTCGGGAACTGGAGCGCTGTTTATGGATGACGCAACTTGGCCCGCAAAATACAATAACGTACCCATGATGGCCGATTGGGGGCGCAGCCAGCTCTATATTCACCGCGTTACGCCAGATGGTGCCAGCTTTACTCAGAAAGAGGAGCCGTTTATTAAATTAGCCCAAATCACCGATATTGATATCGATGCTTCTGGGCGGGCTTATCTTTCAGCTTGGGATGGGGCAGGTTATTCGGGCAATCCTAAAAAAGGATTTGTGGTACGGGCTGTCCCCAAAAACTGGGTTTACAAGCCTTTTGCTGACCTTAAAAAAGCGTCGGTAAGTAAGTTAACAGCCTACTTATCTTCGGGCAGTGCAGTAGCTCGATTGGCGGCCCAGCAGGAATTGCTTACGCGTCCGACGAAAAAATACAGTAAGGCGGTTTGGAAATTAACAACCGACAAAAATAAACCGCTTGCGGCACGCGTAGCGGCGCTTTTTACCTACGCACAAGCCACTGGAGTTGAGGGTATAGCGAATCTACTCAAGCTGACAGAAGATGCAGATTTGAAAGAATTTGCGTTACGCGCATTGGCAGACCGAAAGGGAAATCTGGCGCCCGTGCCAACAGAACCATTCCTCAATGGATTAAAAGATTCTTCTCCTCGGGTTAGGGTGGCGGCTACCGTTGGACTGGGCCGTTTGGGTCGTACAGAGGTCGCTGATGCGCTGTTGCAAGTGGCCGTTCCTTCCACGTTTGCCGCTCCAGCCATTGGTACGGAAGGCCCTCACGCTACGCCAAATTCGGCCATTATTCCAGCCCACATCGCGGTACGGTCGCTTGTAAGCCTAAATGCCGTGGATGCTTGCGTAAAAGCCATTGGAACTGCCAATTCAACGATTGCGCTTTGGGCGTTGCGCTATATGCACGATTCTAAAGCTGCAAATGGGTTGATGGCTGCCTACCAGCGTACAAATGATGAATCGCTAAAAAAGCAAATCCTTACTACACTTTCGCGGATTTATAAAAAAGAAGCTGATTATGATGGCTCTTGGTGGTGGAGTACTCGCCCAGATACCCACGGGCCTTATTATAAAGCAATTACGTGGGAGTCTTCAGCGGCAATCAAGGATTTCTTGGTGGCGGAGTGGCAAAAATCGACCGATAAACAGTTTTACATCGACCTAAACAGTCGTCACCGGATGGAAATCCCTGAGTTTGGGAAAGAAGAACCAGTGGCCGTGAAGGAGGAAGTAAAAGTTGATTTGGAAAAAATCAGGAATAAAAAAGGACAGGTAGGAGAGGCGTCGATTGAAGATGTTATGTTGGCCATGGCCAAATTTCAGGGAGATGCGGCGTTAGGAAAAACGATTTTTACCCAACAAGGCTGTATTGCCTGCCACAGCCTTTCAAAAGGCGAAGTAATGAAAGGCCCTTTCATGGGGCAAATTGGCTCTATCATGAATCGGGAACAGATTGCAGAATCAATCCTAAAGCCCAATGCCTCAATTTCGCAAGGATTTTCTACGGTTCTCATCACCGCCAAGCGTAATAAAAGCTACATGGGCTTCATTACGGAAGAATCGGCGACCAAAGTAGTATTGAGAGATATTACGGGGCAGGTCACAACCCTTAAAACATCTGACATTGTCAGTCGTAAAGAAATGGAAACGTCGATGATGCCTTCAGGGTTGGTCAATGCACTTTCTTACGAGGAATTTGCCTCATTGCTGACTTTCCTTGCCCAACAAAAATAATGTAACGTACTTAATAATATACCTATGAAAGCATCATTGACAGGCCTATTGATCCTACTCGGAGTCGTGGCTTTTGGGCAAAAAAAAGCCGATAAAGAGGAATGGAAACAATTGTTTAATGGTAAAAATCTCGACGGTTGGGATGTTAAAATCAGAGGATACGCCCTTAACGAAAATTTTGGAAATACCTTTCGGGTCGAAAACGGCAGTATGGTTGTGAGGTATGACGCTTACGATGATTTCAAACAACAATACGGCCACATTTTCTACAAAGGTGATTTTTCGTATTATCGGGTTGCTGTAGAATACCGTTTTGTGGGCGAGCAGGCTCCCAAAGGAGAAGGCTGGGCCTGGCGCAATAGCGGCATCATGGTTCATGGTCAGCCCGCCGAAACCATGGGTTTAAAGCAAGATTTCCCAGCATCTATCGAAGTACAGTTATTGGGAGGAAACGACAAAAAACGTACTACCTGCAACCTATGTACGCCTGGTACAAATGTTGTCATTGACGGTAAGTTAATTACGCAACATTGCATTAATTCTACCTCACAAACCTATAATGGGGATCAATGGGTACGGGCCGAAGTACTGGTATTGGGCGATTCACTCATTCAACATTTTGCAAATGGAGAAAAAGTGTTGGAATACAATAAACCCCAACTTGGAGGCGGTAACGTGAGCGGACACGACCCTGCA
>JAIXUT010000021.1 GCA_027483385.1 Alphaproteobacteria bacterium
CTCATCATATCTCCATTGGTTATCCGAATCTGGGTGCGAGCCAGTGTCCCACATTTTGTACGATGTATAGTTGTTCAACACACCACCGACACGTCCGTCGAAGTTCACCATCAAGTTGAATTGCTTATACTTGATTGTATTGGCAAAACCCCACAAGAATTTCGGGTCAGTATACCCACGCAAGTAGCTAAAATCACTTAGTAGAGGTAAGCCGTTGGCGCGGTGGATGAGGCTTCCCGTCGCTGGATCAGTCAACCAAACACGGTCTGTGTAGGTATCTACGCGTCCACCCGCTACTGTCCATGCATTTTTAGCTGAGTTTGGTGCGATTTCTTTATAATAGCGGTGGTTGAAAGAATAGTTGGCTACAGCATCCCACTGCCAGTCATTCTTTTTAAGAATTGTAGCGTCTAAACTCACTTCAAGCCCTCTTCTTACGAGTGTTTCATCCCAGTTAATCAACGTATTAACAAACCCAGAAGCTGAAGAAATATTGGCATTGGTCTGGCGGTTATAATTGTACTTATTAAAGTAGGCAATATCCAATTTCAAGCGTTTTTTCAGGAAATAAGCGGCGGTTCCGATTTCCCAAGTCCTGTTGGTTTCGGGAAGGATGTTATCGGCGTTTCGAATCGTGGTAGGATAACTTCCCGCATTGAGGCCATTCCAAGTACCGATCGTAGTGCTGTACGTTTGGTTGGTAGCATAAATTCCCAAATCCGACTTTGAAAGCGTCCAAGAGCCACGCAATTTCCAGAAGTCAAGCCAAGACGGTAAAGAACCTAACACTTCACTGATGACGAAGCTTCCTCCCAAGGATGGATAGAAATACGAACGCGAGCTTTGGGGCATGGTCGAGCTCCAGTCATTACGTCCGGTGGCATCCACGAAGAGCATATTTTTGTAAGATAGTGTAAGTTTCCCGTATACACTATTCACCTGCTTTGCACTGGCAGCCACACTTACGTTAGGCCTTTCTACGGAGTTGTTGAGTGAATAATAGCCTGGAATCAAGATACCACTTCGTGTGGCACTGTACAAGTTATTATTTTTTAAAGCATAAATGGCTCCTCCAGCAAGTGCGTCAATCCCTAAATCACCAATGGTTTTGTTATAAGTAAGCAAGGCATCGCCGTTGAAACTCCAGCCCGTTTGTTTGTTGATAGCATATAAGCCTGGCGTGTCCCATCCCCGATTGGAGAGAATGTTTGGCGGATTGCGCTTGGTTTCGTCATTGCTGTACATATCAAAACCAGGGCGAATAATTAAGTTTGCTCCCTCAAAAAGTTTGTACGTAGCTGTCAAGTTAGCATTCAATCTATTTTCATAAACACCCCACAATTTTTCGTTTGCGATGAGATATGGGTTATCATACCAAGCCTTGTAATGCCAGTTTTGTTGTACATCTGGAATCAACCAATAGTTGTCTTTGTATTCTGACAAATTGTACTCTGGTCCCATCCACATCAGGATATTATACATATAACCTTGGTCGCTGTAACCAGCACCCGTTATTTGCGGAGCATTGCGTTTGTTGTAACCCATTTGGCTGGAGAGTTTAAAACGATCTCCTACTTTCATCTCCCCACCCAACGTGAAGTTGAAGGCGTCAGATTTTAGATTGGGGTATTGTCCTTTGTTATAAATATGCGTCAATGAAGTCCGGAAGCTACCGTTTTCACCCGTTTGGGCAACGCTGATGCTGTTGTTGGTGATCAGCCCTGGCACCAAAAAGTCGCGGAAGTTATTCTTTCCTCTTGACGTAAGCTCTTGCATTTCCATCTGTTTGGTAATGGGATTCCATTGGTTTGCTTTAATACCAATGTCGAGCTTTTGCCCCCAGATGTAATCGGTAGGGTCATATACTCCCCCGATACCTGCACTGTACGACTGCTGTACTTCTGGAAGCATCAAGAAGCCAGCGTTGAACATGTTGTTGGTGTTGACCGTCACCGTCAAGCCTTTGTTGGCCGAACCTTTTTTAGTAGTAACGATGATGGCCCCACTCCCCCCGCGAGAACCGTACAACGCCGAAGCGGTAGGCCCTTTCAAAACGTCAATACTTTCGATGTCGTCTTGAGCGATGTTATTAAGGGAGATATTGTTGTAAGGAACCCCGTCAATAACCAACAATGGAGTCTCACCACGTAAGCTTAGCGCTGGCATTTGGTTAAATTCAGTACTGTTTCGTACCCACAAACCAGCCACTCTCCCTGTGAGTGAAGTACCCACACTTACCCCTTTGACGGTCTGCAATGAAGGACCAGCAACCTTTTGAACAGCATATCCCAACGACTTTTCTTCCCGCTTTACCCCTAAGGCGGTCACAATCACCTCACTTAGTATTTTGGTATCAGTAGTCAAACGAATCGAAAAGGAGGTTTTGGTGCCTACTTCTATCTCTTGGGTAGCATAACCGATAAAAGAAAACAAAATAATAGATTTCTCGCTTCTTACCGACAGCTTAAATTTACCTTCTGAATCGGTGAGTGAACCATTAGTGGTTCCTTTCTCAATTACGTTGACGCCGGGAAGCGGCGACCCGTTTTCATCGGTTACGGTTCCAGTAACCTCCTGTGCGTTTACCTGAACCTTCTGAATCGGTGGAGTCGCTGCATTAGCATCCATGATTCCAGCGCTGGTTAACACACCGAAGGAAAGAATTGAACCGGTCAACAGCATGAACCGACTCCTGCTTTTCGTCAACGTGTAGGGGAATAGTTGTTTTCGCATTTGTTTAGTGTTTGAATTTAAAAATAGAAAATAGGTAAGGACAAACTTATCCGTGATTGGTCACGGCGTTAGCTTTACGCAACGGTTAGAGCGAAAAGAGTGCTGGAACGCCGCAATCAGCAACGGGCCAACTGTGTTGAGGTTGAAAGTTTGGATAAAATGGTGTTGATATTAAAGGGGTTTTAGCTAATGATAAAGTTCCTATTAAAAAATCATTCATAGAAAGTACCGTCTTTAATTAAAGACTTTGATACATCTACTACCCTATACTCTCACAGGATTATGATGTACTACTTGGATAAGTACTATTTAATTCACAATTTTTTAAGATGGGCAAAATTAGTAGCATTTGCGTGATTCCAAAAAACTCGCAGATGAGATTCTCGTTTTTGGCGGAAAATAAATTTTCCGTCACAAATTATTAACGTTTTTATAATATAACTTACTCAAATGTTTAGTAAGAATTAACTTATGACCCAAACTCGATTCATTCATAATAAATGCTTTATTGTTCTGCTGGTACTGCCTGTAAATGTGATGATTATAAATGATATAGAAATAATTATAAAATTAACATGATGTATTGAAGCCAAGTTGGTGGAAATTTCTACCCCATCCCCCCAGGCTAAAGAGCAATATTAAATTTTCTTTATATCATCAGGGCTGGC
>JAIXUT010000161.1 GCA_027483385.1 Alphaproteobacteria bacterium
ATTACAAAGCTAGAAAGCGGCATATAGCCTTTGTAAGAGACTCCTACTTGTACAGTATTAGCGTCAATAGCTTTTGTACCAAGGATTCGTATTGCTTGAAGGGTTGTTTCAATACGCTGTTTACGGGCTAATTGTTGGGCCTCTACCAATTTGGCTTGCTCACGCTGAATATAGGCATTCATCACCGTTTCAATAACCGCCATAGAGCCTCCACCTTTTCCAGCCTCTGCGGTGTTTGGACGATACTGCCAAAGTACATTATCCTTAAGGATACCTTGGGCGTTTGGGTTAGTTTTCCCTGGGTTATAATATCCTGCTTCAATCACTTGGGCAGCAATCGCTTTTGTTTGTTTAGCTCTTTCGCTGTTAAATGGGTGACTGCTCACAAAAGCCCCTCCATTACCACTTTTTTGAAATTGCCGTTGCCATACAACACTTGCTGATTCTGGATTGAATCCTGCTAGAGCTGCATAAAGAATTCCAATTTTATCGGCCTCTTCCTCTTGAGCCATTCCATAAGATTTAGAGAAACTTTCCCTACGGCTAGAAGAATTAGTGCCAAGCCCTGCCACAAGCTGATAGTTTTTACGCTCTGAAATATGGTTAGCTGCTACGTGTGCTATTTCATGACCTATAACAGCAGCAATATCATCATCACTCATCGCTTTATCATCAACAAATCCCTTGTTTACCATAATGTAGGTTCCACCAACTACGTAGGCATTCCACTCTGGGTCAGGCACAAGCCATACTCTCCATTGTGTAGCCTCATCAGCAAAATGGGTAACGGGGAGAATACGCTGCACAATACGCTCAAGGCGGGCAAACTGAACTGCATCTAATTCAGCATTAAACTTCATCCCCTTAGCTTTGCCCTTGGCAATAGCTTCATCTATTGCTGCATTAGCTTCTTTAATTTGGCTTACTCTATCGCCACTCCCCAATACGCGTTGACCTGTTACCCTATCTGTGGTGGCGAGCCCTTCGGTCGCTTGCCCTAAAGCCTGGTCAACTTCACTTAAGGTGGCACACCCTGAAAGGACTAAAATAGCAGCTAAGCTGACTAAGATTTTAAAATTCATTACGGGGCCCCCTTTTGTTAAAAGGCCACCAAGTGGTGGCCAGGGAGTTAGTAACCCGTCACATGAACGGTGCAGCGTTTTCACGCCTAAGCGCTGTTTTATCCCGCTGCCTCCCCAACCGGAAGGCAGCAAGTTTGGTGACGGCTGATGCTCGCAGCCGCATGTGACAGGGGTTACTAATCCCTAAAGCATAGTTTCCTAAGCTTCGGACATAAACTAACTGATTTATTAATATTAGAAAAGGCCTTATCTCCGCCCCCGCACCTCCCCACTGCGCTTGCCGAGGTAGCTCATGACGCGGCGGAGCTCTTCTTGTTTTATGGCGCTGTCGGTGGGAAGCTTGGGGGGTGCTGGAGGTGCTGAGGGTGGTGCCTTGGGCTCTTGGAATATGTAGCCAATGACAGCGCCTGCGGCGAATAATCCGCCAAGAATAAAGAGTGGATTCATGCTTATTTCCTTTGGTTAAATTATTTTTGAACGGTTACCGTCATCACCGTCATACCGTTCAAACCGTTGGCTTTGAACGGTTGGAATGGGTGACGGTAACGGTTGGGAGAGCGCTTTACCGTCATGAAGCTGGCCGTTGCTAACCGCTTGATTTAACTGTTCTGAACGGTTTGTGACGGTTGTGACGGTATTTTTTACCAAATCTTGTTTGGTAATTTTTACCCAACGTTTTTCACTGGTGCGGGTAAATTCCACCACAATACCGCGCTGGCGTAAGGCGGGGTTGATTTGGTTTAGCGTCTGTACCAGGTAGTTGGGTTGTTTGGGCCAGCGTTGGCTGAGCTTCATGTACTCATCCGCCGCACCGCCAAGCAGTTTAAGCAAATCACTGGCGCTGCCCTCGTATTGCGTGTAGCGCTTCAGATATAGCAATAGTGCCTCAGCCACGGGCTCTGCCATCAACCCTGTTTCGGTGGCAAAGAGGCGGTTTTCCTGGAAAGCTTCTTCAAAGGCTGCCTGCCCTAGCCCTATACCCTCCGCTAATGCCATGCCTACACGGGTGTAATCGGCCATACGGGAGGAAAAGCCCGCCTCAGGCATAAGGGGCAGCAGATTCAGCACCACCTGAACATCTACCAAAATCAGCCCCAGCATCTGCGGGCGGGCGGCCTCCAGGCGTTTATAAAACACCATTTCCGTTTGCATATTGGCTTCAGGAATCGGCGGTAAGTGCACCATCACGGTACGGCTGATTAAATCCTGCTTTTCCACCAGGTCATCAATGCCGTTGATGATGATGGGGCGTTTAGCCTCCAGGCACACCTCTTCACTATCTTGGTACAACTTGCGAGTAACATAAGAGCTGCCCGTAATCAGCTTGCATAGCGCGTTCGACATCGCCGCATTCACGCGGCTCATGTTATCAAACGCCAGCACCGCATGGCCTTGCGCTGAGACAAATAACTCATGCTCACTGGCTGGCATGTTGTGCAGTAGGTGCTTATGGGGGTCTATCAGCTGGCGTAAAATGCGGCTAGCACTACTTTTGGCACTGCCTTGCTCGCCACTCAGTACCAACAGCGGAACATTCATCTCCGCCATTAGAGCCGTTACCAGCCAAGCCCGCACCAGCAGGCGGTGAGAATCTTTGGGGATGTTCAAAAAACTCCAAAACTCTCCCCAATCCCCACCATTTTGCGGAAGGGGTAAAGCCTGCATCTCCCCGCGCCGATAAAAGAAGGGCTCTTGAGGCTGAATAACCTGCCACCCCGTGCCTGTGATATGCAGAACCTGGTACGCCTCGTTGCATAAATCCAAATAAACTCCGCCAGCGCGGCGCAAGAAACGTAAGCCAACTTTGCAGGATTTACCTTCTTTGGCGGCCCGCATCTCCAGCATAGCTTTGGCATCGCTGAGCGTAGTTTGGTTCAACGGGCGGCGGGTTTGCGTATAAAACACTTCCTGCAAAAACCGTGTGGCTTCCTTAGAATCCAACCGCCACACTTTAAACGCTTCGCCATCCTGCACGCCACCAAAGAAGGTCTCCCCATCCTTAAACAGCTGCACCCGCGCTTCCAGTTCGGCATAGAAGCGCCCAAGAATCCCTTTATCCTTTTTGGCTTCTTCCCCACTTTCAACTACTGTTACAGGCTCACTGACTGACTCAAGTTTCAGCTTTTTACGCGGCATGGTTGGTCTCCTCCAAGTTCAGCACATCCAACCAATCAAGGCCTTTACAGCCATGAGGGAGCTTCCCTACCACCCGCTTAGGGTGCAACAGCTCAGCCTTACGGCCTTCGCGCAGCAACCGCGCAATCAACGCCATGCCTGCTTCTTCACCTGCTGCGTTGGCGTCATAATCCA
Source organism: Alphaproteobacteria bacterium (assembly GCA_027483385.1). Lineage (GTDB taxonomy): Bacteria > Pseudomonadota > Alphaproteobacteria > UBA2136 > UBA6156 > JADCGN01. Next base: position 3,393 of record JAIXUT010000161.1, read on the forward strand.
CCGCCACGTAAACAGTACAAATGTTTTTAGGCAGCTCTACACGCCGCATACCAGATGTAGAAAGAGTGGCCCACGTAGGAATGCCGAACATCTCTTTTACAGCCAGGGCGGTTTCAATGCCTTCAGCCACGGCCAAGCATTCGCCTGCTTCTTCCAACCGCACTGCGCCGCCCGCAACCTGGCCAAGTATTTGCTTGGGGTCGGGCACATTGGCCTTCACGCCATTGGGCGCCAAGAAGGTACGGTGTACGCCACATAGTTCGCCTTGGGCCGAGGTTACCTTGGCCACCAACGCGGCAAAGGTGTGGCCCGTCACACGCTCTTTGAGGTTGGGGTGTAAACGCAGGTTTTTAGGCGGGCACGCCACTTCTAAACCCCGCTGGTGTAGGTACTTCAGTCCTGAACTCTCTGGGCTCAGTGGTAACGCTTCAGCCCAAATGGCGGCGGCATAGTCACGACTTTTATTATTATAAGGCTTAGGCCTTAAGGTGCTTTGCAGCGTACTCTGGCCAAGCTCTGTCGCCAAAAGTGTGCAGGCTTGGTGCTGACCTATACCAAGTAAATAGGCCTTCAAACTGATTAAATCCCCGCCTGTGAGGCCAATTGCAAAATCCCCCCATTGGCCAGTTTGTAGATTAACCCGAAACGAGCCCATGCGCTTATCAGCCCGCTTCGGGTTACACGCCAGCCAATACTGCCCCTGGCGTTTGCCACGTGGTAGCCACGCCGCCACCAACCATGCCGCATGGTGCCGAGCCTTACGCGCCACATCACTAAAGCTGGGTTGCATGGGGGTGGCCTCCTTTTGCAGCTGGGTTGGCTGTTGTGGAAGAGCGCACTTGTGCGGCCACATAAGCTTCTACGTCAGCTAGGTCATAAACTACACGCGAACCTAATTTGCAGAAACGCGGGCCTTTTCCCTCCCAACGCCACTTGTTGAGAGTTTGTACAGAGATACTAAGGAATTCAGATAGTTTTTCAGTTGTAAGATATGTTTTCATGTTTGGTTACCCTTTGTTTGCGGGTAACCAACACCATGTCGGTCACCACAAGGGTAAGCCTAAACAGGTAAAACCTAACGTGTCGCTGTGCGGAAAATTTCATCCCATGTGAATAAACTTTCTTCACAGGTTTTGACTTGTTTAAAGTTTGGTGGTGCATCCCTCCAAAAGTGTGCAGCGTTGATAAATTCCATTAACTCCCGCCCGCGCTGTGCCTTCTCAGCAGCCCCCATAGGATAGTTATTGAATAGAAAATCTAATGGGTCTTGGTAGGTAAGTTCAAGAGCCTTAGGAACCCATCCAAATAGCCCATTCTGCCAGTAGTTATCTTTCTTGCGGATAACTGGAGTAAGTTGTTTTAACTGGCTAATCAAAGAATCAAGCATATTACGGAAAGCTTCTATGGCCGCTGCATCCGTTATTTCACGCTTCATGAATTTAGAAGGCTTTTCTGAAAAGTTACATTTTCTAAACATGAAAAAGAACCAATGGCCTGAATCTAATAACTCATTCGCTACTAAGGTTTTTTCCTTTTCCATTTCTCTATAGGAGCTTGCAATAGCCCGATGCAGCCCAGAATTAGTATTACTACTTTGTGGTTTGCGCTTTTCATCGCAAAGGTAAGTAACTAGCCGATAAGCGCTTTCTTTTCTTACTTTACCATTTCCAAAATGAATAAGCTGGTGAACAAACCAAACAAAAAATTCATAGTCATCCTTAGAATACTCGTTTCTACGGCCTGCTTGATGATGTGTTTCCGCATAGTAATCAAAAGCCCATTGAGGATTGTAACCCGTGAGCTGCCTAAAAAGGTGACTTACCGCAAATGACGCGCCAAAGGCCATTTCCTCAGGAGGTTTGAGGCGGCTTTGTTTGTGTTGGGGCAAGTCTCTTATTTTCCAATTTTGCTCGCGCTCTTTTTCCAAAGATAAAATTTCACTTTCAAATAGCTTTTTCTTTAATTCCTCAGGGGCACCCCGCAAAGTTTCAAGAGCACTTTCTAACTCTTTAAGAGTTAAGCTTTTAGCTTTTTTCATGACTTATCTTCCTAAAACTTTGGCTGCAATAGAGGCCCCTGCTTTTTGCGTAGCAAGGTCAAGAGGGTTATTGCCTATATGGGCATAGCGCTCTGTCGTGCGAAGCTGGCGATGCCCTAGCAATTTAGCTACCACCAACATGCTTTCACCCTGCATTGCCAAAACCGATGCATAGGTGTGGCGAAGGTCGTGCATTCGTACATCTCCTAACCCTGCATGCTGGCGAATCCGCCGCCATTGCCGATTAGGCTTGACCATTTGTTTACCCTCAACTTCACCTACGATGATGTAGGGGTTGCCCGCTACACGGGGTAGCTTTTCCAGTACATCAATGGCAGCCCCTAGTTTAATAATACGTTTGCCAGTCTTACTATCGGGCAAGGTTAATAGGCCACGCTGCATATCAACCCACTCCCATTTGGCATTCAGAATTTCCCCGAGCCGCGCCCCCGTAAGCATTAAAATACGTACTAAAGCCGTCATGTAGGGCGATTCTTTCTTCTCCTGCTCCAAACAACGTAAGGTATCACCAAGCCTTTCCATTTCAGTATCAGTTAAAAAGCGCTCTTTGGGCGTTTCTTTAAAGCGGGGAAACTTAATGCAGGGATTCGTATTGAGGGTACGCATTTCCCATTGTTCAGCCAACGTAAAGATTTTGGATAGGGTGTTTACCATTCTATTGGCCTGGATGGGGGTATGCCGCATGGCATTATGCAGCTGCACAACATGCTGGCGCGTCATGGCGTTAACTTTCAAGTGACCACATTGGGGCTTGATGTAGCGGTCAATAAACATTCTATCCATGTACACGCTGGAGGGCTTCTTATGTATTAAGGCGTGCTCTTTTATATATCTATCACACAGGTCACTCACCGTAGCAGACTTACGTAGCGTTTTACGTTCCCCCGATGGGTCTCCCCCTTGCTGAACTTCCGCTAACCAATCCTTGGCTATCTCACGAGCCCGTTCACATGTAAGGGCCTCGCTATGCTCACCAATGGCTGGCTTGCGCTGTGTGCCATCTTTGGTGCGATACTTAAGAAAGTAGACACGTTTGCCTTTAGGGGTAACTTTGACGCCAAACCCCGTCATTTTACTATCCCATAGAATATAATCCGCTACTTGGGGCTGGGTACGTTCTACCACTGACTTGGTTAGGGTGGGCATAATTCTATCCTTTCTAGGTACCACATAGGTACCATAACGGAGGAAGCTATAGCATACCACGTAAATCTTAATAACAAATTAAGACTATGAAATATAATATACTTACAAACACAGACTAATCTATAAAACTAGACTTATACTGCATGGCATGCAAGAGGTCAGCGGTTCGACTCCGCTTGGGTCCACCAATATTTCGAAAATTTTACCACCACCTCAAGCAGGTGGTTTTTTATTGTCTTTTAACTCCCTTAGTGCCTCGTCATTTACGGTCGGCGCGGTGCTCTTGGTTCAAGCCTTGCCCAAAGCGGCAAAAACCATTAAGTCAGAAGTACACAGGTAACGGAAAGGCACGCCACGACCATGAAAGGGATTATTCTGGCAGGGGGTTCGGGCACCCGGCTGCACCCGGCCACACGGGCGGTCTCCAAGCAGCTATTACCGGTTTACGATAAACCGATGATTTACTACCCGCTCTCGGTCTTGATGCTGGCGGGAATTCAGGAAATTCTTATCATTACCACGCCGCACGATTTGCCACTCTTTCAGCAATTGCTTGGTAACGGCGAGCAATGGGGCCTGCAGCTAAGTTATAAAGTTCAGCCCTCGCCCGATGGTTTGGCGCAGGCGTTTATTTTGGGCGAAGAATTTATTGGCCAAAGCCGTGTAGCATTGATTTTAGGTGATAATATTTTCTTTGGCAGCAAATTCATGCCGCTGCTGCAGGCGGCTGTGGCGCGGCCCAATGGCGCCACAATTTTTGGCTATCATGTGGCCAACCCCAGCCAGTTTGGCGTGGTGGAGTTCGACGCCGCGCAGCGTGTGGTTTCATTGGAAGAAAAGCCCACTGCGCCGAAATCCAATTACGCCATTACCGGGTTGTATTTTTACGATAACCAGGTGGTAGAACTGGCCAAGCAAGTGAAGCCTTCCGCACGTGGCGAACTAGAAATTACCAGCCTGAACCAGCTTTACCTGGAACGCGACCAGCTGCATGTGGAATTGCTCGGGCGGGGTTTTGCCTGGCTCGATACCGGCACCTACGACAGCCTCCACGACGCGGGCACTTTTGTGCGCACGATTGAACAACGCCAAGGGTTCAAGATTGCTTGCTTGGAGGAAATTGCTTTCGTGAATGGCTGGATTGACCGCGAGCAGGTCATTGCATTGGCGCGGCCTCTGGCCAAAACCGCCTACGGCGTGTATTTGCAAGACGTGGTAAATGATACGCAGGCGTTGGTTCTTACTAAAACGGCCAGTACTGCGGCCACCCGAGAGGCTGAAACAGCTGCCTGAATTAAGGGAGATTAAAAAGGATTACCATGGAAACATTTTTGGTCACGGGCGGCGCGGGCTTCATTGGCAGCAACTTGGTGCGGCATTTGTTAAAAGCTTACCCCAACCACCGCATTATTAATTTGGATGCGCTCACCTACGCGGGTAACCCAGCTAACCTGGCCGACTTGGCGCATGAGCCACGGCATGTGTTTGTGCAAGGGAATATTTGTAACCGCGAGTTGGTGGAATATTTGTTTACCACCTACGATATCCGCGGCGTGTTCCATCTGGCCGCCGAAAGCCACGTGGATAATTCGATTGCCGACCCAAGTGTGTTTATGCAGACCAATCTGATTGGCACCTTCACACTGGTGCATGCGGCCTATCGGCACTGGATGACCGGGCCATTTGCGGTGAAGCCCGCTTACGCCAGCTGCCGCTTTCACCATACCAGCACCGATGAAGTGTACGGTACATTGGGCGAAACGGGCCTGTTTACCGAAACCACCCCCTACGCGCCCAATCCGCCCTATGCGGCCAGCAAAGCGGGGGCCGATTTTATTGTGCGCAGCTATTTCCACACCTTTGGGCTCAATGCCACCATTTCCAACTGCAGCAATAACTATGGCCCGCGTCAACATGCCGAAAAACTCATCCCGACCGTGATTCGGAAAGCCCTGAGCGGCAAACCGATTCCGATTTACGGCGACGGTAAAAACATCCGCGACTGGCTGCATGTCGATGACCACTGCACCGCCCTGACCCAAATCCATGCACAGGGCCAGGCTGGGGAAACCTATAACATCGGCAGCCGCAACGAGCAGGATAACAACGCGATTGCTGCAATGCTTTGTAACTTGCTCGATGAACAACACCCCCAAGGCGCGCCACATGCCAAGCTCATCAGCTATGTGAAAGATCGCCCCGGCCACGACCGCCGCTACGCCATCGACCCCAGCAAACTTGAAACCGCTTTGGGCTGGCAGCCACAACACGATTTTACCACAGGTCTACGCGACACCGTGGCCTGGTACGTGGCGCAACATGCTACCACCGCCAAGGCGGCTTAACCCGATGGCCAAAGCGGTAGTGCCCACCTCTCTCACGGTGGTGCAGGATATTGCCACACCACACAACAATGTGTTGCTGGCCGCGCTGCACGCGCGCGGCGATGTGGTGCTGAGCCCTTGGTATTGCCAGCCCAAGGCTGCGCAGTACGGCTTTAAGGCCGACCTCAGCAACGCGGTAGTGCCCGCCCAGTATTACCAGCAAACCACCCCCGATTGGCGCTTCATCTGGCAGATTCTTACACTGCCCCGTACGCATAAATTACTCATGGTTGGCTGGATGAACCCCAGCACCAAAATATTGTTGTTGCTGCTCACGCTCATGCGGCGCCCATTTGCCATGTGGTTCGATGACCCGGCCGATGATGTGCGGCGCGGCTGGCTTAAAAATTTGGTGCGGGAAGCTTTTTACCGCATCCTACGGGCCAGCCGCGCCCATGTGTTTGCGGTGGGGCGGCGCAGTATGGAATTTTTCACCCAGCGCAACTTTGCGGCCAGCCGCCTGACGAATCTGCCGATTTTAGTTGAGCTGCCCGATTTAAAACCACTGCAGGCCAAGCGTGCGGCGTTGCGTAAAAAATATGGCGTGCCGACGGGCGGGATTTTGTTGGCCTGCGGCAGCCGGCTGGTGCGCGAAAAGGGCTTCGATTTGGCCATTCAGGGCCTGGCCGAAATGCCCACGGCGCAACGCCTTAAAACCCGCCTGGTGATTGTGGGCAAGGGCCCTGAAAAGCCCGTGCTGGAAGCGCTGATTGCCAAGCACCAGTTGCATGCCCAGGTAACCTTGGAAGAATGGCTCGATTTCCCCGATTTTCAGGCGCTCATTTCCGCCAGCGATGCGTACCTACACCCCGCCCGCTTCGATGCGTGGGGCACCACCTATGCAGCTTTGGCGCAAGGGGTGCCCGTGATTGGCAGCAACAAAGGTGGTTCGGCCTACGACCTCATTGAGCACGGCAAAAACGGCTGGCTCTATCCCCCCACCGATACCGCGACGCTGGCGCAGCACATGACCCAGATTTTTACTCTCTCTCCTACGCAAAAACAGGCTCTTGGTGCCGCCTCGTTGCAAACCATGGCCCGCCTGCAACCCGCCAACGGGGCTGCCTTGTTGTTACGCTTTTTGCCATGAACAATACCGGGCGCCACATCGTTTTGGTGACGGGCGCCAATGGCGCTGTCGGGGTTAATACCTGTCTGGCGTTGGCGCAAAATCCAGACCTTCAGGTGATTGGGATGGTGCGCCAATTGGCCAACAGTCCTGCCCAACACGCTTTAAGCCGTGCGGGTATTGCATTGCAAGAGAGCGACCTAGCAAAACCTGCCGCCTTGCGGGCCCTGCTGCAGCAATTTCGGCCCCATGTGGTGGTGCATTTGGCCGCGCAGGTTTCGGTGCAGCAGGGAAATATTGCCGACCTCATGGCCGTGAACGTGCAGGGCCAGGCCAACCTGTTGCAAGCGGTTGCTGAGGTGGGCGGCGTGCGTAAGTTTATCTATGCCAGCACCTATTCGGTGTATGGCACCGAAGGAGGCCAGCAGCTGGCCGAAACTCAGCCATTTGGCACGGCAGCCACGCCCTATGCGGCCAGCAAACAGATGGTGGAAATTCTTACTAACAGTTGGGCCGCCGCAACGGGTATTCCCGCAGTCGGCTTGCGACTGTTTCAGGTACTGGGGCCGTGGGCGCGGGCGGGTTCGATGATTGATTTTTTTGCGGCACGGCTGCGGGCAGGCCAGCCTGTGCCGTTGTTCAGCCATGGTACGCTGGTGCGGGATTTTGTGGCGGCGCGCGATATTGCCCGCGCCATTGAAAAGCTGATTGACCAGCCTCTCCCTGGCGCAAGTTGCCTTAATGTTGGCACAGGCACCGGCCATACCACCCTGCAGCTGGTGCACACACTGGCAGCCGCGTTAGGCGTGGAAGCCAAGCTGGAGCTGCTTGGGCCACGCGCACAGGAACCCTTGGCAGCGGTTGCCGACCTGCACAAAATGCAGCAAACTTTGCAGTGGCAGCCAACCACCACGCTCGCCCACATGGTTGAGGAATATGTGCACTGGCACGCCGCCCAAGGCCCTGACTCTGCGGCTCAATAAATTCTAACAAGCGAGGCACGTCATGACCCACACCACCGCCCAGCTCGATACCAAACAGGTGTATAACACCATCTATCAACCTGAAGGTGTGGCTTATGGCAGCACCTTGTACTTAACGCCACACTACGCAAATCAGCGGGCGCTTGTGGCCAAGGTTTTTGCTGCCCACGGCATTGATGCCAATGCCAAGGTGTTGGAAATCGGCGCGGGTTTCGGCACACTGGCCGAGACGCACCCCGGCTGGCACGGCATTGAATATTCCACCACCGCGATTGCCCAAGCCAAACCCGAGCTCCTAAAATCGGGCCGCCTGCAGGAAGCCGACGCGCGACAGATCCCCTTCCCCGATAATACCTTCGACGTGGTGTTTACTTTTGCCACCTTCGAACATATCCCAGAGCTCGAACGGGTATACCCGGAAGTGGAACGGGTGCTGAAACCAGGCGGCGTGCTGATTGACGGTACCGCCTGGAACTGCCGCCCCTGGACAGTGAAACTGCTGCAGTACCGCCCGTACGCTGAACTTGGCTTCCGTGATCGTTTAGAAAAATTTTTCATCCCGCTGCGCGAACACGTGGTATGGCGCGCGGTGATGGCCTTGCCGATGCGACTGAAACGCGAAATCCAGCTGGCCTTAGGCCTGCCAGTGGCGCTGGAATATCAAGCCTTGCAACCCGATCTTTCGTTGCTGGCACGCTACCCCTTTGTGGCCGACCAAGACGCGTTTGTGAACATCGATGCCCATGCCACGGCGGCCTATTTGCAGGCTCGTGGCTGGACGTTGCCCACCCTTGCAGCCCCCCTGCAAAGGTTAATGATGCGGGCCGACCCCGTCATAGCCTCTGCCCCGCCAACCAAAAAAGCTACCGTCTAATGTGCGGGATATTTGGCCTTACGAAGCTCTCTGCGGCCAAGCTGGAAGAGGCCCATACCGCTCTGCACACGTTGGCCCACCGTGGGCCCGATGGCTGGAATTTTGCCCACCATGAGAGTGTATATTTGGGGCATCGGCGACTGTCGATTCTCGACCTCTCCGCCAACGGCACTCAGCCCATGGTTGCCGCAGGCGTGTACCTGACAGTGAACGGGGAGATTTATAATTTCCCAGAGCTTCGCGCCGAGCTGGAGCGCGACCACGGCATTCGGTTTACCAGCAACAGCGATAGTGAAGTGCTGCTGCACGGCTACCGCTGTTGGGGTTGGCAATCCTTGCTGGAACGCGTGGACGGCATGTTTGCGTTGGCGCTGTACGATAGCCACCGTCAAGTGGTGTTGCTGGCGCGCGACCATGCAGGCATTAAGCCGCTTTACTACAGCACCTTGAACGGCCAGCTGGCGTGGGCTTCGGAACTGAAAGCTTTAGTGAAATTTTATGGTGCAGATTCCTTAAAAATTGACCACACGGCCGTCTACGATTTTTTAAGCTACCAATATATTCCTGCACCCAAAAGCCTGTATCAGCAGGTGTTTAAATTACCGCCGGCCACGGCGTTGGTGTATTCGCTCGAGACCCAAAAAATCACCACCCACTGTTACTGGCAGTTGCCGGTTGGGCGGACCCAAAATAACCCAACGATTGCTGCGGCCCAAGTGCAGCAGGTCCTAACCCAAACCGTGAACGAGCAGCTGATGGCCGACGTTCCGCTCGGGACTTTTTTAAGTGGTGGTGTCGATTCCAGCATCATCACCTACGAAGCTGTGCAGCAGGCGCAGGGGCCGCTCACCACCTGTTCTATTGGTTTTGCCGATGCTGCGGTAGATGAAACAACCTACGCCCAAAGTGTGGCGACGCTGCTGGGTACGCAGCACGTCACGGCCCAGATGGACCAGGCGGCAGTGAATGCGCAATTTGAACGCTTGGTGAGCCTGTTCGATGAACCCTTTGGCGACAGCTCGGCCTTCCCCACCCTGCAGGTTTCCGCACTCGCCAAGCAACACATGACCGTGGTACTGACCGGCGACGGCGGCGATGAAGTGTTCGGCGGTTACCCGCACTACCAAAACCGCCTGATGGCGCTGACCCCGTGGCTCGGGTTTTTGGCCCCATTGCGCCCGCTTTTCAGCTGGCTTAAGCAGGCCAACTTTGGGGCCTTAAGCACCCTGGCGCGGCGGCTGGAAATTTTCAGCATCTGGAACCCGTTGGAACGGCAAATTCGCTGGCGCGGCGGGCTGCTGAAAACCGACAGCTTCAAGCGGGCCTACCGCCAAGCGTTCGGGATTTCTGAGGACTACGATGAACTGTGGCATTACCGGGCCCATGATCGCCCCGACCTGCCCTGGCGTTCGCGGGCCATGTACCTCGATTTTCATACCGTGCTGCCCGATGGCTTTTTAACCAAAGTCGACCGCGCCAGTATGGCAGTGGCACTGGAAACCCGCGTGCCCTTTCTGGCCAAGGCCGTGCTGGCGGTGGCGTGGCAGCAAACCGAAGCGGTGCTGTTTCAGGGCGGGCATTTGAAAGGGTTACTCAAAGCCCTGTACCACACCAGGTTACCCCACGCCTGCCTGTATCGCACCAAACAAGGCTTTTCAGTGGGGCGGGCCAAGGCGGGCGATGCCCTGCACTTGGGCGGCAAGGCGCTGCCGGAAGTGATGTTACGCAAGCTGTTTCCGCAGTTGTTACCGCATGAAACCGCTTAACATCCTGCTGGCCTCCGATGGCCGCGCTGGCGAGATTTATGCCGACGCCCTGCAGCAGGCGTTTACCCAGTTGGGGCACCAGGCCACGGCTTTTCATTGGCGTGGTTTTTTTTATAATCAGCCCTATGAAGCCTTACCCCAAGGGTGGCTTAAGCGTCTGCGCTGGGCCTATTACCGCGCCCAAAATAAATTTACCTGTGGCCCCCGCGTGTGGGCCTTGAACCATGCACTCCTTAAGCAATGTCGCGAGGAGCTGCCCGACCTGCTGTTTGTTTACCGTGGTACCCATGTTTGGCCCAGCACCTTGCGGGCCATTCGCCAGCTTGGAATTACCATTTTTGGGTATACCAACGATGATCCTTTTTCCAAACAATACCCCGCTTACTTTTGGCGGCACTTTCGGGGTGGCTTGCCCTTCTACCACCACCTGTTTGCCTACCGCGCCAAAAATTTGGCCGACTACGCCGCCGTAGGCATCCACGCGACCTCGCTCTTGCGTTCGTATTATTTGGCCGCCAGCAATCGGCCTGTGGCCGCCAACCCTGCTTGGCAGACGGACGTGATTTTTATCGGCCACTACGAAGCCGATGGGCGTGACGCCGCCTTGCTGCTTTTACTCGAAAATGGCGTCAAGGTGGGGCTTTACGGCCATGGCTGGGAAGCCTCGCCGCGCTATGGTGCCTTGCTGGCCGCGCTTGGGGTGGCCACCATCCGTCCGCTCTATGGAACCGACTACAACCAGGGCCTGTGTTCGGCCAAACTGGCGCTGGTGTTTTTATCGAAGCTCAATCACGACAGCTACACCCGGCGGAATTTTGAAATCCCCGCCACCGGCACCTGCATGGTGGCCGAATACACCGATGACCTGGCGCACAATCTGTTCACGCCCGACACCGAAGCCGTCTATTTTCGCAGCCACGCCGAGCTACTGATGCAAGTGCAGCGCCTACTGGCCAACCCCGCCTTGGCGGCGGAAATCGGTGCAGCTGGCCGGGCAAGGTTGCTGCGCGATGGTCATGAAGTGACTGACCGCGCTCAGCAGGTTTTGGCACAATACGCCAAGCTTATGCAGAGCCCAGATTTACCGCCTGCAGACTAAGCCCAAGCGTACTCTGCTGCTGCGGCAATAAATTTTCTGGGGTTAACCGTGCCGGTTCGATGCAAACAAATTCCATCGTTTGTTCCGTTGTCAGCCCTAAAGCTACGCCGCCCCCAACCCCCGGCTGCCAGACAACTGCATGCGTGGCATGGTGTGGTGTGGTGATGAGTTGCCGCTGCAGGGCTTGGTCGTGCCACGTCATTTTCCCCAACGCTGCGGGGCCAAAACGGTCTTCAGTAGGTGTGTTAACTGGCAAAAAATCCTGCAGTGCAGGCAGCACTTCCGCGCGCCCCAAATGCCAGCGCGGCAGGCCTTGCAGGCCATCAATAAAGCCCTGCTGTAGGTCGCCAACCTTTAAGTAGGTATGCAGCGCCTGCGTCAGTGGGAACGCTTCATCGCCAAGGTTGGTGGTGACGAGGCTCAGGGTCAGCGTCTCGGCCAACTTAATGCTTAGGTCGGCGCGAGCACGGTACGGAAAGGCCGTATCGGTACCGTCAAGTTCCAGCCGCAGGGTGGCATGGTTAGGGGTATGGGCCAGTAGTTGCCATTCGCGCACGCGCCCGTAGCCGTGCTGGGGTGCAGCAGCGTGGGCAGGGTGCTGCCGAAACCACGGCCAGCACAGCGGGATACCCCCTCGTAGCGGCTTGTCAGCCGCGTAAGCTTGCTGCAGGGCAGCTTCGGGCAAACACCATAACACCTCGGCGCCACCCGCGGGCAGGTACGAAAGCACCTGCCCCCCATAGGTGGTAAACTGCACACAGCCGTGTTGGTTTTCGAGCTTAAAAATTTTCATTAATAACCTACCTCGTGGGGGTCGAGGCTGCGCCACAAGTACCAGGTCGCCACACTGCGGTACGGCACCCAATGCTTGGCGGCATACCGTGCGACACGGGCCTGCCAACCCTTCAAATCGGTCGGGGTTTTCCACTTTTTGCCGTAATGTTTTTTAAAGGCGTTAATCAGGCCAATATCGCCCAGTGGCAGCACATCGGGACGCGTGAGGTGAAACATCAAAAACATCTCCGCTGTCCACACGCCAACCCCTGGCAGGGCCACCAATTCGGCCAGTACGGCGGCATCGGACAGGCTTGGCCATTGGTGCGGATGTAATTTTTGTTCGGCCATTGCGCTGGCAATCCCGCGCACGTAGCGCACCTTCTGGCCACTCAGGCCACAGCCGCGTAGAGCTTCTTCAGTTTGATTTAACCACGCCTGCGGCTCATTGGGGTGGCCAAGCAACGCCACGCAGCGGTGCCACACGGCGTCAGCCGCCTTTACGCTAATCTGCTGGCCCACAATGGCCCGTTGCAGGGTTTCCAGCGCCGCCCCACGGCTGCGTACCACGCTTTCGGGGTAGGCGGTAATCAGGGCTGCCAACACTTCATCGTTGGCTGCCAGCTTGGCACACGCTGCGGGCCAATAGGCAGGAGCCACCATTACCCGCGCAACAGCCCCATCAGGCGTTTTACCGCTTCCAAGTCGGCGGGGGTATCCACGCCAATCGGTTCATGCACAGTCGTGATGATATGGTAATGCAGGCCCAGTTCCAGTCCGCGTAACTGTTCCAGTTTTTCAATATTTTCCAAGCGCCCCTCGCCTGCTTCAATGTAGCGCTTCAGGGCACTGTAGCGGTACCCATAAAAGCCAATGTGCCGCAGCAACGGTACGCCCGCTTCCGCTGCACCATACGGCACCGCATGGCGCGAGAAATACAGCGCCCGGCCACTGCGGGTGGTCACAACTTTTACTTTGGTGGGGTTGTTAATATCACTGGCGTCGGTAATTTCGTGCGCAAACGTCACCACATCAATGCTTGGGTCCTGCTGCAAGGCCGCCACTGCCTGGGTAATTAACTCGGGCGGCAGCAGAGGTTCATCGCCCTGCGCGTTAATCACCAGTGCGGGTTCAGGGGTACCGCTGGCAATCAAACGCTGCACCCCTTGCCAGATACGCTCACTGCCGTTGGGCAGCCCGGCATCGGTCATCACCACCTGCCCGCCAGCCGCCTGCACGGCGGTGGCGATTGCCTCATCGCCAGCCGCCACGTACACGGCACCACAGTTGGCCTGTACCGCCTGTTCATAGACCCTCACCACCATAGGCTTGCCACCCAAGTCGGCCAGCGGTTTGTTGGGGAAGCGCGTGGAGGCCAGGCGGCTGGGGATGAGAATGAGGGTCGTCATGGGGGGCTTTCCGTCGGTTATAATTTGAGTAGCAATTACCGCAATGTGGCGGTGAAGGTGCCGAACTTGGTTTGGGCCTCAATCCGCACGGGCGTGAAGGAGGCATCGGGTTCCTCGCGCAGTGTCACGCGCCAGGTATCCTTGGCCAAAGTCCCATCTTCCTTGCGGCTGCGCAGCTGCACCACATAGCGGGGGCGCTGGCCAGCTTGGGCGGGCAGCAAGGTCGGGGCCGATTGCAGCAGGGTAAAGGGGCGTTTGGTGCCCATCACTTGCAGCTCCTGGCCCTGGCGCAAAGTTGCCACCGGCGTCAGGCGCAGGGCATAAAGCTGGCTGAATACGTCGCGCATTTGGCCGTTCCAACGCAATGGCGGTGCGGTATCAGCGGCACTCAGGTTGTTGGTGTAAAAAATCTGGCGTTTGGCGCCATCGAAGCGCACCACCTTGTCGGCACGGTAATCGTTTTCACGCTGGCGGGCATGGTAGAGCGCGCTGGTGAAGGGGCGCGGCTGATGGCGGCCCTGCACCACGTAGGTGCTTTGTAAATCCACCAACGCCGAATTATCCTTGAGGCGCACCTCAATGGTGTAGCCACTGGGGGTTGGGCTATAAGCGAAGCTGGCATTGCCGACGCCAATCGGCCCCCATGCCACGCGGTAGCGCAGTACTTCGGTCTGGCTGATTTGCCAGGCTTGGGCAGGCTGCGGCGCCAACCCAGCCAGTAGCACCGTGGCAAGCAACCCACAAAAGCCAAGAAATTTCATGGCCCGATACTAGCAAAAGGGCGCCACTGATGCCAGAGTTAAGCCAACAAAAAAAGTGTTGCGCCCCTTACCGATGTTAAATTTTGGTTTGCTCTCTTCGCTTGGCTATCGGCTTGGTCGGCAGCTTGGGCATGCGTGCGGCGCTGTGGTGTTGGCGGCAAGCCTGGCTGGGTGTAGCCCAACACCTGAAAAGCTTTTGCAACAAATTGATGCCGGTGATGCGGCCAACGCCCTCACCGTTATCGAAGACCAACTGGCCGCAGCGCCACAAAGCGGGGCCCTCCAGCTGCTCGCCGCCCATGCGCGATTGCAAGCCTGCGCCCAACGCAGTTGCGTAGTCAGTGACGCCACCCCCGAGCTGCTGACGCCCGTTGCCGCCTTGCTAAATGGGGCACCGCTGCAGGCGCGCTTGAATGACCAAGACACTGCAACCATTTTCACGCAAGCCAGCATCATTGCCAGCGCCACACTGGCCTTTGCCCAACTGCCGCAGCAGCCTGCGGCTATGCTGGTGTTGCGCAGCAGCCTGCCTGAAAGTCGGCAAGCCGCCCAGCTGGCCAGCCTGTGGTTGCCAGCCTTAACACACTTGCGTGATGGGAATGTTGCACGAGCCTCAGCCCAGCTCGAGGCACTCGGCAGCGCCACCCGCTTGCCACTTGGGTTTACCTATGCCGCCAAGCTTGGGGCCGCGTTATTAACCCAAAATACCAGCCAACGCGCCAATATGTTGGCGGCCTTGCGGGCCAAACCTACGCTGGCCACGCCCGCCGCCAGTGTAGGCCAGTTATTGCCGTATATGCTGCATCACCAAATGGGCACCGCGCCAGCCTTGGCCGCCTTGCCTGCAGTGCTGGAAACTTCTGCCACCCTTGGCCCCTTGGCCAACCCCGCCACCGCGCAGGCTGCGGCACAGGAATTGGCCCGGCTGGCTGCCGACCCCCCTCCCAGTTGGCAGGCTGGCTGGCAACTGGCAGCCCATGGCCCACTGCCCTTGGCCCTGCAGCGCACCAGCCTGCGGCTGTTCCCGAACCAGCCCACAGTCTGGCAAACCTACCTGCCCGCCCTGGTAGTCGCGGCACAAAGCCATACCACGCTGCCCGAATTCGCCAACAGTTTCGATGCCCGCAACCTGACTGGCCCCAGCGTGGCCCAACTCGGCACAGCCCTGATGAAGGCCGCGCGCGACTTGCAAAACCGCCCCAGCCTGGCCGCCCCACTGCTGCAACTGGCCAGCCAGCTGGGCCTTGGCTCGCAGCAACAGGCCGAACTTGACCAATTGGCGCAAAGCCTGATTGTTAAGGCGGCCACTGCCAAAGATGTCACCGCCACTATGGCGCTGGCCTTGGCGCGGCCGCAGGCAGCTGCCAACAATCGGCAGCAGGTGGTGCCGTTGCTGGTTGATGACATTCGCGCCAGCTTACGCCGTGGCCAGTTTGCCCAGGCCGTGAGTACCAGCATTCTCATTAACGAAACATTGGAATTGCCCGTGGACTTGGCCCCTCTGGTGCTGGAAGAATTTGCCGCGTGGCTAAAAGCCAATAACCTGGAAGCCGAACTGACAGCCCCTACCCCCGCGCGCCTGTTGCAACCGCGCGAGCTGGTGGCGCTGGACTTAGGCGCACTCTGGGGTTTTATGGCAGAATACTTTGCCGACTCGCCCGATATTTTACGTGGCCAGCTCAACGCCCTGGTGGCCGCCGCCACGGGCCCCTACGGGCCAAGTACTGCGATGCACCGACTGTTGCCCTTGTTCCCCACCGATGATGCGGACGCGCTGGAAAGCTGGCTGCATAACGCCATTTTGGCGGCGCTGCAGGCCGATGCCACCTTAAGCGGCCCCGACCTCGCCAAGCTGGCGGGCCAACTGGCCGCCACCCACCCGGGCCTGCCCATGGCGCCGATGCTTGAAGGTGCCTTGGCGCGCAGCCAAACTGCCGCGGAAAGCCGCACCCTTTGGCAGGCTGCCACCCCCACAGTGCGCACGATTATTCGCGCCATTCGCCCACAATTTGCCGCCTTGATGAACGCGCAGGATGCCGACGCGCTGGGCCAGCCCGATACCGTCGCCAGTGCCCTGGGCCAACTGACCGAAGCCATCTGGCTGGAACAGGCCAGCCCTTTGTTTGGGAGATTACAGAACAATTTACTCGAAGTTGCCGGCACGTATGTGCCACTTTCGGCCGCGCCTGAAGCGCCACTGGCGGCCGTAGTGGTGTCGCCGCGTGGGCTAGCAGGCGGCAATTTAAAGCAGCTGGAGCTAACTTTCCTGAATCGCCTCGGCACTCTGGCCAGCACCAACCCCAGCACCCTGGCCACCACGCCCGCCACACTGGAAACGCTGCGGCTGCTGGCGCCCTATAACTTTAACCGTCGTAGCGTGTTGCTTGGCCCCGAGACCCTCGCAGCCGTAGCCAATGGCGGCAATTTTGCGACCTGGTTTGGCGATATCACCCAGCTACAGTTTAAGCCCACGCCCAATGGCACGCTGCTCGAAGCCACCTTGCGCGGCGGTACCATCATGCGGCTGGCGCGGCTGCTGCATAGCCCAGCCGAACCCCTGCTGCCCAATGGCCAGTATGCTCTGACCACACCGCTGGAACAGACCCTGACCCCGCAAGCAGTTGAAGCGAAAAATATTCTACCCGTGGGGAGTATCCTGACCCTGCAGGCCGCGCCTTCCACCCAACCCGCCGGCCCCGATTTTGGCTTTACCGGCGAAGTTTACCCCCTGCTTGGCACCTTGCAGCACCCCGCGCGCAGCACCCCCATTTCCTTTACGGGTGAGTTTGCACCCGCCAGCCTCAGCAGTGCCTTTACCTTCAGTTACCCCTTGCCCAGCAGCGGGCAGGCCGTACGGGCGGCGGTGAAGTGCCAAACCCTGGGTGGCCCCATCACTTGCGGCGCCCACCATCTGCATAGCCCCCGCCTGGCCTACGCCACCTTGGTGCGCGGCCTGCAAACCCAGGAAAGCCTGCGCACGGCCACCGCCCAACGGCAAGCCTTGAATGCCTCGAGCACTTTGGTGATGCGCAGTGCCGCAGCCGCGCAACTGGCCAGCCAGATAACCCTGGCAACCGCGGCCCATCAGCAAGCTTTGGTCATCGGCAGCACAGAGACTTCAAGCCCAAGTCTGGCAACGGCCGTTGCCACAACCTCTGCCGCAAAATCTGTCACACCACCGGTGCGTGAAGCCACCGCAGAAGGCGTTCGCGCGGAAAACGAAGAACCCACAGACAAATCCCCAAACAACGACGCTACCCCCGAACCTGTGGCAAAACCTGCTGCTGCGCCCAAACTGGGAGGGTTCATTCATCATAGCAATCGTATCAGCCCCACGGCCCCAAGCCCGACCGAGGTTTCCGTCACCACCCTCGACTTCCCCAATCCACCACGCTAAACAAGGGGCGTGACAACTGAAATTTCCCTGCTCGGTGGCCGCCTCCGCTGGCTGCCTACGGCGCCGCGCCCCCCCGAAGATGCCTTCTGGCTCGCGGCCAGTGTGGGGCCTTTGCCTGCGGGTACCTTGGTGCTCGATGCCGGCTGCGGCAACGGTGCGGCGGGGCTCGCGCTGGGCGTGCGCCAACCCGAAATTGTCTTGCACGGCATTGATCTTCAGGCCGCCCGCATTGCCGAAGCCACCGCCCATGCAGCCTTCGGTGGGATTCAGGCCAGTTTTACCACTGCCGACCTGTTTACCTGGCAGCCCGCCCAACCTTTTGGCGCCATAATTTGCAACCCGCCATTTCACCAAGTGGCTCGGGGCCACAGGTCGCCAAACCCAAGTAAAGCTTTGGCCCACGGCCTTGCCAACTTAGGGCCATGGTTACAGGCACTGGCACAGCTGCTCGCGCCAAACGGGCAGGTCTGTTTGGTGCTGCATGCCGCGCTGCTGCCCGAGTTACTTACATTGGCCACCCCCTACGGCGGTACTTTGCACACCCGCCTGCTGGCCAGCCACCCCACGCGGCCACCCAAACGGCTATTGGCGTGCTGGCAGCCCCAGCATTTGCATAATTTTCAGCATATTAATGGCGCAATCATACCAATTTACCACACCCCGTTACGGGAATCCGTGCTGCGCGAAGGCCAGAGCCTCGCCTGCCAAGGATACGGCTGGTAAGGTTTTATACAAGAGAAAGCTAACCTTATGCCGCCACGCAAAATTGCCAAACCATCTGCCACGAAAGCCGCCCCAAAAGCCGCCCCGAAGGTTACCGCCAAGGCCGCTGCCAAAAAGGCACCTGTGGCCGCCAAACTGGCATCAGCCGCAGCCGTAAAACCAAGCCTTAAAAGCAGCGCCGCTATGCCTGCCATGCACAACGCTGCCACCTGTGCCTGCCCTTGCCATGGCCCCATCGATGCCAAAAAATACGGCTGCTGGTGCAACTGCCACCTGTTTGCCCTGCTGCGCCAAAAGGGCACCTTGCTGGCCTGGTTGCTCGCCAGCACGGTTATTATTGTGACGGGCCAAGGCCTGGCGCTGGCCACCGGCGGCGAAGCCGGCAGCCAAGCCGACCTCGTCATCAGCATCATGCTTGGCCTGCCGTTCGCCCTGTTATTCCGTTTGGCCTACACGGGCTGCGGCGGGCTGGTGGAAGGCTTTAAGCTCGGCGCTCTGATTCTGGCCCCGATTGCCATCATGATGGGTGGGTTGCACTACAGTGCTGGCGCCACCGTGCTGGAAGCGAGCGTGACGGGCGGAATTTCCCTGTTACAGGGCGCTTTGCTGGGTCTGTTCTGTGGCTGGTTGCTG
This sequence comes from Alphaproteobacteria bacterium, assembly GCA_027483385.1. GTDB lineage: Bacteria > Pseudomonadota > Alphaproteobacteria > UBA2136 > UBA6156 > JADCGN01. The sequence goes on from JAIXUT010000161.1 coordinate 22,470, forward strand.
AAGCCCGCTGGCAGCACCACCTGCTGTAAATAAATGCGGTTCCGCTTAACTTCGCCAGCCCTGATTGGGCTGGCGGCGTTTTTATTGCAGCTGTATGGGCGCCTGGTGTTTGCCACCAGCCGGGTGCGGGTGCTGGGGCCTACCCCGCCTGAACTGGCCAAAGGGCCAGTCCTGCTGGCGTTATGGCATCAGCATATTTTTGCCGTACCGTTGCTCCACCGGCCCAATGCGGCGTTCCCGCTGGTCGGGCTGATGAGCCCCAGTGCCGACGGCAAGCTGACCCGTGCCATTGCCGCCTGGTACGGCATCGGCGCCGCCGTGGGCAGCAGCAGCCGCCAGGGCGTGCAAGGTGCGCGGGCCTTGGTGCAACTGGCCAAAGGCGGGCATAGCCTGTTTTTAACCCCGGATGGCCCCCGTGGCCCCGCCCGGGTGGCCAAGGATGGCGCTACGGCGCTGGCGCGCCTCACCCACCTGCCGCTTGTTCCCTGCGCCTTGGTGCAGGTCGCGCCCAAGCTGGTGTTTAACAGCTGGGATAACTTCTGGCTGCCGCTGCCTTTTGCTAACTTTACCCTGCGCTACGGCCAATCACTGCCACATAGCACCGATGCAGCACACTTAAGCGCTGCCCTGAACGCGCTACTCGACAACACCGCGCCGTTGCCTTAAAGCTACCTCCGCCATCATGAGTCTCATTCTTTACCGCACGCTGAAGTGGTTGCTGGCACCCGTCATTTTCATTGTGATGCTCATCCGCGTTTGGCGCGGCCGCGAAGATCGGCACCTGTTCCATGAACGCCTGGGTCAGCCCGAAACCCCGCGCCCGTTTGGCCCGTTGCTGTGGGTTCATGGCGCCAGTGTGGGGGAAGTGGTCAGCCACCTGCCTGTGGTGCAGAAGGTACGGGAAGCCATGCCAGCACTGAATATTTTGCTTACCACTGGCACTGCCACCGGCCGCAAGATGCTCGAACGTCGTGCCCCCCAGCTGCCAGGCACTGGTGCCATACTCATTCAATATGCCCCCATCGATACTTCAGGTGCCGCAGAAGGGTTTTTTAAGCACTGGCAGCCCACCGCCAGCGTGTTTGTGGAAAGCGACTTTTGGCCCGAACTGCTGGCGCGCGCACCCAAACCAGTTTTGTTAAATGGCCGCATCAGTAACCGTAGCTGGCCAAAATATCAGCGCTTTGGCTGGTTTTTTCGGCCCTTGCTGAAGCGCTTTGTGGCAGTGCTGGCGCAATCGGAAACCGATGCCAAACGCCTGCAAGCCTTGGGCGCGCCCCACGTGCAGGTGGGCGGGAACCTGAAATACGACGCCCAACCCCTGCCGGTGGAAGACGCCTTGATTGAAAAATTCACCGCCGCCCTGCAAGGCCGCCCCGTGCTGGTGGCCGCCAGCACCCACCCGGGCGAGGAAGAACGGGTGGCCGACCTGCACCAGCAGTTGGTGGCTACGGTGCCCGATTTGCTGACCGTGATTGTGCCGCGCCACCCCCACCGCGGCACGCAAGCGGCCAATGCGGCCTTGCGCGCCACCAAGGCGGTGAAGCGCCGTGGCCTGGGCGAAGTTCCGACGCTTGGCGGCCCACGCCATACCGAAATTTATATTGCCGATACCTTGGGCGAACTTGGGTTATGGTACCGCCTCGCTACCTGCGCCATTATGGGCGGTACTTTGGCCAAAGTGGGCGGGCATAACCCGCTCGAACCCCTTAAGCTTGGGCTCCCTACCGTCTGCGGCCCGCACATGTTCAACTTCATGGATATGGTACCCACCTTAACCGCCCAAGGCTTATTGATGCAGGAAAAGACCGATGCCGCAGTGCTGGAAACCCTGCGCCGATGGCTGACCGACCCCGCCGCCCACGCCGCCCAAGTGGCCAAGCTGCACACCGAAATGCCCAAATTTGGTGGCAGCAGCACCCTTGCGGCAGCGGCTGTGCTGGCGCAGTTAACAAATTCTTAATTGCTGAATGAGCTTCAGGAAATGATTGCCGTAAGGCATTTTTTTTGCGTTAATACCCCCAACAACAAAACCCCATGCAGAGCCCAAGCTTTTGGTGGCAGCCCCACCTCACCTTCCCCGCCCTCGCCTTGGCGCCGCTGGCGTATGTGTATGGGGCGGCGGCGCAGTGGCATGGCCGGCGGCGCGCGCAACAGGCCTATTACGCTGGGGTGCCGGTCATATCGGTGGGGAACATCACAGTCGGCGGGGCGGGCAAAACCCCGCTGGTACAGGCCTTGGCCGCCCACTATGCAGCTAACGGGCAGCAGGTTGCAATTGTGTTGCGCGGCTACGGCGGCACTGAAAGTACCCTGCCACTGCAAGTTTCCTTTCAGCATACGGCCACGCAGGTAGGGGATGAAGCCGTGGCCCTGTTCCGCGCGTTGCCCAAGGGCGTGCAGGTGTGGGTGGGGCGGCACCGCCCCAGTGTGGTGCGCCGCGCCGAGGCCGCCGGCGCAACCCTCATTGTTCTCGATGACGGTTTTCAGCGCCGCGATGTGGCGCGCAATGCCGACATTTTAGTCCTCAACGGCCATCCGCCAGCCAATCAAAGTAGCCCTCAGCCTTACGGCAATGGCCTGTGCCTGCCCGCTGGGCCATTGCGTGAGCCATTGGCGGGCCGCAACCGTGCCGACTGGGCCGTGGTGATGAACGAACCGCCCGTCGAATCTGGTCAGGCAGTGCCTTACTACGGCTTGGTCAGCTACCGCCTGCAGGTGGTACCCACGGCCGCCAGCTTGCAGGCGTTACAAGGCCAACCGCTTTTGGCTTTTGCGGGGTTGGCGCACCCCGAAAAATTCTTCAGCAGCCTTCGCGCCGCCGGGCTTAACTTGGCGATGACGATTGCCCTGCCCGACCACACCCGCTACCGCCCCGCCCAGCTGGCCGCCCTGCAGCGCGAAGCCACTGCCTTGGGTGCAAGCTTGGTCACCACCACCAAAGATGCCGCCAAGCTGCCCCTAGGCTTTGCCCACGTGGTAGAAACCGAGGTACGTGGCGCGGATTGGCAGAATTTACTTGCGGGGCTTGAGGTGAAGCTGGGGTAAATGACAAAGGGGCCTGTGAAGGCCCCTTGTCGTTCTCGTAATCCCGCGCTTACGCGCCGTGTTTAGTCAGCAGTTCCGCCAAGTCAGCCAAGAAGGCCTGCCAGCGGCTGATACTGCTGCCGAAAGCTTTGAATGTTCGTCGCACCAGCCGGTGAAACTGGTGTTCGGGTGGTACCTGATTCATTGCCGCACTTTTCAGGTGCGGCGGATCAATGACCACCGAACGCTCACTCTCAAGCCCCGCGATTCGTGCAGGCGCAGCGCCTGGAACTTTCAATCCCGCCTGCTGCGCCACCCAGAACGCCTCAAGTTGGCAACGCTCGGCATGTACTCCACCCGTGGAAACAGGCTGAATCCATGAAAAGCCCTGCTTCTTGGCGTAGATGGTTGCCCGTAAGGCTTCAGCAGCGGTATTTGGATTGGGGTAGGTACCCCCGTTCCAATAATCTACCTCGGCCTGCTCCAACATCAGCTCCACGTAAGTGGGGGAGAGTCCGAAGGCTACAGCATGTTTTTTAGCAAAGGGTATCGCTTGCTTTTCCAGCCAGGCTTCGCCCTTGAGGATGTCGGGCTGCAGCGGCAGATAGAGCTGTACCCGCCCTTTGTACATTGCTGCCACCTGCAAGGCATGCATCAGGCGCCCGGCCTGCCCTGTTGTGGGGTCACCCAGCATGAAGTTGTCATACTCTTGTTGGGAGAAGTTCGGGGTGTGTGTCGCAGAATGAACGAGGATAAGCAACCCATTTTTGGAAAAAGTCATGGAGATTCTCCCACCCCTCACAGGGGCCACGAGGGTGCCGCCCGAAGGCGGCGGTCATGACTTATATATGTATACTTTTAGGAAATTACAAGGCTAAAAAATTCTACATAGTCTCGTCGTTGCTGCGGCCACTTTAAGCCCCACCGTTCTCATGGTGCTTCCAGAAGTAGGTAATGGCCCAATCGAGACCATACAGCACCACCGCCACCACCAACGTGCCGATGGCCCAGAGCATCGGCCCCTGCCCCAGCGCAATCCCGCCGCCAATGGCCGCCACATTCAGCCAGCAGCGCCCCAGCGCCATACCCACGCCCAGCATCAGGCCCAATTTCAGGCCTTCCTTTAACCCGCCGCCCGTCAGGCCCATCACCGCGCCCATACACAGGTGGGTAATCGCCCAGAAGGCGGGCATCGCCAACGCCAGCCCGCCGACGGCGTAATACACATAGGGGTGCACGGGCAGGCCAAACCCTGCGCCACCATTGGCAAAGAAGTTGGCAGTGAGCGCCAACACCAGAATGGCAACAAACCCCGCAAGCGCCCATTTCAACATAGTGGCAGTGTAGGGTTGATTTAGAGTTCTCGCAACCATTGGCAATCAACAACCCAATGGTGGCAATGGTAAGGGATTTTTCGCGTTTCTCCGCGGGCCGAGTACCGCAAGCATACATTTAAGTATGTGCGGAACGGAGGACAAGGAAAACCGGAAAAGCACTCCATTGCCATCATTGGGCAACCCACAGTTTGGGGTCAATCGGCGTGGCGCCCACATACAGCCCCCAGTGCAGGTGCGGGCCGCTGCTGCGCCCAGTGTTGCCCACTTCGGCAATCCTTTCCCCCTGCCGCACCACCTGGCCTACCTTCACTTGCATCGTGTTGAGGTGCGCAAACATGCTGTTAAGCCCTGCCCCGTGGTCGAGCATAATCAAATTGCCGTTCATGAAGGTATTTTGCGCCAAGCGCACCACCCCGCTGGCCGGCGCCACCACGGGCGTGCCAATCGGCGCGGCGTAGTCGATGCCTTTATGCCAGCTGCGTTCTTGGCCATCAAACAGCCGGGCACTGCCATACACCCCTGAAATTCGGCCCGTGCTGGGGCGTTTTAAGGGTTGTAAAAAGCCCAGGTTAGTTGCTTGAGTAGCATCGCGCGCCACTGCGGCCCGGGCAGCCCGAATGGCCGCGTTATCGGCCTGCATTTGTTTCAGTGCTGCTGGGTTCGGGTTGGTTTTGGCCTTGGGGGCGCCGCGCACGTTTTGTGTAATATAAGTACGGCTGGTAATGGTTAATTTTTGAGTAGTGCAGGGCTTTTCGGGCAGACAAATTTCCAGCCAACGGGCGGGAGCTTCTTTGCGATCAAAACCCAGCATGGCATAAGCGCCTTGGGGTGTTTCTACTATGGGCACCGCCGCGCCACCCAAGCGCACGGTGCTGCCTGCAGGCAATTCCAGCAGCTTAAAGCCACCTTGCTGGAGATTTTGGCTTAATACTTTTATTTCGGCAATTAGGGGAAATGGCAGCAGGGCCAGGATAAGGAGGAGTTTATTCATGGGCGGAGTGTGCCCGAGAACAAAGACTTGCCGCAAGCGAATTGCGCAGGTATACAGTGGCAATATTTCTCACCCGTTTTTCGTGCCGCAGGAGGGCCCGATGACCTACACCGAGCCTACCTACTCGCCGCAGGAAAGCCTGTTCACCCGCCAGCTGGCGACACAGCACTTTGAAGAAATCTGGGAGGCGGCCAACCGTCCAGGGATTCTCGAAACATGGGCCACCTTGGCAGCGGGAATAGATTTTCCGTTTTTCATTATCATGGATAAACGCCGATGGTTGTCATTCAGGCATTGGCGCATACCCCATGCCAATGGCATAAGGCTCGACCCAAAAGCCTTTAAATATGCCATACGTAAAGGAGGCCTTATGGGGTGCGAACTGGTGCCAGTGAACGATATCAACGGCGACATCAGTCACTACTACGTTGCCTATCGCAAGCGGCAACCATCAGCGCCTAAACCCATGGCAGTGCCATCCAATGACCCACTGCCAAATTGTGCAGCGGCTCCCGATCTGCCTTTACCCCCAACGGGGTGAAGGCGATTTTTTATGCCAACACGGCCGCGCGGCGGGCGGTGGCGAACTGAATTTCAACTGGCCCTGGCGTACTTTCGGCCCCCACCACCTGCCCCTGGCGCCAGACCATGGCATAGCCCCGCTGCAACGGCGCTTCCGGGTGATGGGCAGCCAGCACCCGTTGCAGGTTTTCCAGCCGTTGTTTGGCTTGTTTTAGGGCCTGCGGGCCGTTCAGGTGCAGGCGGGCCATAAGTTCATCCAATCTGGAATTGGCCTGTAGCAGCAGGCGGGCTGGGTCGGGCAGCAGGCGGCGCGCGGTTTGTACGCGCATCTTTAAGCTTTCCAGCTGCTGAACAAGTAGCCGTTGCAGGTGCGCCTGCTCGCTTTCCAAGCCCGTCAATAAATCGGCCTTGACGGGCACGGCGGCCTCGGCGGCG
>JAIXUT010000153.1 GCA_027483385.1 Alphaproteobacteria bacterium
CGCGGGAATACTGGGGGTAAAATTGAGCTGTAAATCTGGCCCAACTGAATTTTCGTTGGTCTTGACAAACAACGCATTTCCCGTCAATAAAGTGGTCATTGGGCCGTCGTTGGTACGGAAAATAACGGGCAACTGCACGTGATCCTGCAAGTTTTTACCCACACCTGGCAGTTCATGCTGTATTGGAATACCAACGCTTTGTAAATGTTCAGCCTCACCAATGCCCGACAGCAAGAGGATTTTAGGAGAACTTAGCGCTCCCGCACTGACAATTACTTCTTTCTCCACGAGGAGTTGCTCAATCTTGCCGTTCAGTTGGTATTCAACGCCGATTGCCCGCTTATCCTTGATCAATATACGCGTTACTTCGGCGCCCGTAATGAGCGTAAAATTTGGACGGTCAAGAATAGGCTGCAAAAAAGCGGTGGCGCTGCTTGCTCGTTGGCCTTCAGGAGTGATGTGAAACTGAAGCAACGCAGCTCCATTTTCTTGTCGCTCACCGTTATAGTCCCAGTGTGGGCCATCATAACCTAGCTCAACAGCTCCTTGCAGAAATTCTTCAGAGCGCATTACTTCGTCGGGACAGTCACGCACGGAGATTTCACCGCCTGTACCTCTAAAATTGGGATCTCCACCTTGGTAATCCTCCAATCTTTTGAAATAAGGCAACACATCCTTGTAGCTCCACCCGTCGGCCCCTAGTTCTTGCCATTGATCGAAGTTAGCGGGGTTGCCCCTTACATACATCATGGCATTGATAGAGGTACTACCCCCTACCACTTTTCCCTGATTGATGGTCAGCTCGCGGCCAGCCATTGCAGGTTGGGGAATGGTAGGGAGTGACCAATCAAGTTGAGAACCCCACAATTTTACAAAGCCGCCTGGGTCAACAACATTGGCGGTTTGATCCCATTCTCCGGCTTCGAGCAGTACAACCTGCACGGAAGGATCGGCACTGAGTCGGTTTGCAATGACGCTTCCCGAAGCACCTGCTCCGATAATAATGTAGTGACAGTGAGATTTCATTAAAGGTTTAGGAAAGTTTTAAATAACTTCAACTGATATTAATGAGAACAATTGATTTTAATCAAGTCGGGTTTATAATCTCCTTCAAGCACCAAGTCAATCAGGAATGGTTCGTCGTCGGCCAGCATTTTTTCAATGGCTGGCAGGATTTCTGATTCTTTTTCTACCCGCACCGCTTTGACTCCCATGGATTGGGCCAAAAGGTCGAAACGGATGGCTGGGTAAGATAAATCAAAGGGCAGCGGGTAATCGTGCTTATCAATGTTGCGTTCTTTCCAATAAACGTCAATGTTGAGTTGAAGCAACTTATACGAACCGTTGTTGCAGACGATAAACTTAGCCCCTGACTTGTGTCTTATGGCCGACCAAAGCGCTTGTATCGTGTACATACTGCCCCCGTCTCCCGAAAATCCAATCACTACTTTGTCAGGATTTGCCAGTTTTACGCCAATGGCACCTGGAAAACCAACCCCGAGCGAACCGCCCCGGGTAACAAAGTAATGCCCCGCTTGGCGCGGTGGAATGTACCGCGTAATGGCGGGCGAATTGGTCAAGGCTTCGTCGAAGATAATGGCATCTGAAGGCAATTTTCGAGACAGTACTTCGGCAAACTGCGCCATTCGTAAGGTTTCTCGAGCGGGTTCGTCTTGGTCTTTGGCCAGTTCGGCAGAATGTTTTTTGGCTTTTTCATCCCCAATCTGGTGAACCCTGGCCGCCGCCGCTGCCTTAAATTCGGGCGTCATGGCTGATTTCAGCGCGTCGGCCAGTGCTTTTAGCGAAAGTTTTGGGTCGCTGACTACGCCTACATCAACCCGGTGATTCTTGGCGATTTCGTAACTGTTGAGGTCGAAATGCACCACCTTGGCCCCAGGAGCATAAATCTCACCCGTTTCGGGAAATACCTCTGGCAACATATAAGTGCCAACGATAAGGTTTATATCCCCTTTGGATGTAATAGGCAGACTATAAGACCCAAACATGTGCCCCGTGGTACCTTGATAAAGCGGGTGGGTAGTATCAAAAATAACATCACCAAAATCTACACCGTATACTTCGGCACCGATGAGCTCCGCCACCTGAGTTAATTCTGGGATGGCATTAGAGTAGGCCACTCCGTCCCCGATGAAAATCATGGGTTTTTCGGAAGCCAAAAGCATATTTGCCGTTTGGGTAATCAGCTCAGGGTCAGGAAGTACCCGTGTAGAGGGAATACAGGTTGGGAAAACTTCCTCTTCATTTACTTCGTCGAGGACGTTCATAGGCAAACAAACGTACACGGGACCCATTGGTGGGGTAGAGGCAATTTTTACGGCTTTTCTGAGGGTTCTCAACAATGATTTCGAATCCATCACCATCGTCGAAAACTTCGTGACGGGCGCCATCATTGCCACTAAGTCATTGGCCATTTGCGCATCCATGTTCATGTATTGCGTACCAGCATCCGACCCAATCACCACCAGAGGGGCGTGGCCTCTTTTGGCTTGGTAAACCGCACCCACCGCATTCCCAATCCCAGGAGAGCTGTGGAGCTGTACCAACGTAGGGCGTTGGGTATGCCGAGCATACCCATCCGCCATCATTACGGCAATACTTTCTTGCAACGTAAGAATATACTTCATGTCGGGGTATTCGGCAACGGCGTCCAGAAAACCCTGTTCAACCGTTCCCGGATTACCAAACATAAAGTCCATCCCGTCGGCTAAAAACTGCTCGACGATTTTTTGATTACCAGTTTTACCAGCCATACCGTTTTACTCCTTTATCAAGCACATTTACAAATTGTTCGCCAAACTCGAATGAACATTGAAGAGAGCGAGCAGTAATGAATGGATAATCCACAATGACGGAAGTTTCTTTGCCAAAATTTCCATGGAATTGACCTTCAGGGCCAACGGCATCGGCCAGAATGTATTCAAGGCAATATGGTGGAGGCCCCATATTGAGGTCGGTGTTGAGGAATCCTGTACCGTCGTGATAATCATACTCAATGCAGTGACCAGTCACGTGTTTGCCTTTGATGATGGAAATACGCTCGTTGAAATCACGGGCAAAAACCAACGGAGCAACCCCGTAACAAATCGCACCGATGGGTTGATTTTTTTTGTAAAAGCCTAAAATTAGGTCATGGACGCGCTGGTTGTTTACCATGTCGATGATTGGACCGCTACCGCCGACCAATAAAAGACCTGCATACTCTTCCGTTAATTTTTCTTGGGCTACTTTTAAGTCAGCGAAATACTGCTCAAATGCTCTCAAAAAGTTTGGCGTTGAGAAATAAGGTCTTTCAGGAACTTCCTCCGAAAGGTTGCGACGTTGCTCCAAGCGATTTGTAGCCTCAAAAGCTTTCACTTTTTCGGCAGCTTCGGGCGTAGTGACGCAGGTGCCTAGCGGTGGATCTACGTAAGTAGTATCATAACTTGGGGGTAAGGCCTGGGCCTTTTTACCCTTCGGGGTCATGAACTCGACGGTATAACCGGCGGCTTCCAATTTTTCGAGGGGCCCGACTAACTCAACGCCCCAGTACCCGTACTCAGACAGGATAGCCAAAATTTTCTTAGA
>JAIXUT010000087.1 GCA_027483385.1 Alphaproteobacteria bacterium
GATTGTTGGCCGTTTGCTTCAGCGCGCAGCCATCGAAAGCGGCCAGTGCGGCCTTAAGTTCAGGGAGGCTTTGGCAGTTATGCGGTGCTGCCATGCACCAAGTCCATCAGCTGGGCGGCGACTTCTTCGGTGCCAAGCTTTAAAGGTGCGGCCAGCAGCAGGGGTTTCGTTTTCGTGGCCTTGGTAAAGGCTTTGCGGGCGGATTCGGCAGCGTCGGCGTTCAATAAATCGGCCTTGGTCAGGCCCACCACTTCGGGCAGTTTACAAAGTTGCGTGCCGTAGGTTTTGTCGTACTTTTTAAGTTCGGCGCGGATGGTTTTGTAGGCGTTCGCAGGCTCGGGCTGAGAAATATCGACCAAATGCAGCACCGCCTTACACCGGCTGACGTGCATTAAAAATTTATGCCCCAAACCCGTACCTTCGGCTGCACCGGCAATCAGGCCGGGGAGGTCGGCCAGCAGCATTTCCTTATTGCCGCTGCGCACCAGTCCGAGCGCTGGGTGCAGCGTGGTAAAGGGGTAATCCGCCACCTTGGGTTTGGCGCGAGAAACCGCCCGCACAAAGCTGCTTTTGCCTGCATTGGGTAGGCCCAACAGGCCCACATCGGCCAGAATTTTAAGCCGAAACCGTACCTGTAGTTCCTGCGCTTCACCGCCCGGGGTAAATTGGCGCGGCGCCTGGTTGGTGCTGGTTTTGTAGCTGGCATTCCCGCGCCCGCCGCGCCCGCCAGGCAGCAGCTTTACCCGCGTGCCAATTTCTACCAAATCGTACAGTACTTGGTCGGTTTCGGCATCGATAATTTCGGTGCCGGGTGGCACTTTGAGGGTGAGATCCTTGCCTTCCGCGCCCGTGCGGTTGCGCCCCATACCGTGCCCGCCCGTGGACGCCTTAAACACGGGCCGAAAGCGGTAATCCACCAAGGTATTGAGGCTTGCGTCCACTTCCAGCCACACGCAGCCACCTTTGCCGCCGTTGCCGCCATCGGGCCCACCGTATTCCACAAATTTCTCACGCCGAAACGAAACGCTGCCCGCCCCACCCGCGCCACTGCGGATGGTGAGGACCACATCATCGAGAAACTTCATAGGTTTTGCCTACCATGCTTTAAATGAAATTCCAATCATTTTGTTGTTTTTAAATAGATTTATAGATTAACCCTTGAAAATTTTAAATTCTAACCTATCTAATAAGTCAAATATCGCCGTTTCCACGGCAACCGTCCTGCCCCCCACGGCACGGCGGGGGCTGATGAAGAAGGGAGGCCACCATGGCCGCCACTGTTGAAGCACGCCTAATGGTGCTTAAGGCACTCGTTCAGGCGCAATACAAGGATTACTGGCATTTATCTTGGATACGCCACCCCGAAGTAGAAATGGCTGTCCAAACGATGGTCGCTCCGAAGGGGTCGAACTACGAACAGGCTCTGCAGGTTATGTGTGGGTTGATCGAGATCAGGAAGACCGATCCAACTCAGCCCCATCTTGATGAAATGCTTCGTGCAAGTATTTTCATCGCATTTGAAACAGCGTCTACCGTGGCCGACAAGGAGGCGGTTGTCCTCATCACAGGACTCAACAAGCTGTTCGACCTGATTCCACAGGCTATCTGCTGACGTTCGTTCACCACCAAAGCCCGGCGCATTACGCGCCGGGCTTCTTCTATTTGGCGTCTACTTGCACCACATCGGTGCGCAGGGCCATGGCAGCGGCCAGTTGGGTGGCTTCGGCCTTGGTAAGGAGGCCCTGTGCCAGCCCGTCGGCAATGCTTACCCCTTTGCCCAGTTTGGCCAGCAGCGGGCTGGTGGCCACCACCGCGTGGTAAGCCGCTTCCAGCTTGCCCAGGCCGTCTTCATTGGCTTCGGGCAGGTATATCAGGCGGCTGAAGTCGTCTTTCAGGCGCCCGTTCGGGTGCAACAGCTCATCCACCACGGCGTCGTGCATGGCATCGGTGTGGGGCTTAATTTTGCCGCCGCACGGCAGTACTGCAACGCGCAGCCAAGTGGCCACCAAGCGGTTCGGCAGGTTGGCCAAAACACCCAGTAAGGCTTGCTCCACTTCGCGCAGGCTGTGGCGCAGGGCCCACTTGGCCGCCGCTATATGGTGCGGCGGGTTGCCGTTATCATGGGCGTGCTTCAGCACGCTGCTGGCAATGAACAGATGCGCCAGGGCGTCGGCATAGCGGCCGCTTAAATATTCCTTGCGCTTGAGGCTCCCGCCAAGCGTAATCAGGCCCGCTTCGGCAATCACGCTAAAGGCGGCACTGAGGCGGCCTAAGTGCTGGTATTCCGCCTTAAACGGCGTGCCACTGGGGGTAGCCACAAACTTCCCGCAGGTCCAAGCATGGAACTTGCCGCGTACAATGTTTTTTACCAAGTAGCCCAGATGGCCCATGAAAGCTTCATCGAAACCGTACTTATCGCGCTTGGTCAGGGCCTCCACTTCGGCCTGTAAATAGGGGTGGCAACGGATGGCACCTTGCCCAAACACAATCAGGCTGCGGGTCAGGATATTCGCGCCTTCCACCGTAATCCCAATCGGGATGCTGCTGTAAGGCCGTGCGAAAATGTTGCGGGGGCCCCGAATAATGGCGGCGCCCGCTTGAATATCCATGGCGTCGTTGATGGCCAGCCGCATGCTTTCGGTTAAATAGGCCTTGGCAATCGCGCTAACCACCGCCGGGTGCTCGCCTGCATCCACGGCCCCTGCGGTCAGGCGCTGGGTGGCTGTCATGGCGTAGGTGTGGCCTGCTAACCTGGCCAGCCGTTCACGAATCCCTTCAAAGCGGCCAATGCTAAGGCCAAACTGGCGGCGTACCACGCTGTAATTCGCCGAAGCCCGCAGGCTTAACTGGGCCGCGCCCACGCTTAAACTTGGCAGCGAAATCCCGCGGCCCGCGGCCAGCGCTTCCATCAGCATCCGCCAGCCTTGGCCCGCGTAATCAGCGCCGCCAATCAGGGTGTCAATCGGCACAAAAACATCCTTGCCGCTTAAGGGTCCGTTCATAAAGCCAACCCCCATTGGGTCGTGGCGGCGGCCGATTTCCAGCCCCTTGGTGCTACGGGGTAACAGGGCCAAGGTAATACCCGGTTCGGTGCCTTTGCCCAGCAAATTGTCGGGGTCGGTCAGCCGAAACGCCAAGCCCACCACGGTGGCAATCGGCGCGAGCGTAATATAGCGCTTGTTGAAGGTTAAAAATACGCCAAGCTCTTTTTTACCTTCAATGGTTTTATACCCCACCACGCCAAAACTCTGGCCGCTGGCGGCATCGGAACCCGCCTCGGGTTCAGTGAGGCCAAAACAGGGGATTTCGGTACCCACTGCCAGTTTTTTCAGGTAGCGGTCTTTTTGCGCCGCAGTGCCGTAGCGCATCAGCAATTCGCCCGGACCCAGGCTGTTCGGCACCATCACCGTCACGGCGGCAGCCACGCTGCGGCTGGCGATTTTGGTCACCACTGCCGCATGGGCGGCAGCACTGAAGCCCAGACCCCCGTACTCGGTGGGGATAATCATCCCCAAGAAGCGTTGTTTTTTAATAAAATCCCACACCTTTTTGGGGAGGTCTTGCTCCGCTTCAATGGCCCAGTCATCCAGCATGGCGCAGAGTTCTTCGGTCGGGCCAGCGACAAAGGCTTGTTCGGCGGGGGTGAGCGGCTTGACTTCAAACGCCAGCAGCTTGTTGAAGTCGGGGTTGCCCCGAAACAGCTCGGCCTCAAACCAGGTGGTGCCTGCTTCCAGTGCAATCCGCTCGGTCTCGCCAATTTGCGGCAGTGTACCACGCACCAAACCCATGAGGGGCCCCGTAAAGAGCGTGCGGCGGAGGGCTTTCAGCATGGTTTTTGTGTCCTTATTAGCTTTGGCTTATGCAACTTCGGTCAAGCGTTCCTGACTTAATTCCGCAGCGGTTTGCCCGTTTTGAGTAAGTGCGCCACGCGGGCATGGGTGCCACGGGTTTGGCACAGGCGCACGAATTCGCGCTCCTCCAGCTTCAACATCTCGGTTTCAGTCAGCGGCGGAGCAGTGATATCGGTCGCGCCACCACTTAACACCTTGGCCAGAGCGGTGCCGACCACCTTATCGTGCGGAGTGGCGAGCCCCTTCAGGGCAAAGTCGTGCAGCGCCAGCTTAAGTGCGGTCAGCGCCGTCGGCCCGGGCAGCGGGTAGTTGTGCGGGGCAGTGGGTGGTTCGGCACGGGCGGCCAGTTCAAGAGCCTTGGCTTTGGCCACGGCCAGCACCCGTTCGGCGTTCATCACCACGGTATCGGTGGGGCCCAGAAAGCCTAAATCCATACATTCATAGGCACTTTTCCCGACCTTGGCAGTGGCGATGGTTTCGAAGGTCTGGGCAATCGGCGGCATCGGCCCGCCTTTACGGTTTGGTGCCGCCAAGGCACGGCCGAGCAATTCCTTACAGCCGCCCCAGCCGGGAATGATGCC
>JAIXUT010000108.1 GCA_027483385.1 Alphaproteobacteria bacterium
CTGTATTTAATCCGCAACTTGTCGCCGAGGACAGGGACAAACGTAATCGGCATATCTCGAATAACATCCTCACTGAGTTTAATGGAAGAGGCAACCGTAATCAGCGATGATTTACGATTATCCCAACACCTATTAACATCTTCTGTTCGCCCCTTAATTTGTTTGCCGATAACTTCATAGCCTGTATACAGCGGCATTTGATATTCCCAAGTTTCTTCAAAATTCCACCGGTAGAAGCGCGTCTTATTTAATGGGTCGTGCGTATTAACATTAATTTGTACGCCTGTATTTTCTGGACTTACCTGGTAAGTGACACTATCAATGGGAGGAGTTTGCATGGCTGGCACATACTGAGAGATGTATTCTTTGCCATTTTTTGTGCGGATATGAAGTCGGAATTTTTCGTTAGTTACATATGCAATGGCCCCCAATGTATAAGTTCCGGGTTGCACTTCTACAAATCTAAAATTGCTGCCTTTGTCACCTTCTACAATGACTGTGGCCTCGCGCTCCACCTTGGGTGGCTCCTTCTCATTTATATTTTGGGTATGGCTCAGCTTGATTTCGCTAGTAGCCAAAGGACCGACATTCAACGAGCCATCCACTACCAGAAAGTTGCCTGCATGAGTGATTTCTGGAGGCATATAGGGTTGAACACAACTATACAGTAAATACAGTGCCAACGAGAGAATAGATAGATAAAGTAGCTTAAACTGATTTTTCATGACTTAGTGGGACTTATTCTATAAAGTTCTGTCTCTCATTAGAATACCTACAACAAATACCTATTTTTTTGGGCTTCATTGGGCCGCTTCAAGCGCTGCATATCATTTGTTGATTATTAATGAGAGTCGTTTTATGTCCCTATTAAGTCGCTTTAATGACCACTTTTTCCGTTCTATTTCATTCACTATTGGCCACGCTTAACCCAAGGTTCATCTTTGCACCCATACTTCATGGTACAGTAGTCAAGTATGCCATTGAAAGTTTTTATTATAAACAGTCCTTAACGGTGTATTCCTGTATAAGATGCACCAATGATAAATTTCAAATAAACAATAAATCTATTACAGCTATGAACTATTTATTGCCACATACCATCGATAATCTCCTTGGTGAAAAGTTGATTTTCAAGCGATTATTGCACGAACCAGACGGGGATGTTTTGGTCGGCGAAAATTTTGTGCAGCCCGGCAGCGGACCACCCATGCATACACATTGGCTACAAGATGAAGGTTTTACAGTCTTGAAAGGGCGAATTGGGTATCAGTTGGCTGGACAGCCAGAGCAGTACGCAAATGCGGGAGAGTCGATTGTGTTCAAACGAGGTACCCCGCACCGTTTTTGGAACGCTGGCCCTGATGTGTTGCACTGTGAAGGGTGGTTGAAGCCTGCCAACACCAGTATTTTTTTTCTGAGTAGCATTTTTGCTGCTCAGAAAAAATCAGGCAAAGCCCAACCTGAAATTTTTGATGCAGCTTATCTCATCATCCGTTATGCAAGCGAATATGAGATGAACGAAATGCCCGTTTTTGTCAGGAAAGTTATTCTGCCCGTCGTGTATCGAATCGGTAAACTACTTAATAAATACGAGCATTTTAAAGATGCCCCCGAACCAATAAAACACCTCTAAAACACCCCCACAACTTGCTCAATACTAAAATCTATTAAGGGGTATGGCATAGAAAATCACACCAGTGGTAGCGTTACGCGAAATTCGCGCCCGTCATCCTCAATGATGGGCGCGGGTTGTCCTAGCATTCGATACTTGGTTAATATATTACTCAAGCCCACGCCGTTGCTCAACACCCGAGTAGATTTACGTTGTATGTTATTGCTGACCACAAGCCAATTTGATTCGTCAAGATACAAATTGATGTTTAGTGGCTGTTCGGGCAATATGATGTTGTGCTTAACGGCGTTCTCAATCAATAGTTGCAGCGTTAAGGGGGGAAGTTGCCGTTCCTCACCGTTGGGCAAAACATTTGCGCTTAATATAAGTGAATCTCCATGGCGAGTTTTGAGTAAGTGGTAGTAGGAGTTAAGAAAGTCTAGTTCTGCCGACAGTGGCACCAATGTTGCGTCGTTGCAGCGGAGTAGATATCGATATACCGAACTCAGCTCCTCACTAAAGGTTTCGGCTTTCTGCGGATCTTCGCCGATTAGGGCCGTTAACGAATTAAGGCTATTGAACAAAAAGTGTGGATTAACTTGCTGGCGTAGTGCATCTAACTCGGTTTGCATCTTTGCCTTTTTGAGGTCTTCGGCATCCGTCAGGGCTAATCGATACAATTTCAGATAGTAAATGACCTCATAGACGCCCCCCACAATGAAAGCAAACGAAATGGCCATCGCAATATGGGTCAGATACACGCGGGGAGTTGGATCAGCAATTAGACCCGTAGGGTCAATCTGGCTGAGCCCCCAAGTTTCGAGGGGCTGTATCAAGGAGGTTAATACCGCGTAACCGATAAACGTAAGTAGAACGCGTCGACCAGTATTATCAATTTGGAAATACTTGGCCCGCGC
>JAIXUT010000033.1 GCA_027483385.1 Alphaproteobacteria bacterium
CCGTGGTGCTGGGTACCAAGAGTTTTGGCAAGGGCAGTGTACAAACTATTTTTGAACTGCCGGGCGACACCGGCATGCGCCTGACAACCGCACTGTATTACACCCCAAGTGGCCGCAGCATTCAGGCTTACGGGATTGTCCCCGATATTAAGGTTAAGCCGCTGCGCACCACCGAACAGGCCGCGATGCTGGAAGACGAAGATTACCCCAGCGAAGCAGGCCTGAAGGGGCACCTGGATGCAGGCGCCGCCGCAAGTATTTCCGACACCCGCCCGGTGCGGACTGACTTGCCAGCCAAGATTTATGCTCCAGTGGCAGAGAAAACGCCTTCCGCCACTCTGGCGGGGATTGACGGCAAGCCCGATGCCCAGCTCGACCGCGCGCTGGCTGTGCTGAAAACCCTGGTGGCGGCCACGCCTGCCACCCGTTAGGCCGCCGATGCCGCCGCACGGACAAGGGCCAATCCCAGCCTGGGTGTACCTGGTGCTGGGCGCGGTAGCTGCGGCGGCCATTGTTTCTCTGGTCGCGGCACTCATGGTACGGCTGCCGCCCGCCATGAAGCGCGCCGAGCTGCCCGTTGCAACCACCCCAACGCAATCGATTCTGCCGCTGGATTTGCCGTACTTGCCGCAATTTACCAGCCCCACCGAAGTGCCGCCCAGCAGCGAGCCTACCGCCACGGTGGTGGTGCCACTCCCCCCTTCGCCTCCCCAACAGGTGAAGGTTCCGCCAGCAGCGGCGTTTTACCCAAGCGGGGCGGGGCGCATGGCCTTGGTGATTGATGACATGGGAATGGAGCCCACGCTTTCGGCCCGTGCGATGGAGATTTTGCCCGCGGCCACCACGCTGGCCTTTATGGCAGAGGCCCCCGCCACCGTAAGCTTGGCAACACGGGCCAAGGCCGCTGGTCATTCAATTTTGGTGCATCTGCCGATGGAGCCGCAGCCGCACGCGGGTGGCACTCCGCCCTTGGGGCCGCTTGGGGTAACGGTGGCGATGGATTCGGCCACGCTGGTGCAACAAACCCGCGCCAACTTGGCACCGCTGGCTGGGATTGCTGAAGGGGTGAACAACCACATGGGCAGCCGCTTTACCCAAAACGCTGCGGCGCTGCGTGAAGTGCTGCAAGTGTTGGCGGCCCAGAATTTGTATTTCCTCGATTCCCGCACCGCCGCCCCCACCGCCACCCGTACCGCTGCTGCAGGCCTGGGTTTGGGGTTGGCAGCACGGGATGTCTTTCTTGACCACACCGCCACCGAGGCGGCAATTCGGGCAGAATTGTTACGGGCCGTGAAGCTGGCACAAAAGCGCGGCATAAGTGGCGCACCCGTGGTGGTGATTGGCCACCCCTTGCCTGCGACCTTGCAGGTACTGGCTGCCGACTTGGCTTTGGTGCAGGCCGCAGGTATTACGCTGGTGCCGCTGCGCGACGCAGTTAAGTAGCCTTAAATATACAATTTTTTTGAGTATGCTGAAGCTGTGTAAGTACACGTATACTTAGGATACAATTTATAACGCCTTGAATTGGTTTTAAGTTCATCAATCTGTTTGCATCGAGGCTTAAACCCCGTTAGGCTTCGGCCATGAACAATTCTCGCCCCGCTCATGCGCGGGCGCGGCATCGGCGGAACCGCAGACCTGCCCCAACGCAGCGGGTAGGCACTCCGCCGCCAGCGGCAACACCGTTGCCGCCCGCCAATCGGCCTGCCGTTAATGCCAGGCCCTTGCCCGCGCTTGCTGCTGAAACTCGGCCCCTTGCCGATGCCCCCAAACTACGCCGCAATGTGGGGCTGGTGGTACGTAACGCACAAGGCAAAGTGTTGGCAGGCTTACGCGCTCACGCCAGCGGCGACAAAGCCTGGCAGCTGCCGCAAGGCGGGATTGAAGGCCGCGAACGCCCCGCCACCGCCGCCTACCGCGAACTGCGCGAGGAAACGGGCATCGACCCCCGCGCCGTGCGCCTGGTGTACGAGCACGAAGCCTGGCTCGATTACATCCTGCCCGCCGAAATGACGGTCGGTCGGCGTTTTGCGGGCCAAACGCAAAAATGGTTTTTATTCGATTACCTAGAAGCAGGCTTACCCAACTTGGCCAAGGCTACCGACAACGAATTTGAAAAGCTGGCGTGGGTAGAGTTTGACTGGTTGATTGCCCACGTGATTGATTTCCGAAAGCCCGTGTACAAGGCGGTGAAAAAAGCCTTGCGGTTATAGCACCTATGGCAACACTGCGCCTGATTCTGGCCGACCAGCTGACGGCCACGTTGCCACTGATTACCGAAGCCGCCGCCACCGACATCCTGCTGCTGGTGGAGGTGATGGAAGAGGCCACCTACGTACCCCATCACCCCAAAAAAATTGCCTTTTTATTTTCCGCCATGCGGCACTTTGCCGCCGAGCTGGCGGCAGCGGGACGCACGGTGCGGTACGTGAAGCTCGATGACCCAGCCAATACAGGCAGCTTCGACGGCGAAGTGGCGCGCGCGTTAGAGGAAACCAACGCCGAGGCCTTGGCCCTGATGGAACCCGGCGAATGGCGGGTGCTGGAAAAGTTCAAGCACTGGCAAAACACCCTAGGCGTACCCGTTACGATTTATGAAGACTCCCGCTTTTTTTGTAGCGTGGCGGGCTTTCGGCAGCACGCGACGGGCAAAAAGCAGCTGCGGATGGAATTTTTTTACCGCGAGATGCGGCGGCAAACAGGCTACCTGATGGAAGGTGACCAACCACTGGGTAGGAAATGGAATTACGACACCGAAAACCGCGGCGCTTACGATGGCGCTATCCCACCGCCGGTGCTGCCAACCACTGTTCCCGATGCCATTACGCAGGAAGTTTTAGGTTTGGTTGCTGCGCGGTTTGGGCATCATTTTGGTAGGTTGGAAGGCTTTCGGTTTGGCGTGACGCGGGCCGAGGCTTTGGCGCAGCTGGAACATTTTATCCAGCACCGCTTGCCCTATTTTGGCCAGTACCAGGATGCCATGGTGCAAGGCCAGCCGTACATGTTTCATGCGTTAATTTCCATGTACCTTAACTGCGGGCTGTTGGTGGCCGATGAAGTCTGTGCGGCTGCCGAAGCCGCGTACCATGCGGGTGAAGCGCCGCTGGCGGCGGTGGAAGGGTTTATTCGGCAAGTGCTGGGCTGGCGCGAATACGTACGCGGGATTTACTGGCTGAACATGCCGCACTACGCCACGCGCAATTTTTTGGGCGCCAAAAACCCTTTGCCCAAGTGGTTCTGGAGCGGCGACACCAAAATGAATTGCCTGCACCAAGCCATTACCGAAACCCGCGACAATGCTTATGCCCACCATATTCAGCGCCTGATGGTGATTGGTAATTTTGCGTTATTGGCAGGCTTGAATGTGGAGGAGGTGTGTGCGTGGTACCTCATGGTTTACGCCGATGCCTACGAATGGGTGGAATTGCCCAACACGCTGGGGATGGCGCTGTACGGCGACGGCGACAGTGGCCTCGGCAGCATGGCCAGCAAGCCTTACGCCGCCAGCGGCGCGTATATCAATAAAATGAGCAATTACTGCCAGCATTGCCACTACCAGGTGGCCCAAAAAGAAGGGGCCGGGGCCTGCCCATTTAACCGCCTGTACTGGGGGTTTCTGATTCAGCATCAGGAAAAGTTGCGCGGCAACATGCGGCTGGTGTATCCATATGCCACGCTGAATAAATTTTCTGCCGAACGTCGCGCGGGGCTGGCCGCTGAAGCGCGGGTGGTGATCGAAAGCCTCGAAACCTTATAAGCGGCTTACAAGGTAGGTTAAAGGCTGGCCGTAAAGCTTGAGTTACTGCGGCGCTGGCCTACTGTTGAAATGAAGAACAGAGGAAATGCATGATGAAAAAATTTGTACTGACCGCTCTCGCGCTGGCCGCCTTGGGTACCACCTGCCTGGCAACCGCTTGGGCGGAAGCGACCTACCCTGTCGGCAGCGTAGTGCCCGCCACGCTGCAGGTGACCGACCAAACTGGCAAAGCCCACACCTTTGGCGATTTCCGTGGCAAAAACGTGGTGCTGGAATGGACCAACTACCAGTGCCCATTCGTGCGCAAATTTTACGATGCAGGCGCCATGCAAGCCCAGCAGGCAGAAGCAGTGAAGGCTGGTACGGTGTGGTTGGCCGTGATTTCCTCAGCGCCCGGCAAACAAGGCCACCTGAAGGCCGATGAAGCTGCAGCGGCGGTGGCCAAGCAAGGGTTTAAGGGCACGGCAGTGATTCTCGATGAGCAGGGTACCTTGGGCAAAGCCTTTGGCGCCACCGCCACCCCGCACATGTTTGTTTTGGATGGCACGGGTAAAGTGGCCTATGCGGGCGCAATTGACAGCGTCCCCAGCTTTAACCGCGATGACATTGCGGGCGCAACCAATTACGTGAAGGCGGCGCTGGCCGACTTGGCGGCGGGCAAAGCTGTGGCCAACCCCAGCACGAAGGCTTACGGCTGTTCGGTGAAATATTAATTGCTCAAAAACAGGTGAAAGGGGGGCTGCCACCGCAGCCCCTTTTTTGTTAGGCTGGACTTATGGAAATTTTACTGGTTGGTTTAAGCTGCCTGCTGCTTGGCGCGGGCTTGGGGTTTGCCGCCGCCTGGTGGTTGGGGAAGCAGCGCACGCAGGCCGACGTACAACTGAAACAGGCCTTCACCGCATTGGCCGCTGAAGCCTTGCAGGCCAACAGTGTGCAGCTGATTGAACAGACCAAGGCGCATCTGGCCACCGCGCAAAAGGAAGGCGAAGGCGTGTTTGCGCAAAAGAGCCAGCAAGTCGCGACCACTCTCGGGCACTTGCAAACGCAAATGGGCGAAAAGCTTGGCACCCTGCAGGCCAAGCTGGAAGTGTTGGAAAAGGAACGGGCGCAGCAGTATCAGGCGCTCGATACCCGCTTAAGCGAAGCTGGCAAAGTGATTGGCACTCTCCAGCAAACTACAGGAAGCCTGCGGGAAGCCTTGGCCAACACCCGGGTGCGCGGCCAGTGGGGCGAACGGATGGCCGCCGATGTGCTGCGCTTGGCGGGCCTGCATGAAGGAATTAACTTTACCACGCAAACCCAACTCACCGATGGCAGCAAGCCTGATTTCAGCTTCCCGTTGCCCAGCGGGCGGGTGCTGCATATGGACGTGAAATTTCCGCTCGATGGCTATTTAACCTACCTCAATGCCACCGATGACCATGCCAAGGAGGCGGCACTGAAAAGCTTCGTTGCCGCCACGCGCGGGCACCTGAAAACCACGGGCGCACGCGGCTACCGATTGGATGCGGAGGGGCTGGATTACGTACTGGTGTTCATCCCCAACGAACAGGTGTACGCCACCCTGTTCGAGCACGACGCCAGCCTGCTGGATTATGCCCTCAGCCAAAAAATTATTCTGTGTTCGCCCACCACCTTATTGGCGGTGCTGGCCCTGATTCGGCAAGCCGAGGCAGCCTTTAAACTGGAGGCCCAGTTTGCCGCATTGGCGGCCGATCTCGGCAGTTTTAAGGGGCAGTGGGAGAAGTTTATCGATGCCCACGATGACGTGAAAAAGGCCTTCGATCGGGTCGGTAAAACCTTTGATGACCTGCTTGGGGTGCGTACCCGCCAGCTGGAAAAGACCGTGGAAAGGCTGCTGCTGCCGACAGGGAGTGTGCAAGTCGGGGGTCAGGGCAGCGCTCAGCAGCCGCTGGCGGCCGCCACCCCAGTACGGCTGGAATTAAACTGAACCCGGCGCGGCGGAATGGTGCCTTGGGGAGAACATGTATAGAGACGGCACGCTGCACTGGCCCAAGGGCTTGGCCAAGCAGTGCCGCCCAGGAAGTGTTGCGCACTGATTCTCCAGCCCGCTTGCAGTAAAATTTTCTGCCACGCGCGGTGGCCGTAGGGGCTTTGCCAAGTGAGGGCTGGCAATTGCACCAGGCCACGGCGCGGTACCAGAACCAGCAACGGCGCTTGCGGGGCCAAGAGGGGCGAGAGTTGAGTTAAAAATTCAGTCCAGCCCAGCGCCGGTTGGCCACACCCCAAAATTACCAAACCCTGCAAGGCGCTGCCGTGGGGAGGCGCGGGGGCCAGCAGGTCGTGCCAATGTGGCAGGAGGTGGTCGGGGCATGCAAACGCTGCAGGCTGGCAGGCCAATGGCGCCCACAGCCCTACCCGCCCGTGCGGCAAGTGCGGCACTAACTCCTGCCACA
This sequence comes from Alphaproteobacteria bacterium, assembly GCA_027483385.1. Taxonomy (GTDB): domain Bacteria; phylum Pseudomonadota; class Alphaproteobacteria; order UBA2136; family UBA6156; genus JADCGN01. Next base: position 6,175 of record JAIXUT010000033.1, read on the forward strand.
GGCGTTGCTGCCAATCCATGCCAGCATACTAGCCGAGGGTAGGGTGCTTCGGCTAGAGTGCCCGCATGCTGCATGTCCAGATGGTGGAGCCCCACCCACAAACGCCGACCTATTTATTGGTCTGTGCCCTCACGGCCCACCGTACGGTGCTCGACCCCATCAACCTGCCCGCCACCCTGCACGCGCTGGCAGGCGAAAAGCTGGATTTGATTTTACTGACGGCGCCCACCGAGTACACCCTGGCCAACGCCGAATTGCTGCACGCGCGCACCGGTGCCCCAATTCTGGCCGGCGAGAACCTGCGCGAAACCCGCTTGCCCGTGGCCCGCTATTTGGGCAACGGCGAGATTGTGGGGGTTGGGCCGTTGGCGCAAACGCTGTTTCTGCCCGAAGGCGGCATTACTGCCTACGCCTTTGGGAGTGAAAGTGTGGTGTTTACCGGCCCATTATTTGCCACCGGTGTGGCGCGGCACAAGGCCAACAGCAAAGCGATTGCGGCGCTGGCCAACCTGCCCGAAGATACCCAAGTCTGTGGCGGTGGGGCGCATAATTTGGCCCTCCGTGGCCTCCTTGAAGCGGCGTATGCAAGTTAGAAGTTTAATATGAGCATTCTCCCTCCCCTTGAACGTGCGCTACAAGTCGTGAAGACCAACCAGTATTTTACTTTAGCAACTCAAGATTCTCACGGCCCATGGGCTGCGGCACTGGCATATACTCTTGGGCCCCCGCACTGTTTGTACTTTTTTTCTCAGAAAAAATCCCGTCACGGCCAAGCACTCTTGAATAAAAGCAAGATTGCAGGAGTATTTTATGATTCTACGCTTCCACCAGAAAAAGTGGAGAGCTTACAATTCTCTGGCTATGGAGAACTTGCTCATAACTACGAAAATATATCTTATGTGTTGAATGCGAATGGTGAACAGGTAGCTGAAGAAAAAATCCAACAGAAGCTTAATGATACGTCCACATTACTTTTTAGAATTTGTGTTGAAGCTGCTTATGTATTGGACCAAGAGCTTTATGCAGAAAAGGCTATTGATGGGCGACAACCTGTTTCAGTAGAAAAGCTTTTTTCGTTATTGATTACGCCTTAGCGTAGCGGCCATTTGGCCTGTAATGCCTCGTTCTGCCCTACCACAATCAGGCTCATATTCTCGGGCGTCAGCATCCGCTGGGCCACCCGCTGAATGTCGGCAAATTGCACACCCGCCAGCCGCTTGGGCCAGGCCTCTAGGTAATCAATCCCCAAGCCCTCGTTCTGCATCAGGCTCATCATCCCCAGCAATTTGGCGTTGCTATCCAGGCGCAGCGGCCAGCTGCCAATCAGGTAACTTTTGGCATCGTCAAATTCTTCCTGCGTTACGGGTTGGTTGCGCATTTTGGTAATGTTCTCGTCAATCAGGCCCAGTGCCTTTGCCACCTTGGTGGCATCGGTGGCAAACGAGAGCAGGTAAAACCCACCGCCGGGCAGGGGCATGTTGCGGCTCCGGATATCATACACCAAGCCATGCTTTTCCCGGACATCGAGGCCCAGGCGGCTGGTAAGTACGCCGCCGCCAAAAATTTCATTCATCAGCATCAAGGCGGGGTAGTCTGGGTCATTCCGCGCCATACCGGGCCAGCCCAGCAACACCGTGCCCTGCGGAATTGCCAAGGTTTTGGTGATGGTGGTGGGGGCGCCTACTTTAGGCGTGGCCAGTTCCTTGCCACGGCGGCCTGCGCCCTGCGGCAGGCCAAACACGGCCTCATCCAGCAGTCTGCCCAGGGTGGTTGCGTCAATATCGCCCACCACCGACACCGTGAGGTTGCTGCGGGTAAGGTTGGCCAGATGCCAGGCCATCAGGTCGGACTGGGTGATGCCTTTGATGCTTGCGGCACTGCCGTCGCCGTCGTTGGCCCAAGGCTGGTTGCCAAACAAAGCAGGGCGCAGGGCACGGCCCGCCAGCGCGGCAGGGTCTTCCTCGATGCGTTTCAAATTGGCGAGCAGCTGGTTACGGATGCGACCAATCGCTTCTTTATCGAAACGCGGTTCGCGGGCAGCCAAGCCTAACAATGCAAAAGCACGGTCTTGGTGTTCGGTCAGGGTGGTGAGGTTGAGCGAAATATCCAGCGTATCGGCACTGGCGCCAAAGCGGGCGCCAATGGCCTCCAGCTCCTCTTTAAATTCGGTGGCCGAATAGGGCCCCGCACCTTCATCCAGCAGGCTCGCGGTAAACTGGGCCAAGCCTTCCTTGCCCGCGGGTTCAAACACGCTGCCCGCGCGGAAGGAAAGCTCCACACTCAGCATCGGCAGATTGTTGGTTTGCAGCAGCCACGCCTGCAGCCCTTTGGGCGTGGTAATGGCTTGAATTTTGGCGGCGGCTTGGGCGGTAAGGGTCATCGAAAGGCTTCCAATCAGGGTCATCAGGCCAAGCAACCAGATGCCACAACGGGTACGCGAATGGTAGGGCATCGGCGAGTCTCCTTGTGGTTGGCCCTTGGCGGGGTTTATGAATGCCGCTACGCTAGGGCCATTAACCCAAAGGGGCAAGGCCAAAATGTTTTTAAGTAACCTCGAGCGCTGGTACGTGAACGGCTGGTTTCGCGGGCACATTCAGCGGCCCCTGGAACTGGCCCTGCTGCAGCGCCTGTACCCGATGCCGCGCGGGGCACAGCTGCTCGATATTGGTTGCGGCGATGGCCGTGGGCTGTTGGCGTTGGCCACGCGTGTGGCGCCACTTGGCTTGGTGGGGATTGACGTTGACCCAGAGCAAATTGCCCGTGCCCGCACCACCTTGGTTGCCAACGGTGCAGTGCAGCTGCATGTGGCCAGTGCCGATGCCTTGCCGCTCCCTGCCCAAACCTACGAAGTGGTCACCAGTTTTGGCTGCCTGCACCACGTCCCCCTCTGGCAAAAGGCCGTGGCCGAAGTGGCGCGGGTGCTGCGCCACGGTGGCCTATTTTATGCGCTGGAGTTTTATGCACCATTACTGGAAACGGGGCCGATTGGTGGCCTCTTGAAGTGGCTATTACCGCACCCGCGCGGGCGCTTTACGCATCAGCAGTTTGTTGCCGAACTTGGCCAACACGGCATGGTGGTATTGGGCCAGCGTAACTTTTTGGGGTTGGCGGGGATGGTGGTGGCGCGGCGGGTGGCGGAAGGGGCCTATGATTAGGAACGAGGAACTAGGCAACCAAGAACAAAGTAATTATCTTAATATCCGCCCACCCCCACTGCCATTGCGCCCAGCAGCAGGCCTACACCTGCCCACAGGTTTTCCTGCGCGCCTTTGGTAACACGCGCCCAGAGCGCCAACCAAAAGGCTGAAAGCATGGTAATCGCGGCCACATAACCTGGGTTGGGCGCCAGCGCGAGAGTGATGAGCAGCAGGGTCAGGCTGCCCAACAACAGCACGCCAAACAGGGCACTTTTGGCAAGTTCGCCAACACTTGGTGTGCGCCAGCCTTGCAACAGCACCGCGCCCAGCGCACCGATACTGCTGGTGGTCAATAAAAACGCCACCGCACTGCCAGCAATTTCGCGCAAGCTGCCCGTGGGTGGGGGTAAGGCGGTCTTGGCCACGATATCACCCAAGGCAAACAGCATTGCCACGGGAACAATCGCGCCGAGGGCGGTCCAGCTGGTGTCGCTGGTGCGTAACATTGCCAACGCGCCACCACACAGCGCAAAGCCGCCCAGCAGCAGCGGTAGCCGCCAGGGCTCGGCCCACAATGGCAGCAAGGATTGCGGCTGCAAGGCCGCCCACAGCGCAAACGCCAGCAGCATTTTTAAGGGTACATAGAGCGCCGCCAAACGTGCCCCATGGGTGCGGCTGGCGTTAAACAGCAGGCTATCGGCATAGGCCAGCCCCACGCCCATCAGGGCGGCCACGGCGTAAAACTGTGGGTCGGTCGGGAACGGCAGCAAGATATACCCCACGCCCGCCAGCGGCGCCACTCCCGCCCAGCGCCAGGCCACCAAGCGCGTGCCATCTAATTTCGCCCACTGGTTAAAACCAATAATCAGGGCCCCACAAAAGCTAAACAACAGCGCCAATAATGGCCAAAGATCGGCTAGAGCCATTGCTTAAACCAATTGGTGGTCAGGTTTGCGGCTTCAGTGGCGGTGTCATTTTCAAAAAAACAGTGCCCTGCATCTTGAATAATATCACGGCGGTTTTGGGGATGGCCAAAACTATCATATGAATTACCCTTATCAACAAAGTACCCAACGCCTGCATGAATGACTTGCACAGGGAACTTTGCGTTTATGGATAATTCTTCGCAATAAGCTGCTGTAAATTTTTTACCCATTTCGTACATGGGTTTTCCCATTAAGTAGCTGTCACCCCAGGTTAAAACGTAAAATTCTGAATATTCTATATAATTAGCAGAAAAATCCTCATAACTTTGTGCAATGTTATAGCTTGGATCCCAGAGGCTAACAGCGCTAATGCCCGTAGGGTTTGCCAGCATTATACTTGGCCCGCCAAAACTATGACCAACAAGAAAGATCTTATCATGAGTTGGTTTAATTGCGCTGATGACTGTTTGTAGGTCGTCAGCGTGGGTTTGCAAGGTGCAATCGATAGCCCTGCGACCATCTTCTTGGCCGTCATAAAAGTTAAACCTGTAGGTACAGAAATCTGACTCGGTTAGTTTAGCAAAATTTTTAAAGGGATACTCATAGGCATGTCCTGAATAGCCGTGAGCCATTACAACCGCAGGACCATCTGGATTTCCACTCTTTACCGCATAAATCATTTTTCCGTCGGGGGTGGGGAGAGTGAATTTGGTTTCTTGCATAGGCCAAGCATAACAGAATTGTCATCCTGAGCAACGCGAAGGACCCAGGTCTTTTTCATTCATCATACAGTACACCTGGGTCCTTCGCTGCGCTCAGGATGACCGCCTTAAGCTTGAAAGACCCTTTTAGGCAACAAGGTACATCAACACCACGGCGGCCAGCACCAGGGCGGTCCCGGCCAGTGGGCTGGCGTTATCGGGGATGCCCTTGGCGCGGTGGTACACCAGCAGCCACACAGGCGTAAGCAGCGCCACCATGCTGACGTAGGCGGGGCTGGGCCCTAGCATCAACGCCGCAAAAAAGCAGACCTGGTTCAGCGTGCCACCCACTGCTGCCCAGCCCGCTGCCCGCACTAGCTTGGGGTGCGAAAGCGGCAGTTCGGGGCGCGGCCGCCACGGCAGGTACAGCACGCTGGCCAACACGCTGCTGCTGGTCATCACGAATAAAAACACAATCAAGGTACTTTGCAGGTCGGCGGTTGGCATGGTCAGGCGGGTATAAATATCGGCGGCGGCATAGAGGCCGACAATCGGCAGCACGGCCTTGAGGCCCTGCCAGCTCACGTCGTTTTTACGAAAGGCAAACAGCGCACCGCCCATGATGATGAGGCACAGCAGCACGCCGCTCGTCATCGCCCAGTTTTCAAAATAATGGGCGCGGGCTTCGGGCATACACAAGGCCCACAGCAAAAATACCGCAACCGCCTTCAGGGGCATATGCAGCACCGCCACCCGGCCGTTGTGCTTCAGGGCCAAGTCGTTCTGGATGGTAAAGCCGACAATTAAGGCCATCCCACTCAGTACCGCCGCCAAATAAAACTCCCAATGAAGGGCAAATTCAGGCCACGGTTGCAGCACCGCCAGTGGCAACCAAAACAGCGCGGAAAGCCCCATCCGCCACAGATTCAGCCGAAAGCCTTCCTGCTTGGCACGCCGATTCATCTCGACATTTTGCGCCGAGATTAAACTGCTGGCTAAGGCCAGCCAAAGCCAGAGACTTTCCATGCGTAAGTGCTACAGGTTGGGCTTAAGGCTACCAAGCTGCCCCGCATTGCCCGCCAGCATGGCGGTGGTGCGGCCGCTTTCAGTCAGGTATTTTTTGGCCACTGCATTCACGTCGGCCACGGTCAAGCTGGCCAACTCACGCCGCCAATCATCGAACGTCGCCATCGTGCCGCCGGCGGTCAGCCACATCCCCACGCGGTACATGGCGGTAAAGCTGTCGTCGCGGGCGTAGGTTTCATCGGCCAAAATGCTGGTCTTGGCTTTGTTAAGTTCGGCGGCGGTCACGCCTTCTTGTATGAGCTGGTTTATCACCTGCTGCACGGCGGGCATGATTTTATCCAGCGCGACGTCGGCTTGCGGCTGCACTGAAACATCGAAGGTGCTTTCCATGGCCCGCACCGCATCGTAACTGGCGCTGGCGTCATCGGCCAGCTGCTGTTCAAGCACCAAAGCGCGGTGCAGCCTGGCGGTATCGCTGCCACCTAAAATTTCGGCCAATACCCACAGCGCCACGGCCTCCCCAGGTTGTACTTTAGCGCCCGCCACACCCGTAAAGCTGCTGGGGGCACGATACAACGTGTGCCAGACTGGCACCTGCACTTGCGGGTCAATCGCCATAAATTCCAGTGGTGCCTTACGGGCGGGTTCAATCGCCAACGCACGCGGGGGCACTTGCGCTTCCTTGCCGAGGCTGCCGTAGGTGCTGGAAATTGTATCGGCAACCAGCGCCTTGTTCACGTCACCAACTAAAATTAATGCCGCATTGTTCGGGGCATAATGGGTGCGGTACCAGGCAAGGGCATCTTCTTTGGTATAGCCCTGAATGTCGTCGGCCCAGCCGATAATCGGGTGGCCGTAAGTCGTTTTGCTGAAGTGCTGCCGCAGCACCTTTTCAAAAAAACGGTCGCTGGGGTCGGCTTCGGTGGTCAGCTTGCGTTCTTCGGCTACCACTTTGCGCTCGGGCTGAAAGTCTTCTTCCGTCAGAGTTAGGTTGTTCATACGGTCGGCTTCCAGCGCCATCATTTCTGCCAAGGCGGGGGTCGGGACTTTCTGAAAATACGCGGTAAAATCGTAGCTGGTAAAGGCGTTCATGGTGCCGCCACGGCGTTGCACAACTTTATCCATGGTGCCAGCGGGATTGGTGGGCGTACCTTTGAACATCAGGTGCTCGGTCATGTGAGCCAGGCCGGTTTTGCCCGACTGTTCGTCCATCGCCCCCACGTTGTACCAGATGCTATGGGTTACCACAGGCACGCGGGTATCGGGCAGGATGACCACCTGCAGGCCGTTGGGCAGGGTGTAGGCTTCGTGCGGGGTGGTATAGGAGGAATTGGATATTTGAGGCATGGCAGAGGCTCCTTGAATCGTGAACACTGAAATTAAAACAGCAATAGCTGCAACAATGACCGAACAGCGCATGGCAATACGCGGCCTACTTGCGACCAAACCAGCGTTGCAACAGGCCTTTTTTCTGGTTCTCTTCGGCTTCGGTGGCCTTATCTTCCACCACCTTGGCTTCAAGGTCGGTACGAATATTGGCATCGGCCCGCGTCCCTGCTTCCTGCTGGGCACGGTTGACAACCCAGCTGTTTGAACTTTCACCACCAGCGGTTGGGGCACGCAGCAGAGCTTCGTTGGCGTCGCCTGTGCGGGGCGGGCGTAGCTCAAAACTGGGTGGCAGGCTTAAGGATGGCCCGGCAATTACTTGGGTTTCATCGGGCAGGGTACGCTGCAGGGGGTTTTTGGCGCCACTGCAACCTGCCATTGCGATGCCTACGCCAAGCAAAACCAACGAAGTAAATTTTGTTTTCATGGCCGCACTTTAGCGGGGCCGCCGCCACAGATCAAGCAGCAACAGTGCCACACCTGCGCTAATTGCTGTATCGGCCAGATTGAAGGTATAAGGGAACAAGCCCCACGGGTTGAGCACCAGAAAATCGATCACCGCGCCATGCTGAATGCGGTCGACCAAGTTCCCTAAAGCGCCGCCAATAATCGCCGCCAGGCCAGCCTGGTGCAAGCTCGGCCAAGGGTGTTCGGCCAGCCAATGGGTAAACCAGGCCACGGCCGCCACCGCCACTGCGCCCAACAGCAGTGGCGCGTAGGCAAAGCCATCGAGCAGGCTGAAGCTCATGCCACGGTTCCAGCCAAAGCCAAACCCCAGCTGGTTTTCGATCAGCCAAAGTGGCAACTGCCCTTGCTGCAGGGCGTGCAAGGCCCACTCTTTGCTGATGTCATCGGCGACCAATATCAGCGCCGCCCACATCAGGGCCTGTTGCCGCGGCAACAGGTAATCAAGCACGCTTTGGGAAAGCCTACCGAAATGCTTTGTCATCAATAATCCCCAAGCGTTTGGCCCAACTGATGGCGGCATCAACCACATCGTGATGCGTGGGTGTGAGCATGGCCAGCTTGCTTACATCGCTCGGGCTGAACCATTCGTAGGCCATTGCGTGTTCGATATCGGGCAGACGCACCATCGGCTGGCCCTGCACGGTGGCCAGATAAGTTACCGAATATTTCACGGGCGTCCCAAAACCCCAGCGGCTGGTGTGGCACGGCATGATAATCCGGACATTCCGCAGCCCGGTTTCTTCTTCAATTTCGCGCAGCAGGCCTTGGACTGGTTGGTCGTTGGCGTTCAACCGCCCGCCCGGCAGGTGCCATTTGCCGTAAAATGCACTGGTGGGGCGTGGGTCGTTGGGCCCATTGCCGCCACCGTTATGCTGAAGCATCAACAAATCGCCATGGGTGTTAAAAATTACGGCGTGTTCGGATACCTGGCCCACATACAGGGGGGCCTCATGTTGGCTGGGTTTGGGCGGAAACAGTGGCATTATTTGGCGTCTTCTGCTGGTTCGGGGTCGGCAATGATACTTGGCTGATACACCACTGGCACCTTGCCTTCAAGAGCGGTGGGGGGGTCGGGGTACAATTGGGTTTGGGCGGTGGTGGTTTGGTTGGGGTCGATGATCTGCATGGTTTCGGCACTCCATTCGCCGAACGGGTCGGCACACAACGCATCCACGGCGCGGGCAATACCCCGCGTGGCAATGTAAAAATCTTCGCCCAAATCCTGCACGTAATCATCGTGGGCGGCATCCAGCAGCACCATAGCGGCGGCCAGCAGTTCCAGCTCGTTGGGTTCATCGGGGCCAGCGGGTGCTTCTATCCCCAAGCTTTCGGCCAGTTCGGCCCAGTCTTGCAGCATTTCGTCATCCACGGGCAGGTCGAAGGTCAGGCCGTCGCCGCTTTCGGCCACCAGTTCGCGGGCTTCTTCCAAAGCCCGTTCGGGGTGCCAGCCCGAAAGGGTGATGAGGTCGCCCAGCTGGTAATGCGGGTTCAGTTCCTCGCCCTGGGGGTTTTTAAGTTGCACCACCACCAGACGGCAGCGGTGTTGCCGAATGGCGAGCAGCCAGCGCAGATGCAAAAACGCATGCTCCATGGTTTCGCCCACGGCTTGGGAAAGCGCGTCGTCGGTGGCGTCTTCCCAGCCCTCGAGGCACAGCTCGAGAATTTTACTCGGCAGAAAAACTTCGCGGGTTTCCTTAGGCATTGACTGCCCCTTCGCACCGCGTGCACAGACCGCTGGCTTCAAGGGTATTATAATACCGCCAGCAGCGGGGGCATTTGTGGCCAGGGTGTTTAGCAATCTCAATTTCCATACTAGGTTTAGCCTCACTAACTCCACACACTAGAGCCACTAAATCAGGGTCGTACACACCAGCATAATTTAACGTAATTTCTAAATTACTCCCAACTTCACCCTTGGCACGGAATTGCTCAATCATTTGGTTTGCTTGGCTACGGATATGTAGCAATCCAGCCCAGAAATCATGAGACTTTGTTTTAGGCCCAACCGCATACTCCTCCAAATGCACACAAGCATTCTCTCCATAACGGCACCGCCAGGCTTCATCGGTGGTGAAGGGGATGACGGGCGCAAAGTGGGTGGTAAGTCCACGGAAGATTTGTTCTAAAGCATACACGCAGGCCACGCGGTCGGGGCTGTCGGCGCGGTCGCAATACAGCGTATCCTTGCGCACATCGAAGTACAGATTGCTCAGCTCGGTGGAGATAAAGGTCTGTAACGCCCGCACCCCTTGATGGAACTGGAAAGCGTCGTAATGCCCGCGCACTTCGGCCAGCACGCTATGCAAGCGGTGCAGAATGTAGCGCTCCAGTTCTGGCAGTTTATCTTCGGCCACATCGGCCACGTCACCACCCCCTTCGGGCAAATTACCCAGCAGCCACCGCAGGCTGTTGCGGATGGTGCGGTACTGGTCGGCGGCGGCCTCCATATGGGCGGGGCTGTAGCGCACTTCCTCGGCGTAGTCGGAACTGCCGACCCACAGCCGAATGATATCCATGCCATATTTGCCCAAAAGCTCGGTGGGCGTCACGCCGTTGCCCAAGCTTTTGCTGAATTTGCGGCCTTGGCCATCCACCACAAAGCCGTGCGTCACACGCTTTCGTAGGGCGCATCGCCGGTGAGGGCCACGCTGGTGAGGAGGCTGCTATGGAACCAGCCACGGTGCTGGTCGCTGCCTTCCTCGTACACATCGGCCACGCGCTTGCCGTCGGTACGCTCAAAACGTTCACCCTTGCCGCTGTCGGCCTTCACCACGTGGTGCCAGGTGGTGCCGCTGTCGAACCAGACATCCAAAATATCACGTACATAGGTAAAGTCTTCGATAGTTTTCCCCTGCGCCGCTAACCAGCCGCTGGGGAAGAGTTCAGCTTCGCGCCCACCTAAACGGCTATCCCAGGAGTCAATCCCTTCCGCCTCCACCAGTGCTTCGATGTGTACCCACACAGCAGCATCTTTCACCGGCTGGTTGGTGGCCTTTTCCACCATAATCGTTATCGGCACCCCCCACGCGCGCTGCCTGGAAATACACCAGTCGGGCCGTCCGGCAATCATGGCGCCGATGCGGTTTTCGCCACTGCTGGGCTGCCACTGTACGCCACGATTGCCATCACGGGCGTGAATCAAATCCAGCGCACTTTCCCGAATGCTTTTCTTCGTTTCGGGCACAGGCGTTTCGTCCAAATCGATAAACCACTGGTGGGTGGTACGGAAAATCACGGGCGCCTTGCTGCGCCAGGAAATCGGGTATTTGTGGGTGTAGCTGCTTTGGTGCAGCAGGTTATCGCCCAATGCGGCGCAGATATCCTTGATCACCTGTTTATCTAAAACACTGCGGCCCGCCAGTTGCAGGCCTGCGGGTAAGCCCTCATCCACATACGCCTCATAGCGCCCGCTGCCATTCACGGGGCAGGCCAGCTCCAGGCCCTGCGCTTGGCCCAAGACAAAGTCCTCGGCGCCATGGGCGGGGGCGATGTGCACCAACCCCGTGCCACTGTCGGTCGTCACATGGTCGCCATGCAAAACCTGGCCGGTACGGTCGGCGTAAAGCGGGTGGCGGTAGGTGAGGCCAATTAAATCCTCACCCCTGAGGTGTTTATTATCCGCGGGCTTATTAATTGCCCTTAAGCCAATTTTTTCTGATAAATCTTTATTTTCCGAGTAAGCACCCATTGCCACCCAATAAATTTTATTATCCCTCTGAACTTTGAAATAAGCTGTATCTTTGTGAACCGCCACCGCGCGGTTGGCAGGCAACGTCCACGGCGTGGTGGTCCAAATCACTAAATACTCGTTGGGGCGGTCTACCAACTCCAGCGCCACATACACGGCGGTGGATTGATGGTTTTCATCGTACTCAATCTCGGCTTCGGCCAAGGCCGTTTCCTCCACGGGCGCCCACAGCGTGCTGCGCAGCTTGTTGTACACCATGCCGCGCTGCACCAGTTGGCCCAAGCAGTGCACAATCCCTGCCTCATTGGCTTTATCCATGGTGCGGTACGGGCGCTGCCAATCGGCGAGCACCCCTAACCGTTGCCATTCGGTCTGCTGGATGTCCATCCACTTGCGGGCGTAGGCGCGGCAGCGGTCGCGTAGTTCGGTCACGCTTAAATCGCGCTTGGTTTGACCGCCCGCAATCAGTTCCTGTTCAATTTTCCATTCAATCGGCAGGCCGTGGCAATCCCAGCCTGGCGCGTAGGGCGAGGCGTAGCCACTTAAAAACTTGTGCCGCACGATGATATCCTTTAGCCCATAGGCCAGCGTGTGGCCCAGGTGAAAGTTGCCGTTGGCATAGGGCGGGCCTAGGTGCACGATGTAAGTCGGGGCGCCCGCATTGCGGCGTTTGGCCAGTACGGTTTCGTACACCTGTTCATGCAACCAGCGTTGCACCCAGTCGGGCTCGCGGGCGGGCAGGTTGGCACGCATGGGGAAGCCCGTTTGGGGCAGGTTCAGCGTTTTAGAGTAATCTACCCCTTGTGGTGCGGTGGTCATGCAGCCCAAACCCTAGCGTTTGCTTGTAATTAGGTTGGCACCCTAGCCGATTTTTCTGGCCAAGACCAGCCAAAACATGCACAATTTAAAGGCGTAAAAGCCACCGCCGCAGTGTGTGCGGCCGAACCATCGGGAACCGTTTCTCCAGAAAGGGGCAACATGATGAGTACGCATGTTTTGCCTGAACCTGACTTGGCGGAATGCCTGCCGCTCCCCGAAAAGGAGCTGAAGGCCATTCCCGCCGATTGCTTGCTGGCTTACGCGCGTGCGTTTGCCGACAGCACCCACTCCTTGCACGACTTCGGTCGGGCCTGTGCAGTGGAACTGGTGTGTCGTGATCAGTTCGAGTACCGCACCAACCCCGCACGTTCCATTGAAGCCGAACTGGCTTTGCTGGAACTTACCAGCACCGAGAGGAGAATCTACGGTGTCAATCGATGACAAACGAGGCCATAAGGGCCCACCCCCAAACACCACTTGCAGCAGCAAGCAGGTTTGGGGGCTTTCTTGTGCTTACCCCTTGGGTCGTGCGGTGGCCGCGGCGCGGGCCGCCCGTACCCCGTGCGGGTAGCGTTCGGCAAAGGCCACAGTGGCCTTCCACCAGTCGTTGCCCAGCTGGTCGCGCAGGCGCTTGATTTCCGCCGTATCATCGGGGGTGGTGGTGGCCAGCGCGTAGGTCAGTTTATCGGCAATCAGACGGCAGACAACTTCGCCGTGTGGGCTCATCAGGTAAAACTCGCTGAAAAAGCCGGGGCGGGTGTCGAGGCTGGCAATGTTGGCCTGGTGGCGCTCGGCGCGAAGGCCTAAGCTTTCCATTAGCATCGGGATCATTTCCCGCTTGGGTTTGAGAATGAGCCGCTTGGTAATGTTCCCGATAATTGCTTGGCCAACTTCGGTGGAAAGGTCTTCCTCGTTCTGGCTGGCAATCCCGCACATGCAATTTAAGCTGCGGTAGGTGCGGAAGGCGCGTTTAAGCTGGTTGGCCACGCTGGCGCCACCTTTGGCGGAAATCATGCTTACCATTTCATCGACCAATAAATGTTTCTTCTCGCCGCGGTCGCCGAGGTACATCACGTTGTCAATCATCGTAAAAATGGCATTGATGATGACGTCGGAAATTTTTTCGTTCAGCACGTTTTGTAAGTTGAACACCACCAGCTTATCTTTTTCCGAAAAGCTGGGCGGCGCATCGAACAATTTGCCGTAAATCCCGCTTTCGCAGTAACTACCAATTTCCCGCGCCATTGCCATCCCTGCCTGGCGGCTGGCTTCATCGGTATAGGGGTATTTCAAATACGCCTGCTGAATCCAGGTGGGGCGCAGCACATCATCGGGCGGCACAATATCGTAGGCATACTGCACCACCTGTTCAATCAGGCGTTGCTCGACGCGGTCAATTTTGTAGTCGCCTTTGGCAATCATTAGCTCCACGGTGGTTGTCCACTGCTGCAGGCGGTGCTTGTTAATTTCGCCCGTGAACGGGTTGATGCACACATCCTGGCGGTCGAGGTCGATAATAATCAGTTTGCCCAGCGTTTCGCCAAAGCGGTCGTAGTCGTCCTTAATTGTCATTAAATACTGCTTTTCAATCCCCGCTGAAAATAGCTGCAGGGTGAGATCGACCACCGCGAAACTTTTCCCCGAACCCGAGGTCCCAGTAATCGCGTAGTGCCAGTTCATGAAGTCAGTGCTGGTATGGTCAAAGAAGGTAATTTCACCGTCGCGGTTCACGTACACCGCCTGCGGCTTGTGCTTTTCGTGCTTGGTAAAAGGCCGCCCGTGCCCGCCCCAGTGGCCATGAATGGGGAGTAGGTCGCAGATATCATCGCTAATTACGCGGCGGGTGCGGGCAAATGGGCCACTGAATTTATTCCGCCAGGCCAGGGGCCAGCTGTAGGCCATGGCATGCAGGGCCATGCTTTTTTCCACATCGGGCACGACCGAAAGTTTTTTGAACTGGCTGGCAATCCGCAGCAGGCCATCTTCCACTTCACTGCGGCTCTTGCCGTGCACCACCACACCAATCATCGCCATGATAATTTTGCGGCCCGTGAACAGCTTGCTTTTCACGTCACTGGCTTCTTGGGCAAAAATCTCGGCTTCTTCTTTGTTAAAGGCACCCGCGACGCGGCGGCGCATGGTGGCCGAAAGGGTCAGCTTCACCTTTTCCACCTGCTGGTTGGCGCTGGTGAGGTTACAAAACAGCGTGGTCTGGCCGTTCAGGGTACGCCGAATGGTGCCCAAATAGTCGGTGGCCACAGTGTCGGGCATCATCGCCAGCATAATGGTGCCGTGGTAGTCGCTGCCAATTTTTACTAAGTCAAAATCGTTTTCAATGGGGAGCGGAAACACCTGTTCATCAAACGGACGGACTGGGTCGACCACCACCTTTTGCGCGGCATCCTTGTAGCTCGGGGCGTAGGCCGTCCAGAAGTGGTCTTTCAGTTCCACCAAATCCATGCGGTGCAGTTCAAACAAGTCGGAAAGCGTGCTTTCCGCCGCCATGACCGCTTCCCGGAATTCAGTCAGTGCCACCTTGAGGGTGTCATCCATGAATTTACCGAACAGTTTGTCGGCGGGCACGCCTGCGGTATTGGCAATAATCGCCACCACCTGAAAGAGCATTTCAATCACGGTTTTCAGCAGCCCAGCGCGCTCGGTCAGTTCCATGCTGCGCAGCGTCACAATCATGTAGGTTTCGCGCAGGCGGGTGTAGCCGCGCTCGCTCACTGCATAGCCGCGTACGCCAGCATCGCGGATTTTTTCAGCGCGGCTTTGCCGCAGCAAGCGGGGTTTTTCGCCCTCGGGCGTAGCTTCGAGATACGTTTGCAGTGGCTTGGTCAGGTTATTATGGCTGGTAATAATCAGCTGCGCTTCGTATTCCTGCGGCAGGCTTTCCAGAAATGTTTTCAGCTCATTCACGGTATCTTGGTAGCCGCTGTCGTAGCTATAGCTGGCGGGCACGGGCCCTTTCCAGGCAATCCCGAGGCCGCCATCTTTCAGCAAATGCACCCGGTACAGCGGGTCGCCTTCAATATCGTTAAATTCGAAGTATGGCAACTCTTCGGCCAGCTGGAATGGCCGTTTGGGGGTGTAAACACCTTTGTTAAAAAGCCCCATGATATTTTTTTGTTATGCCAAAATTAGGTTAAACTAAGGTGTGATGGCGGGTAAGACCGCTGGGTTGGGCGGGGTTTCGGCCAGGCCAATGTTGGGGCGGCCCGCGCGCATGCCAACGTCGCTGCTGCCCATCGGCAATTGGTTGCTGGGCTTGGCCCATTCGTAGCGGTCGGTTAAAAAGATGGTGCTCCAGTTACCAAACTGGCGGGTGTTGTCGTCGGTCACGTAGGGGTAACTCCAGACCAACAACGTTTGTGGCGGGGCGACGAGCGCCAGTTCTTTCTCGGGCAAGTAGCTGGGGCGCTCCACATTCGGGCGGGTGGGGACGCGCACCACCCCACGCTGGCCGCCAGTACCCATGCGGCTGTTGCTGGCGGCGCCCAGGGCGTCGCCCATGCTCATTGGGTTTTCGGGTGGGACGGCGCTGCCATAGTAGCGGCAGCCACCCAGGCCAACCAACGCCACCAGGGCCATCACAAGTACAGGTTGCACACGCATGCTTATTGCCCTCCAGCAGGGTTGGGTTGTGGCGCAGGGGCTGCGGCTTCGTTGGCCGAGGCTTGGCTATCGAACAACAGTGTCCAGGCGTTGCCGCCATTGGGACCAGTCCGCAGTTCCTGACCGTTCAGAATCACTAAATTGACCGTCCGTTGGGCATCGAGCCGAATGAACGGCGTGGTGCGGTCAACGCGCTCTTTCAGGTAATCGCGTATCGAGGTAAAAGCTTTATCCACACCACCGGCAATTTCCGCGCGGCCTTGATCGCCCGTAATTGTCCGCGTACTTACCCCTGTTTGGGCACTGGTTTGGGTGCTGGTTTGGTTTTGCGCCACAATGTTACCAACACCGGCTAAAAAGTCGGCCACGATGCTGGCGGCAATGCGGGTTGGGTCGCCTTCGTACAGCAGCCCTGGCACGCCAATTACGCCGTCTTCGGCATCCACCACATAGCCCGAAAGGTCGTAGGTGGCGGCACCACCATCGGGGTACACGCAGGTCATGCGGGCGGGTTTGCCAATCGCGCGTTCAGTGGCAATGTTGCCGTTAAATTCCACCATCACAATGCAGCCATCCAGGTTTACGGTGGTGTTCATGGCGGTGGTGTAGTTACCACTGATGCGGGCCAGGGCAGGGGTGGCTTGCCCACCTACTAGGGCGTCTACACCGTTCAGTAAGGTGGCTTCCACAAAACCTAAGGGCGGGATGAACGGGGCGCGGGCGGTGGCCTGAGCCGCATCGGCTTGGCCACGCAGGCTACTGGCTGCGTTGCTCAGGCCCCCCGTTAAAG
>JAIXUT010000173.1 GCA_027483385.1 Alphaproteobacteria bacterium
GCTGCCCGTGCTGCCGCTGCGTAACATTGTGGTGTTTCCGCACATGATTGTGCCGTTGTTTGTGGGGCGTGAAAAAAGCGTGCGAGCACTGGAAGAGGTGATGAACGCCAGTAAACAGATTATTATGGTAACGCAGCGCGACGAAGCGCAGGACGACCCTGAAACCGATGGCGTGTTCCGGGTTGGTTGCCTTGGCAACGTGTTGCAGATGCTGAAATTGCCCGACGGCACGGTGAAGGTGCTGGTAGAAGGCCAAACCCGCGTGCGCCTGACTGATATTAAAGATACGGGCAGCATGTTCACCGCCAAGGCCGAGAATTTTATTGAACGCCAGGGCGACGAAGAAGAGCTGGACGCTCTGGTGCGCACGGTGGTGGCCGAATTTGAAGAGTACGTGAAGCTGAACAAAAAAATCCCGCCTGAAGTATTGGTAAGCTTGGCCGCGATTGATGAGCCTGCGCGCCTGAGTGACACCATTGCCAGCCACCTGAACCTGAAGATTGACCAAAAGCAGGAACTGCTGGAGCTCGACTTGGTGGATGACCGGCTGGAAAAGTTGTACCAGTTTATGGAAAACGAAATCGGGCTGCTGCAGGTCGAGCGCAAGATTCGGGGTCGCGTGAAAAAGCAGATGGAGAAAAGCCAGCGCGAGTATTACCTTAATGAACAAATGAAGGCCATCCAGAAAGAACTTGGCGAAGGCGAAGACGGCGGCGACCTTGGCGGCTACGAAAAGAAAATTAAAGAACTGAAACTAAGCAAAGAAGCCAAAGATAAGGCCGAAACCGAGCTTAAAAAGTTGCGAATGATGTCGCCCATGAGTGCGGAAGCCACCGTGGTACGTAATTACCTCGATGTGTTGCTGGGCCTGCCATGGGGCAAAATGTCCAAGCTGAAAAAGGATTTGGGCTTTGCCCAAGACGTGCTGGATGCCGACCACTTTGGCCTGGAAAAGGTGAAGGAACGGATTGTGGAATATTTGGCCGTGCAGCAGCGCGTGGCCAAATTAAAAGGCCCGATTTTATGTCTGGTTGGACCACCGGGGGTAGGGAAAACCAGCCTGGCTGAAAGCATTGCCAAGGCCACTGGCCGTACCTACGTGCGGATGGCCCTGGGCGGCGTGCGCGACGAGGCCGAAATTCGGGGCCACCGCCGTACGTACATTGGTGCGTTACCAGGGAAAATTATCCAGAATCTGAAAAAAACGGGCACCATGAACCCACTGTTCTTGCTCGATGAGGTGGACAAACTGGGGCAGGATTTCCGTGGCGACCCCAGCAGCGCGTTGCTGGAAGTGCTCGACCCTGCGCAAAACCACACCTTCCAAGACCATTACCTGGAACTGGATTTTGACCTCTCGGACGTGATGTTTGTGTGCACTGCCAACAGCCTGAATATCCCCCCTGCTCTGCGCGACCGCATGGAGATAATCCGGCTTTCGGGCTACACCGAAGAGGAAAAGGTAGAAATTGCGCAGCGCCACCTGTTGAAAAAAGGCATGGAAGATAACGGCCTGAAAAAAGGTGAAGTGAAAGTTGAAAACGGCGTCCTGCGCGACATGATCCGGTACTACACCCGTGAAGCGGGCGTGCGTAGCCTTAAGCGCAGCATCGATGCCCTGTGCCGTAAAGCCGTGAAGGAGATTTTGCTGAAGCAAAGCCAAGCGAAAAAGGGGAAAACCGGTAAGGCTCTGGAAGGCAAGGCGGCCGCGATTACCATTAACTCGGGCAACCTGAAGGATTACCTTGGGGTACGGCAGTTCAGTTTTGGTCAGAAAGACGAGCACGACCAGATTGGCCTCGTGACTGGCCTGGCTTGGACGGAAGTCGGTGGCGATATTTTACCGATTGAAGCCACCGTGCTCGAAGGCAAAGGCAAGCTGCTGACGACGGGGAAACTTGGGGAAGTGATGACCGAAAGCATCCAGGCGGCCGCCAGCTACGTACGCCGCCGCGCCGATGATTTGGGCCTGAAACCCAACTTCCATGAAAAGCACGATATCCACATCCACGTGCCCGATGGCGCGACGCCGAAAGATGGCCCCAGTGCGGGGTTGGCGATGGTGACGGCGCTGGTGAGCGTGCTGACGGGCATTGCCGTGCGCAGCGATATTGCCATGACGGGCGAGGTAAGCCTGCGTGGCCGTGCCCTGCCGATTGGCGGGCTGAAGGAAAAGCTGCTGGCAGCCCTGCGCGGCGGCATTAAAACCGTGTTCATTCCGCGCGAAAACGAAAAGGACTTGGCCGAAATGCCGAAGGTCATTACTGATGGCCTGAAAATGGTGATTGTCGATAGCGTGGATGAAGTGCTCGCCCAGGCCTTGGTAAAAAGCCCCTTCAAAAAGAACGGCCCTACCTTAAAAAGCAAGGTGGCCGTGAAGGAGAAAGTGGTGGCGGGGCTGCCGAAGCCTAAAGGGGCCCGCCAGTCACTGGTAAAAAGTGGCAAAAAGGCTGCGCCACGCGTGCGGGCTTAGGCTGATCGGCCAGGGGTTTGGGTTGACACCCAAGCCCCTCACCGCCACAGTGCTTGAAATTAAGGCAACAGGGTAAGAACTCGCCACATGGCCCGTAAATCATCCGAACCGCCCACCCAAGGGGGCACGCTGTACTGCAGCTTCTGTGGCAAGAGCCAGCATGAAGTTAAAAAGCTGATTGCCGGCCCTACAGTCTTTGTGTGCGATGAATGCGTGCGCCTGTGCATGGATATCATTCGGGAAGAAGAAGGCAGCGGTAGCCTCAGTGGCCCCAGCGGCAAAACCCTGAACCGCGAAGATGGCAAACTGCCAACGCCTGCTGAAATTCGGGGGATTTTGGATGACTACGTGATTGGCCAAGACCGCGCCAAAAAAATCCTTTCGGTCGCCGTGTACAACCACTACAAGCGGCTCGAGCACTCCGCTGATGGCAAAAAGGACGGCGTTGAACTTTCCAAGAGCAACATTTTGCTGGTCGGCCCCACCGGCAGCGGTAAAACACTGCTGGCGCAAACATTGGCGCGGATTCTGGACGTGCCCTTCACCATGGCCGATGCCACGACCCTGACGGAAGCAGGTTATGTAGGGGAAGACGTTGAGAATATTATTTTAAAACTGCTGCAAAGCTGCGATTACAATGTGGAGCGCGCCCAGCGCGGAATTGTTTACATCGATGAAATCGACAAAATTTCCCGCAAGGGCGATAACCCCAGTATTACCCGTGATGTTTCGGGCGAAGGCGTGCAGCAGGCCTTGCTGAAGCTGATTGAAGGCACGGTGGCGGCCGTCCCGCCCCAAGGCGGGCGCAAGCACCCGCAGCAGGAATTCTTGCAGGTCGATACCTCCAATATTCTGTTCATCTGCGGTGGCGCCTTTGCCGGCATGGATAAGGTAATTGCCGCGCGCTTAAAAAAACGCAGCATGGGTTTTAACGCCGAAGTGGCGGGCGAAGAAAAGCGCGGAGCGGGCGAATTGTTCCAGCATGCCGAGCCCGAAGACTTGGTGAAGTTTGGTCTTATTCCGGAATTTGTCGGCCGCTTGCCGGTGTTGGCGATGCTGAACGACCTTGATGAAGCGGCCCTGATACAAATCCTGACCGAGCCCAAAAATGCGCTGGTGAAGCAGTACCAGCAACTGTTTGGCATGGAGCAAGTACGCCTCACCTTTGCCCGCGACGCGCTGGAAGCCGTGGCCAAGCAGGCGATTACCCGCAAGGCGGGGGCGCGTGGCCTGCGCGCCATTCTGGAAAATGTGCTGCTCGATACTATGTATGATTTACCGAGTGAGCCGAATCTTGAAGAAGTGGTGATTAACGCCGCCACCATTACGACAGGGCAAGAGCCGCTCAAAATCCTCACCGATACCCCGCGTGAAGCCCGTATCAGTCAGCCATCGGCAATAGGTAAAAAGGCGAAAAAAGCCAGCTAATATATTTAGCGCATAAGCTTGTTATAGTGAATCCCCTAAGTATTGAGTACAGCCGTAGCACCTTCAACCGGTCATGGCGGCGAAGGCCGCCATCCACGCAATCTTTTTTTCGTGGGTCCCGGCCTGCACCGGGATGACCGCTCTCACCTTTTAGGGTGAACTTTATAATTATAGGAACGGCTGCGGGCGAAGGCAGCATGGCTGATGCCGGTGGGCGTCTGCGCGTTTCTGGCCGCGACTTAGTCGACGCCGTGGTGCAGCTATATAAAGCCGGTTATAAAGCTGTGGCGCTGACAGTCGGCGGCGGGGTGCGCTCGGCCATTAGTTCAGAAATAAATCGTGCCTTGGCTGGGTCGAGGCTTTCCATGATTTTGCCGCTGCGCTTGGCGGGCATCTGGCGGAAAATATCCAGCACAATGCCGTTATCCAGGCGGTTTAACACATTGGCGGCAATGGTCGGCTTCATGGCGCCGTAAAGGGCCGCGAGCTGCTTAATTTCCGCGTCATCCTTGCCCGAAACGTTGGCCAGCAAGCGTTCCAATTCAGCTTTGAGCGCATTCAGTTCGCCTACGCGGCCGTTCAGGCGCTGCTCCATCAGGTCAACCAACTTTTCCCGCAATTCCAGCGCCTGCTCGCGGCGTTCTAGCTCGGTGCGGCGCTGCTCCAGTTCCATTAATAGCTGCGCTTCGGTGGGGGTAAACACCCGTTCGGCGCGTTCGCGCGGTGGTGGGGGGGCTTCAACTTTGGGTTCCGCTTCCTTGCTTACGGCCCAGGCATTGCCGCCCATGAATACGCCAAGCAACAAGAACAGAAAGCGGTGCATTAAGCCCCCTTCACGCGCTGTTGCAGCGCCAGTTCGGCTTGGGTTACGGGCCCGCGTCGCACAGCCCCATTTTGTGATGGGCTTTGCAGGCCGGCCAATAGTTCCTCCAGTGGGTCGCTGCTCGGCTGGCTTGGCATAATTGCGTGGCCGTTGGCGCCTGCCACCTGTTCAATCAGGCTTTGCTTGGCGCTGCTTTTGGGCTGCTTGGTCACGGTGGCATCATCGGCCTGCAAGCCAGCTTTGGAAAGTTGCAAATCCATCCGTGCGGCGCGTTGCTCGGCCTTTTCAAGCAAAAATTGTAGCTCGGTGCGCACCTTGCTGCCTTCGCTTAACAAGCGCGTTAGTTCTGGCCCCTGCTCCAGCACGCCTTTGCGCAGGCTTTCGAGGCCGTGACGGGCCGCGAGCAGTTGGGTGGCCAGCTGTTCAGCCAATAAAGGAGAATTTGCCACCGCCTGCCGCCAGACCCGCACCTGCTGACCCACCGCCAGCAACAGCCCCGCCACCAGC
>JAIXUT010000150.1 GCA_027483385.1 Alphaproteobacteria bacterium
CGCCTCTAACTCTTCGATACGAAGTAGTAAGCGGTCTACCAACGCCTTCAGGTCTGCTATTTCTTTGACCAATTCTTCCATAAATTTATCTATGCAAATTGCGTACCTAAATAATTACGAATTATGAATAACCCTTGATTTCTTAACCCAGGTTAACGTTTAGCCAAATCCAGCACCTGACCTTTGTAACGTAAATTATAAATCATCATAATTCGTTACAAAATGAAAATAATCCTTTTGACTGTCACAATCGCATTGGCAGGAGTCTGCACCGCCAATGCACAAACCTCCTTAGATGGCAGCATCGGAACATCCAATCAGGATAAGGTTTCTCTAAATCTGGCATTGAGGAAGCAATTCTCCGAAAAATTCAGAGCGGGTATCGAGCTTCAAACGAGTTCGGTCAGGTACCGTTTTATTGGCGCCAAAGTAATTGACGAGGGACTGAGTACTACGCTAAGTTTTCCGTTTTCCATCAGATTTTATGAATATCAGAAATTACGACTTGATTTTTACTCAAGAGTTGGGGTTCGCTTTCAAGGGATTGATAAAAATCTGGCAACTGAAAAAGTGCTGAAAGATAATACTTCGGTGGGACTCCATTTAGAGCCAGGATTACAGGTCAGTTTAGCATTTTCTGAAAAGATCAACCTTCAATCGGGGGTAACCCTTCCTAACTTATTTGAATTGAAGCCTCAGTTTATTTTTGAGAATAATGTCACCAACATTTTTGCAAATGTAGGTTACCAATTATCGCAAAAATCCATTTTAATGCTCAAAGTCAATGCAGGCCCTGCAGCGGGTGCTTCGGGCGACTCTCAGAAATTTAATTGGTCATTACAAGCGGGACTTCGCTTCGCACTGAACAAAAACCAGAAGAGTTTATCTCCCCAATTAGATCCGACATTTTAACAAAAATTCAACATTTAAATCTTTGATAATCATGAAAAAAAAATTCATTACTCTGGTTTTACGATTCACGGTTTTTATTGCAATTGCTCATGATGCAGTGTCTTCATACCCAAATAAAAGAAAGATAGGTTGGTTTGTAAGCCCAGAATACAGCACCATGTTCTTAACGGGTCATAACGGTCTGGCAGTTGGTTTTTTAATGGGGATAAAGTTATTCAAAGACCATTTAAAAGTGGGTTATTTCAACTACGGAAGAAGCGGCCCGATCAACCGTTATACAGTCAATACTAAATTACCGACAGGGGTGACGTATAAAGGTAAGAGTTCAATAGATTTAAGAGCCGACCACGGTGCTTTCGGGTTAATGATTGCGCCATCGTTCACATTACCGAAATCAAACATTGAAATTGACTTTCCAGTAAATATCGGCTCCATCGGTGCTGGATTTTATCTGGCAGGCAACGACCGAAAAACCCCCGATGGACGAAGAGTGAGTGAATGGGAAAACGAGCTTTTTGAAGGCAAAGATGCCGCTTTTGCTGGAATGACGGAGTTTGGTATCAGGGTTTTGTTTCCTACTCGGATAAATGGTTTACAATGGGGCATTGGCGTCCATTATTTAACGGTTCAAGACTGGACTACTTATGCAAACCCCTCAGGCGATTTTTACAATAACAAATTAAGAGCATCGGTATTTGTAAACTTTTGCTCAAAAAAACGATAAATAACAGTTCTCCCAGTATATACTCAGCTCCCTTAAAAAAATGAAAACATTCATCACAATTCTTACCGTAACTCTTGCCTGTCTCAGTTCGCAGTTGACAATCGCACAGGAATCCAACGAACCCAAGAAAAAACTGCCCGTTTACGGCGCTGTCAATGTTGGCTACGGCAATACTTTTTTGAGAGGAGTGCTTGGCGAAAAGGAAACCCTTAACGACAATCGTGGATATGGTCAAATGACGGGTTTTCTTTCTCTACCTTTTACTATTACGCCCCCAAATCATTTTCGGGCTTGGGAATCGGTACAGGTATCAAAGGCTTCGTGGCGCGTCCCAATCAGGGAGGAGACAACGAAACCTATTCGTATAATTACTACAGTGTCGGCATCGGAATCAAGGATTTTTTCGTCACCAAAAAATTCAATGAAGGTTTTTCCTTTAAAGCTAATGTTGGTTATGGCCCAGGCACCGAACGCATGAAATACGGTAAAACCAACACTTATGTGTTTCAAAACGCCAATGGATTTTCCTACTCAGGCGGATTAGGCTACGCCATCCCCTTTAAAAACAGTAAATCGGCCCTCAACATCGACCTTGATTACGAATATTCAGGCAAAAACGCTTACGTAACGGGCAATACCTACCCTTTAAAATACATCAACCACCACGTCAGTTTGAATTTAGGCATCATTTTTTAAACAATCTAATTTCTAAATACAATGAAAACTAATCTCTTCGTTGTGTCAGCATTGTTGCTGACCGTTCAGTACAGCATTGCCCAATCTCAAAAATTACGTATTTACAGTGAAATAGGCCTGGGGGCAGGTCAGGCAATTATTAACACTAAAACCAAAGCCGCCTTAAAAAACGCATTGGGCGGAGGTTTTGAACCGGGCATTGGTAACAATTTGATGATGGCATTTTATGTTTCGCCCGAAAGTTGGAAAGGTTTGGGAATTGGCTCTAAAATTCATGGCACATTTGGGTCTCCTTCCAATGGCGACAATGGCAGCAAATACGTGTTTAATTACTATAATTTGGCCATTGCTTCTAAGTATTTTCTTCTGAGCCGAACCTTCAATAAAGGTTTGTTTGTATCAGGAAGTTTTGGATTTGGTCAATTTACCTCCAAAAGACTCAACGAAACCGCTAATGAGTACCAACATCAATATGCTATCGGTACTTCCTTAACGGGTGGAATCGGCTATACTATTCCTTTCAAAAAGACCGCACTGAGCCTTGAATTGCAGTACGAAAATGCCAACAGAAACGGAACGGTTAACGGCGTGAAAGAAAGCGTAAAATTTCAAACCGGGCAATTTGGCGGCAACGTAATTTTATCCTTTTGAAATCACAAAAATGCAGATAATCCACGGAGCCAATGGCATCATTGCCATAGAACTTGAAGACTTGTATTCTGGGGCAATCTTCAAACGACGGACATTTTACTGTGCAGGTTTATTAATTGATTTTGATGGTACCCTTAGTTCAAATTTTTCTGGGCTTTGATAATTCAAAGCCAAATGTCTGCGAATACGATTGTAATACACTTCAATGTGGCGCTCCGATGGCACATCCTATCGCTAAGTTATCCTCATTTGTTGGGACAGAAGATGCCGCCTGATTGCTGTCGTTTTGAGCGGCCGCTGCTGCGAAGTATTCCAAGTTATAATTTTCTCGGATTATTTATGTTATACAAATTTAAAGGCCGTTCTATTTATAAAATTGCTAATTTTCAATGGTTTATAAATAAAACTTAAAAAACCTATTTTGCATAATTTCTAACATTATTATTTAATTATAACAGACTGTTATTAAACAAGATTTATCAAAATAAGCAGCTAAAACACAATTAAATCGTTCCATAAGTGTTTTGATTGTTCAACTAATTTTTGATAAAACCTGAATTTTTCATTTTAATAAGCAGTATAATTAAATTTGGATAATATGCCCTTTTGGTCACCACACTTTTAATGATGCCTTCAACATAGTTGTTAAATACACCTTAGCCAACTCCTGCCGCCATTGCAGCCCCCCATATGCCCGTTTCGGCATTGGACGGGATTTCAATGTCAGTGTTTAATATATCGGCAAACAGCTGCGCCAGTACAGGGTTGCGGGAGCCACTACAAGTCAGGCGAATTGACTTGATTTCAACACCCGCTTTTGTCTATTTTTCGACCTGGCTTAAATGCCCAAACACAATTCCCTCATACACAGCACGCATCATATCAGCTTTGGTATGCCAGCCTGCTAAGCCGTAAAAACTGGACCGAGCGTTAGGCTGCATATTGGAACAATGCAAAAAAGGATGAAACATGAACGAAGAAGGCTGTGTTGTTTCCGTTTGAGTTTTTTTACGGATGAACAAAGGAGCAATAATCTCGAAAGTATCATCGTTTATTTCTACCATTCGTTCGATGATTACCCGCAGTTCCTTTGCCATATTTTATGTACAGCTCTTATCCTTGGTAACGTTTTTTAAGCATATTCATCATAAATACGTTGATTTCCCACTGGTTCCCCACCGGCTGCTGCGTATAAGGCAACACAGGCATATAAGTTGCGGGACCGAATTCCGTAGTCATGGTCAACGGCGTGTTATTTTTTTGATGGATTCCCACTATTTTATCCCACCATTTCAAATGGGTGTCAAGGGTATCTTTCCATTCGGGGGCTCTTGGGTCATTTACTTGAGGTCCTTCGGGATGGCCAATTCGGGTGTGAATGTGATCTGCCCGGGTAATGGCAAGTTCAACGGCTTCATGCTGGTCAGCCAGTAAAGATTCGTGGACATTGCACCAATGTGAAATATCCAGACAAATGCGCAGATCATGAATTTGCTTAAAGTAATTCTGTGCGATATGCGCCGCAAAGAGACTCTTGCCGCGATGGGTTTCGTGGATGATCCTGACGCCAGTTTCCTTTGAAATGCTGGCTGCCAGATCAAATAAGTGCTTGTTTTGCTCAAAACTGAAATAGTCTTTTCCCGTTTGGCAATTTACAAATACGGGTTTGGCTGCAATCAGGTTTCGGAGGTATTTCTCGTAGTTTTCGGCGTGACTGTCATGATCCCTTTCAAACGATTGAAAATATTGCCCGATGAATTCGAGGTTGTATTTTTTGAATGTACTCAGAATTTCCTGTTTTTCTTTTGCTTCAAATGGCAGGGCCATTTCCACTCCATCATAGCCTGCCTCTTTTACATTTTTACAGAACGTATCAAACGGTAACTTGTTGCCCCAGGCAGGGGCGTAAAACTTAATGTTCATGCTATTTTTATTGTTGAGTAAATATTCACTTTTTGATTGAAAAGGCAGAATTGCCACACTTGCTCCCAATGATTTAAGTAGGTTTCTGCGCTTCATCATTTATTCCGTTCTGTATGCCCAAAAGCGTTAAAAAATCAGGTGGACAGTTGACCACCTGATTTTTTAACGCTTCATCTATTTCTTACCTATCAAAAATCAACATAGTAACTCGGTTCTTACAAGTACAGAAACGGGTATTCGCTCTTCATTTCCCGTCTTTTGCACCTTTTTTATACAAAGGTATCAATCTAAATAATACCAATCTTCGTCTAATTAAGCATTATTTGCCACTATTTGGGCAAAAATCAGCTAATCTGATGCCGACATACGCAATCGTAAACCTGCTGAAAAATCTATCTATTTTACCAAAAATTCGGCATCGTCGGTAATACTTACCACTTTCTCTTCAAGTAAATTGCCAGCAAAAGGCTCAATCGGAGTGTAGCTGCTCGTATGAACATCTTTGTAAGGTTTATTACTTGCCAAGTTGTAAGCTGTAATAATTGACCAACGAGGATTGTCCGATAAGTTAGCAGCCGAAGCGTGCAGGGTATTGCAATGAAAAAAAGCCGTATCACCTGCTGCCATCTCCAAATAGTCAAGCGGCATAATTTTAAGAGCTTCGTTTACTTTTTCCATGTCAGCCCCAACCTGTTCTCCCGCAAAACCGTGCTCAACCCGTCCCATTTTGTGTGACCCCCGAATCATCTGCAAACATCCGTTCTCTTTGGTTGCAGGGGTAAGGGCAGTCAAAACACTGAGCATATCGGGGAATAAAAAGCCGTTATTTTTGTACCAGTAGCCATAATCTTGGTGCCATTCCCATGCTCCGCCTGTTTTTGGTTCTTTCTGCATCAGTTTAGAATGATAATGCGCTGCTTTTCCGCCCAAAATTTGTTCAACACCATTCACAATACGCTCCGACCTGGCAAATTTGCTGTACAAACTGTCGTCGAGTGAATACCACAGGGCCAGTTTTGTTTTCAGGCCCGAGGCATCCGTTCGGTCATAGCTTTTTTTACTCATGACGTTGTCATCAATGGCTATTTTATACAGCAAATCTACCTCCTCTAGGGTGAAGAAATTGCGTACCACCACGTATCCGTCACGGTTGTAGGCTTCGAGGTGTTCTTTGGTAAACTTCATGTTATGATTGGTTTTAAGATTTTACAGCGTCAATATCGGGAACTAATAAATGGATAATCAGCAGGGCAACTCCGTACATGGAAGCGGCAATAACAAAAAGGCTTTTATAACTTCCCGTAGCTTCGAGCAAATGTCCAGTGGCGGAGGCCATTAGCATCCCGCCGACGGCACCCGCCATACCGATAAATCCAACGACGGTTCCCACGTCTTTTTTTGGAAAAAAATCGGTTGCCAAGGTGTACATATTAGCCGACCATCCCGTGTGGGCAGCCATCCCCAAGCCAATCAGTAAAACGGCAGGCCACAAATCGGCCATACCCGATACCCAATAGATGGGCACAACGAGTATTGCACAAATAAGCAGCGTGGTTTTTCGGGCGGCGTTGACACTCCAACCCATTTGAAGGAACTTGGACGAAAGCCAGCCACCGCCAATGCTGCCCACGTCGGCAATCAAATAGGCGGTAATGAGCGGCAAACCTATTTTATCCAGCTGTAAGCCATAGGTCGTATTGAGAAATTTGGGCAACCAATACAGAAAAAACCACCAGATAGGATCGGTCATAAACTTTCCGACAGCGATTGCCCAAACCTTCCTCGTACGGATGATTTGCAGAAGGGACGCCGGTTTTTCGAGGTTGGTATCGGTATCTGCTTTTATCAAAGCCAATTCAGCAGCGTTAACCCCTGAATGTTCATCGGGACTGCGTACCATTCTGACCCAGAAAAACAACCACACAAAACCCAGTACACCCGTCAGTATAAAGGCCCACTGCCATCCGAAATTGAGCGCAATGACCGGTACTGTTAAGGGAGCAACGATTGCCCCGATGTTAGAGCCCGAATTAAAAATACCCGTTGCCAAAGCCCTCTCTTTGCGGGGAAACCACTCAGCGATGGTTTTGATTGCTGCAGGGAAATTGCCCGATTCGCCAACACCTAGTGCTAACCTGGCCAACCCAAAACCTGTAGCCGTGCGCGCCAAAGCGTGGCTCATAGCGGCCAACGACCACACAACGATGGAGAGTATGAATCCTCTTTTTGTACCAAGGAAATCAATCAGCTTCCCCGCCATCAATAACCCGACGGCATATGAAAGCTGAAAAGCCGTAACGATGTAGCCGTATTCGATTTCCGACCAACCGATTTCGCTTTGCAACTGAGGTGCTAAAATAGCCAGAACCTGACGGTCAACGTAATTGATGGTTGTCGCAAAAAAAAGCAAAACACATACCCACCAACGCATCAGTGTAGGTTTCTGGCTGAGCGACATTTCAGTGGCTGTCTTCATTTCTCTTCTTCCAAACGTGATTTATATCCTTTCCAAACCGTGATAGTATTTTGAACAAGCTGTGGTTTGTCACTTTTGATGTTGTAACACTGTACACCGATCGGTCCTTTGAATCTCAGATCTCTGACCATGTATTTGAGTAATCCGTAAGTATCAAAACTACCCTTGCCAAGCGGTAAAATATAGTCATCCCAAATGGTTTTCTGCTGAGTCATGATATCATTTGCTCCGCAAACGGTCATCATTTTTAGGTACGGTCTGAGTTCTTTCAAGTGGGATTTGAGTTGCATACGTTCGGCGGCGGAGCTTGTTGCCAGCCAATGGCACAGATTAAAAGTGAGTCCTACATTTTTACGATTTATTTGCTTTATCAATGCCAAGGCATGATCGGTGCGCTCAACGTAAAAACTGTAATGCGGATATATAGCAACTTGAAGCCCTGCCGCCTGTGCCCAATCGCTCAACTGAGTAATTACTCTTACCACCAGCGTATCCGCTCCGTGTGACGAGGGTTTGAAACGGGCCGCATCGGCAATGATAAACGGGGCAATAATGGTTTTACTGCCTTTGAGTTGCTGTATATATTCTTCCAAACGCTTATCCATATACGGTTCCTTCAGTTCCATCCGCACGTAAAAATAAGAACCCGTAAATCGGTGTTTATCCAATGCCGCCTTCATCCCTTCAAAACTTTGCGTTTGGTTGATTTCAATGCCATCAAATCCCGCTTTTTTGACCAATTCTACCTGCTTATCAAAGGTATTGTAAGTGCTGTCGCCCCGAATGATGTTGTGTAGGGTAAAAAAATCATTTTTAACTTTTTGGGCAAAAGAACCGTTGGCGATACTGGTCCAAAGTGCGCAAAATGCGATCGTTATCAGTCTCATGATTGGCTTAGTTAAACTAATTATCTATTTACCGGACACCATTTACATTACCCACTGTTTTCTGGCCAACGGAGCCGCTAACAAAGCATTGGCGTAGTTATTTCCCTCAAAAAGCTCTTTTTCAGGATTCCATTTCAACTTCTCCCCCGCTCCAACCTGACAGGCGATCAAACCGATTTGCGAAATCGAAATCGTACGGTGGCCTACTTCAATGGGCTCCAGGGTTTTGCGGTTTGCTTTTACCGCTTCAATAAAATCTGTTTTATCCCACAGTGTTTTGGATAGATCCAACTCGCTGCCCGTAGGTTTTGAATCCAACATTTTAGGGTTACTAGCCGTCAATTTACCCGGATAATTTTCTATGTGAATCCATCCTTCAGAGCCGACGTATTTGATGCCTGGTATGCTCGTGGGGCTTTGCAGGCAAGTCATTTCTACGCCGTTGGCGTAACGATACGTTATCTGAAAATTGATCATTGTATTCCAAAGGCTTTTGGGAAATTCTCCTTTGCCTTCTACTTCGACAGGTCCCGAATATTCGCTGTTGTTGGCCCACTGCGCCATGTCAAAATAGTGCGCTCCCCAGTTGGCGATCATTCCCTGGGCATAGGTATCTACCCGCATCCAATTGGGGCGTTTGAGGATATCATACGGGGTATGCACCCGCATATCGGTATAAGGCACGTATTGCATGGGCCCAAGCCACAGATCATAATTGAGTTCTTTCGGAATCGGCATATCTGCCTGTGAAGGTACGGGGGTCGGATCCGACGGAAACACGATTTCGATTTTCTGCAATTTTCCGATTCTGCCGTTTCGTACCAATTCTACCGCCAGATTTTGCGGACGTATGGAGCGAAACTCACTGTCGGTCCGATTCACCACCCCGTATTTTTTGAGGGCGTCTACCAGCTCACGTCCCTGGTGAACACTCATACTGAGGGGTTTTTCGCAACTGATGTGTTTTTTGGCTTTGGCCGCCAAAATGCCCATCGGCACGTGCCAATAATCCGGTGTCGAAATCATGACGGCATCAATGTCTTTGCGGGCAATGATTTCCCGAAAATCCTCGTATGCGGTGCAACCTTTGTACTTTCCGCTGGGTGTGTTTTTGGCATAATGCGCTTCAATAGTTGTTTTTGCCTTATCAAGTCGCCAACTGTCCACGTCACAGGCCGCTACAATTTGGGCATCGGCAATATCCAGCAGACCAGGGATTTTTGCCCCAAGGCTTTTCTGTTCAGCCCCCTGCAAATTTTGTCCGTAGCCCTGCCGACCGGTACCGATCAGGCCAACGGTAATTCGGTTGGAAGGAGCATTTTTCCCAAAGACCGAGGCGGGAACTATGGTAGGCAATCCGACGGATGCTGTTGCCAAACTGGTATTTTTAAGAAAATTTCGACGGTTCATATTTCTTTCAATTTAATGTTTTTGAATGCAACGCTGTGTCCGTGATCCTGCAGTAAAATATATCCTTCGGGAATCGAAGCAAAACCCTGATAATCCTTGAATTTACTGTCCTGAACACCCTGTTTGAACGCCTCCGTGTTTCGGTCAATATCCAACACTTTTTGTCCGTCGAGCCAATGTTCTATATGATTGTCCTTTACCACGATTCGGGAAGAGTGCCACACCTCCACTTTTGTGTCCGGCTTTTTTGCTGCCATAACATCATAAATGGAAGCCGTTTTGAGCTCTTGCGGCAAGGGCTTTCCATTGTAGATATAATCGGCATCGTCAATGAGTTGGTATTCATAGCCGGCCTGCGAGCCTTTTTCGGGTTTGGGCCTGCGTTCTTCAATAAAATACTTCACGCCGGAGTTTCCGCCTTTACCGAGCTTCCAATCAAAAACCAGCTCAAAATTTCGGTACTTTTTAAGTGTAACAATGTCTCCTGCATCCCCTGATTCTGCTCCATCCGAAAGTTCTCCCCGCAGTTCCCCGTTTTTTACAACCCAGCCATGCTTCGGAAACACGCTGCTGTATGCGCCCCGCCACCCAGCAGTCGTTTTTCCATCAAACAGTAACACCCAGCCCAACTTTTTTTCGGATTGAGTGAGTGTATTTGCGACCTGAGCATTGCAGAGACAAGATACTAAAAGCCACACCTTGAGGAAGACAAGCGATAAGCGATACATAACTGGGTTGTTTGTTTTTGCAAAATTCTAACATATATCATCATTTTTCTAATGATATTTTTGCAAAAAATATCGCAATATTTGCAAAACGTTATTAATATTTTTGATTACAGCAAAAATTGTAACAAATAAAGCTCTAAAAACAAATGCGTCCAGATTTGCTGACTGTTCCTCAAACAACGTACCGCTCGTTTGACATCCGACATGAAAAATTACCTTATTTTACAAACCCGTGGCATTTCCATCCTGAACTTGAACTCAATTTTATTGTCAACAGTACAGGAACCCGCTTCATCGGGCAAAGTGTCGAGCGTTTTGAAAGCGGTGAAATCGTGCTGTTGGGTAAGAACTTACCGCATTACTGGAAAAATGACGTTTCCCTGTCTCAGAATACCGCCTTGACCCCAGCAGAAGCAATTATCGTACGATTTCCAGAAGATTTTGCGGGAGACCGGTTTTTCAAACTACCGGAAACCAAACACATAGAAGCTCTTTTTGAACGGGCTGTTTACGGGTTAAAACTTCTCGAACCACTGCGCATTATAGTAGCCCAGCAATTACATCTGTTACCTGAAAAAGAAGGATTTGAGCAGTTGATGCTGTGGGTTGGTATCCTGGATACCATAGCCAAGTCTAAAGATACAAAAGTGATTTCTCCCAATTACATACCTATTTCGACACTTACTAAAAACAACGAACGAATGAATAAGGTAATAGCTCATTTGTTGGAACATTTTACCGAACCAATTTCTTTACAGGCAGTGGCAGAATTGGGAAGTATGCAAGAATCGGCTTTCTGTCGCTTCTTTAAAGCTCAAACCGGTCAAACCCTGAATCAATACATTACTAATCTGCGCATTCGTTATGCCTGCGAGTTACTTAGTAAAAGCAGAGATTCCGTAACTCAAATCGGTTTTAAGGTAGGTTTTGAGAATGTCTCCCATTTTATCCATATTTTTAAAAAAGTGAAAGGGCAAACGCCGTTTGAGTTTCGCCAAAAAGTAGCAGGTAAACCGCAAAAATTATAATTATAACTTAGTAACCCGTAAACCAAACCCTTCATCTAATTCAAAATAAAGTAAAAATCCCCGCTGTTTAGATTCTTCTTCCGTTACTTCAATGTGCGATCGAATTGCAGAAAGTGAACGTAGCGATTCGGCATGGAAAGGAAACATACGGAAGAATTCTTTCATCATCCATTCCATATCAGTAATCATGTTAAACTGATTGATCAGGGCTGTACCTTGAAATTTGGCAACTAATTCACCATAATAAATCTTATTGGCTGCATTACTCAAAAGACGGTCGTAAAACTCATCCGCATGTTTTCGCAGACGGGTTTTATAATCGGCAGTTACCTGTTCAATGTATTTGTCCACATCTGTAATAGCTTCTCCCCTACCCTGTTTGGCTTTCTTTTCCTCCAATACCTTTAAATTCTTCTTTTCCCACACCCAAAACCGTATGCCCGTTACTCGCGGTTTCTTAGAATCCAGATTATTACCAAGCAATTCATATTTTACAAACAGATCAGTTTTCTCGTTTATCTCATGAATAGCGGGGTCAATTACGTTTTTTCTCAGGGAAGAAAACCGTGAGTAAACCGCTTTATTAAATCCCAGCTTTTCTTTAAAAGATTTTAAATCTACATCAATTGGACGGCCGTAGTTTTTCCAACTGCTGAAAAAAGGGAATAGCTTAATGGACCGGGTGGTTTGCAGCGCAAATACGTTTTTTTTTATTTTTTTGAAGTTTTCGGTCTCTTTTACCTGCAAAATTTGCTTCGCCAAGTCATGCGAAATGTATAGATCTATTTTTCCCGAATCGTGCTTATGCACACTTTGCGAAATTATCGGTACGATGATGGTTTCACGTCCTTCCACCCATTCCACCAGCGTAGTCTGTAACATTTTGATGGAGTCGATAAGGTACGAATAGCCAGAGGTATTGGTCGTTTGGATGCTTTTGAGGAAATCTTTGATTTCGAGTGTCAGCACGATATTAGAGTTTCGACTCAGATTTTCTAAATCTGATGGCTTAAGCCTTGAAGCAATTTCGTAAAACAGTTTGGGTGTATATACTTCGTTAATTTCGGCTTTTTTACTTTTTGAAAGCTGACGTATAAAGGTAGGCGTAGCAATAGGGTTATTCAGAATGACCACATCGGAATTATTCTGTAAGTCTTCTATGTATTCCGAATTAGTCTTCTTTGCCACAACAAGCAGGTTTGATATAGAATTCAGGCAAACATAGAAAAAAAGTAAATGGACTCAAAATTTATTTACATTATTACTCCAAAAACATACTGATTATCAATACATTATACTCAATCATATAATGAATGAGTATACATTATGAACAATAATGTATATTACCTTGCATCAATTTACATTATCAGGTTTCAGTAACTTCAGATTACATGAATGAATATACATTTTATGCTGAGTTATCAACAACAAATACTATCTAATCATTTGATTATCAGTATAATACGAAGTTATCCACACATGAATGAATATACATTTTATCAGTTTTAGGTTTATACATGACTCAGCATACATTAACACATGACTCAGCATACATTTATACATGACTCAATATACATTTATACATGAATGAATATACATTTATACATGAATGAATATTCATTTCCTTTTCTATAAAGTATTAAATATCAATTAATTACAGTCGTTTTCAGGGCTCCTAAAAAAGTATTTAAAAAAGTATTTAAAAACCTTTCTTAAAAAAGTATTTAAAAAAGCACTTTTTTGTTTTTTCTTATTATTTTCTTAATCAATGTGGAAATAATAAAATTTATTTGGATTCATTATTGGGCTTTTTATAACTAAATGTTTAGTTATAAAAAGCCCAACTAAACATTAACCTTTATCAATAAATATTTTTATTTATTGATAAACATGAATAGATATACATTCTTAAAATAAAAATAAAATGGGAAACTTATAAATAAAAAATGGAATTAATAATCTGATTTACAGTATGTTAACTGCTTATGATACTCAATATAAGTGCTTATTTTTGATTTGTAAATAAACACTTAAACGCCTATCATAATGAATAAATCATCAAAAAATGCAGATAAATATCGACAAACTGGGATAAAATATGCTTCCCTGTTAAAACCCTAGCTTTAGAAAGTCTTTTGCCCGAAAACTATAAAGCAAAAGCTACTCCCCGATTCCCAATTCTCTGATTAAGTCCGTTTCCGACGTGTGTTTAGGTCTTGACTATGAACTTAGTGTTCGGTACAGCTTACAGGGTGAGTTTTCGAGCGCAGCGGCGCACTGGTGGGATTGTCCTGGCCGATTCGCTAATAATTGGCAAAACTGGTAATGACACGATTTACAAGCAATTAACTTTTACGAACTCCTACAAAAACTCCCTTTCACTATTCAGTGCCATGAGATGTGAGCAATAAAAAGTGCCGTTATACGGGTTTTGTATTAACGCCAAATATGCCGCAGCGGCGTACCGTTCAAATGAAATGATGGGTTGGGCACGCAATTTTATTTCATTGGATGATTACTTGCGCTGGCTCACCAACCGGATGCCTCCCAATGCCAGGGTAAAGGGTTTAGAAGAATGGTTGGAACAAAAAGATGAGGAACAATTCTTCCAGATTTTCTCGAACAAATGCATCAACTTAGACAGGTTTAAGTTGGATTGGTTGGTATTTTTTCTCTAATCAAAAAAGAAAACAGCACTTCACACGTATACAATTTAATGACTGATTTGCAGGTAGCAGATGTGGAAAAAGCAACCGAAACTGTTCAGAAGGTTGGTATTCCTAAAAAGTTGATAACGGCCGCCTCAGAACGAATGGAATTAGAAAAGGGAATGTTGGAAAGTTCCGCCAATGTTTGGCTGCTGTACAATTCGGTCAATCACTCACTTTTTAATCAATCTACCTTAATGAGCGTGCAAGATTGATTTTAAGCTGATGAAAGGGTGTTTCATGGTTTGCTGACTGAGTATCTTAACTAATAAGATATTTTAATATTCACCTATCTTAATATGAAAATAATTAGGGCTTTCTCAACTCACTGATACTTTAAATGGTAGCTTGTAAAATCAAGCTACTAAAATCGGGAATCAGGGGGCTATTGACTATACAAAACAATATGTCAGTGGAAGTTAATACTTACTTAAAAAAGATGAAATAGATATTTTAGTATTTAAGTATCTTTATATTAAGATAATAAACTATAATATACTGAAGAAGACAATACGATTACCTACCCTTATAAAAAAAGTGTTTAAACTGGAGTTAATTTATTTCCGAAAAAGTAGGCAGGAAGCTCGCAGTGGCGCCCTTCCCAAAGCAGAGAAATCAAAAACACTAGTTGTACTTTATGACGAAAACGAGACTTTTAGATTCATCTGTCATGTAAGATTAAAAAATTTGAATACAGTCGCGAAATCTTTGATTAAGGCCACTTGCAGAATCTCAAAAGCATCCCGCTATCGTCGGGCTGTTATATGTCATACGATTGATATGGTTTTCAGAAAAGGGCTTGTTGGGAAGGTAATTCGCAATTAAAAACAAAACCGACTTGAGAATTGGGATTGCTAAACCGGATTTTGAATTCATACCCGACATCAATCCTGATTTATCCATTTTGGTTTTTGAATCTGAGATTGAGTTTTTGTTATTTCATATTTAGATATTTTTCTATTTTAATAATAAGATACTGGGTTGTTACTCAATGACTTATAACGTTATAAGTTCACCAACTTTATACCTGATCAAAGGATCGAGGGGATACCTTCAAAATATGTTCAACTTCGCATTGAATACATTTTAAGGCAAAACGCACCAAAAACATTCAAGCTGGACACGCACATAGCCTCTACTCTATTCAGTTGTCTGGCTTGAAATTCTTTGATCCAAATGCAATTATGGAGAAAGCTATAACTGCTAATCGAATGGTAGTTATTAGTTTGTAACTAATTGATTATCAATAAAATGTGTTCATCTTAATCTTTAAAAATCGTCTTTCTAATGATTAATCAAAGACAAGATATTATTACATTTTTATCATATCACTATGTCAGTAACAGCAATTTCTCCCAAAACTACCACAGTTTCAGGGGTTTTAACTTTAACTCAAAAACCCATCCAAGAATTGTTTCTGATTTATTTGAAATGTTGGTAGATGAAGACACCGTCGAGGAAACACTCGAACCAAAAATGGTTTATATTGAAGGAAGACCCAAAATATAAAGCTTTGATGTAAAAATGGGACGTTTCAATCTCGACGGAAAAGAAAACTTAGGCACTGAATTCACGTTTCAACCTTTTTTATGACGGCTTTTTAATGGTTGATTATTCTACAGTATAGAGAGTTCCCAGTGGACGGTTGGCCGCTGCCGTTGAGTTCTTTTTTTTGAACACTGATTTGTGTGTCAGCACGATCATGTTCAACAATTCGAACGGTCGCCCGCAGGCGTGCCATTAACTTCAAAGAAGCCCGTAGAAAAATCGTTTATCAAAGAAAGTAATTTTAAGACTTGAAATTTGTTCTCATATCTGAAAAGAATGATTATGAGGTAACACTAACTAACTTTAAAACGCAAAATGGCAACTACTTTGCCGCTACTTTTCAATTTGAGGAAGGTGATTTAACATTTCTGAAGTTGGTGCGAGACGTGGCCGAGCATACAAAGTTAATTGGGCTATTACCCTGACTACCTTCTTATCTGATTGGTTTCCAAAACATCTTACTCATGGTCTAGTTTTGATTGATCCGCTCAATGAGGAAGCTGCAAGCAAAACAGTAGCAATAGTTGATCCAATACCATTTAAGAAGCACAAACCGTTTCAAAATCCGATTCAAAAAGATCGTCATGAAAGTAAACCTGAACGAAGGCAAGGCTTAATTGCTTTGCTCTTCGTTAGTTGGGAATCAAGGGGTAAAATCCAATGTAAACGAATGGTATTCAGAAGACTTTGGTAAACGGTTGATTATCAGGTTAAATATCTAAATATTTAGGTATCTTTATAGTGAGATAATTACTCAAAATGGGGCAGTGAACAGTACTATGTTTCATAATTAATCAATTTTAAAATGAGAAGTTTAAATTTAAAATTTCACCTATTACTCAGGCCTTTTCATTTCCGATTTTAGCTCAAATAGAATCAACTAAAAGTTGTACTATAACAAATGCCGAGTCTATTGTGGGCTTTGAACATCATCTAACAGGCACTTTTTAAGGCTTTCAATTAGGATTGATTGAAAATCATTATTACAATCGAGATATAAGGGTATAGTTCAACTCACCCAAGTTGATTAGAGAGAATACGATCCTTCAAAGATTAGCAAGTCTAGGGATAAGGAATAAAAATCATCGAATTGAGAAGTGGCCGTTCTGGCTTTTTTGGTAGGTCCGGTTTGACGGGCAAGAGAAAAAACTGAGCGAATACCGTGTTATAAGTTTTGCAGTCAAAGGTAGGCAATCCCGATTTGTTGCAGGTCTTGAGTGTAATGCAGAAGCTAAAATGGGCCGATTGTTATTGGTTTGTATTACCGAGTCAATCCCCTATCACCGGCAGAGAAAAATTATGCCCTTGTTTCGTTCAGGTATCGTTTCAACGCTCGGATATTTCGATTGAAAAAAGAAGACAAATCGAAGCCCCGGCCGATTTGGTTGTGCCTATGAAAGCGAGGCTCTTTGCAGCGGGAAACTGGGGGTAAACGTTAATAACCGAAAAAAAATAGAAAAATATCTAAATAGAAAACTACTCAACTATTTTATCTTCCATAGCCTCCAATAAAAGCTCAAATTCAAATAACTCAGCTTTTCGTTCTTTACAGTTGGCAATAATTTTTCTAAGTTTTGTTGAGTTTGGGTTAATGAGGCTTAAATTTCTTTATTGGAAAATAAGGAAAATTGTTGCTCAGAATCATTACTCGCAAAATAGGAATGTTCTTCAATCGGAAGAGTTGCAGGTTTTAGTTTTTTACCTAATAAGCTATTTTGATAGGAAACTATTTTAGTATCCAAGTATCCAAGCGTGAGCTAACGATTAGGTCTTCTGTATATTTGAACGGGCCCCCTTGTTTGGGTTGAAAGAATGTGAAGGTTTCGGGATTGGGTCTTTTTTACTTAGTACATTTAGAAACTTTGAAAAAGCCCAAGAGCAGAGCCGCCCACATTACAATTACTAATACGAAACCGACTAGGTATAAACTCAACGAAATTTGTAATATCATTTGGTTTTAGCTTGAAAATAACCTGCCATTTCTGCCAAAAAATCATCAGATCCGCTTTTTTCAACAGCTTTGGCATAAAGGAATTCTACATATTTTTGTCGCATCGGCTCTCCGAATCGAAATCTCAAAACCGTGCCGAAGTGCCAACGAGTATTTGAGCTGTAACCACTCCGAACGAAATGCTTATCCAATTTTAGTCCAATATGAAAAACTTTTTTGGATTTTGTTATTATAACAAACAGGCTGAAATTTGATTTTTGCGTTTGTCTGATAAACCGATACCCGGCGTTTTAGGATCTCATCGTCAAAGTCCATTTCTGAGATAGCAGAAGGGGTTTGGCTTTCTTTTTTCTTTTGTTTGGTTAATCCTGTTTTAGCATTTCGAGTAATTGTGGCATGGATATTTAACTATTTTGATAATTAGATAGCTTAATAACTTCCTCTGCAAATCGTACAATGCCATTCATGTATTGTCTACCTTTGAATAGGATAGGGGACGAAACAGTCGTCCACATCTTGGCAGGGTCGAAGCCTGAATCATAACATTCTGTCGAGTTTAGAAAAAGTCAAATGAAATGCTTTTGGCTAAAAGTGTATGAGCAGGTAATGTGACTCGTTAGTTGTTGAAGAGTAAATGTACTATTTCAGTCAATCGAATTTTTAGGGTACATCCTATTACTACAACCACTTTGTCACCGTAACCATGAATGAAGGCTTCAATAGGGTGTTGTTCTTTCGGCCCGATTTGGAGTTGGTTTTTTTAAGGTCAGCTCCGTAGAAACCTTTAACCGTTCTATTTACTGTTTCTGTCAAAATCATGGTAGTGGTTTCTTAAGCCTCATTTTTAATCAGGCCCTTGCACTCTGCTTTAATTTCCTTTTTTGTAATTTGAAATATTGAGCAGGTAATTGACCGCCGAAGGCTTTTTTGAGGGCTAGGTTAATGGCCATAACGGCAAGAATTGCCGCTGCTCATCGCCATATTTCAACGGTTATGCGTTTGCTTTTACCTAGTTGCCAACGGGTATAGATACGAAGTCTGCCAATCAGTTACTTGAAACCGCATAATATACATGTAAAGGTAACAAACATTGAAAGAGTGTCGTGCTAGGGTTCGGTAAAATGTTAACCGATTCCAACCCTCGAAAATCAGCTTTTCTTTGTCAAATTTATCGGTTGTCAAAATGTATACCCATTCATCATTGCAGTCAGCAAAAATGAAGAAACTCTATTTTAGAGTCGTTTCATCTGCTTAAAAAACACGGCCTACAAAGTCGCATCAATGGCTAAAATAAATAAGATGTCACCCATCCATCCCACAACAGCTTTTTGGGTATCCTAATCGCCATTTTGCCATTTACTGTAAATCTTACCCCCACCCATTAATCCTAGAATGGCCGCTATGACGAAAATAATTGTGGTTAAAGGAGTAAAATACGCCAGCAGGGCAGTGGCTTTTTGTTCAATGACCTGTGCATCCTGTTGGATCCTTGCATTATGTGCTTTGGCTGTGTTTAAAGCCACAAAGGTCAAAACAGGACTCTGTTGGAAATGAATCTAATTTTCATACGTACTTTTTATTTTGTTTGGTGAATAATTTTGATTGTAAAATAAATCATAATATTTATTAGTTTTAATATTAAAATAAATAAATTTATTTATTTGATAGTTCAATGTATGTTTATTCATGTCTAAATCAATGAATTCACCCTCTCATGTATTTATAAAATACCTATTTAGATATTTTAATATATTTATATTCAGATACGATTTTATTTTGATATTTTGGTATTTATAGGTTGATTTGCGCCGGAAAAAAATATCATAAAAAAAACGATGAAAGTAATAACCGTGGCACATCAGAAGGGGGGAGTAGGTAAAACCACCATAGCACTGAATCTTTCCTTTTTATTTAAAGATACGCTCAAAGTCGGTATTCTTGATACTGATTTACAGGGCAGTGTAGTTGGTTTGGGAGATTTGCTTGAAGGCATCACACTTGTGCCACAGGAAGTCCTTACTACAGGTGATGTACCTGAGTTAGACATCCTGATTATTGACACTCCACCTTACTTAACAGACCAACTTTCAACACTGTTTGAGATTTCAGACTTTGTATTGGTACCTACCAAGGTGAGTTATTTGGATGTCATGGCTATTAAAGCAACAATTGCTCTTATAGCCGAAGCTCAAAAACAAAACCCAGCGATGAAAGCAGGAATTGTGTTAAATATGGTAAAACACCGAACAAGTGTAAATTCCGATATTAAACAAATTTTGGATGGCTATCCTATCCCGACCTTTAAAACAAAAATTATGGAACGGGTGAGTTACATTAGATCTGTTGTGGCAAATGGTGTAGGAAATATTGAAGACGAAAAGGCCCGGGAGGAAATGATGTCGTTGGCAGAAGAAATAGTTGGACAACTTTAACTGATAGAATGAAATGGAAGTAAGTGACGAATTCAAAAACCGTTTGGGCAAATTAAGTACAAAACTAGCGGAAGAGCCGGCTGCATTGCCCATGCAGAAAGTCGAACCCGTTCAACAGGTCCAGAAGAAAATCGTGGAAGAGCCGGAAGAAGAAATAACGCAGTTTAACGTAAAAATCCCCGCTTCATTGATGAAAAAAATCAAACTGAAAGCGGTGGAACAGGATATAAATATCAAAGATATGGTAGCGCAGATTTTGATTGAGTATTTTAAGAACGGGTAGACAATGAAGTTGGAGTAGGGGAAATACGATTCGGAAATTGATTACCCGAGATTGGGATCTTAGATTACGAAGCACTTGCCTTCTATGTACGTTATCTTTCTCGATGAGTGCAAGCAGTCCTAGATTTAAATCTACTACCAGTATTGAATGTTATAATAATTCATAAAGTTATTTTAACTTTATATAATTAAATATTTTTATTATTTTAAGCCCCAAATTAAACGAATGTTTTAAATGTCGGGGTTGACTTGCAAAGAAAAGGAAGGATTTGCTCAGGGGGTAGAGTTACTGCTGATTATTGGAATTCCGTTGTTGGTGTTTCACTTTTTTTGGTTTTGCCACGAGATTATTGCCCGAGAATTACCCATCCGAAGCTTTATTTATACTTTTTTGAACAAACTTCAAAGGCAATTCGGTTTGTATGACATCCCTCTCATTTCCAAAATTCTGGCATACTTCCTGATTTTTATGTACCCACTTGGCTCGAAAGGAAAAATCGACCCCAATGTAAAACTGCAAAAAATTATGGCTGATGCAGCCGTGGAGAAAGTTTTATTCATGGGTTCAATATTTCTGCTCTATCTGAAAGCAGCCTTTTCGCCCATTCTGGCAGAAGCAATGCGAGTTTTTTCATGAGTCGGCCATTAACTTTCTGACTTCGGTGATTTGGTACATGCGAACGATCTGTATGAAGTATCGTTAATAGGTCGAGCGGGAAAAACAAAAAAACAAAGGTGAGCAAAGTCCTAATCTATTAATGGATTTTAAGCGTTTGAGTCAAATTTGTACGTTTCCGCTTGAATTTACAAATCGTCGTTATGATGAGACGTTCAAGATAATGGAGCAATATCCCGAAGTGGAAATTTATGTCTGTCCTTATATTAATGCCAAAGCTTGCGGAGCGAAATAACGGAATATGGCATCACCGCCGCTTTGGCGGTCCGAAACCTTTAAATAATCTTCCACTTTGAAAATTTATAACAAATGAATCCACGAGGAAGACCTAAGTTAGCTGCTGATGAAAAAGGCAGCTATAACCCTATTTTAGTAGGAGAAGATGTATTGAAGACCTTACAGATATCTTCTGAAAAACCCGAGGAGCAGGCGGAATTGCAAGCCAAACTGACAATTATCAAAGATCATCCCGAGGCAAGTGAATACTACTGGAAATTGGTATTTACCTATTCGTTTTTTGTCTATAAAAACCGGCGCATGACCGATGCTATTTTTGAGCGGGCTGATACTGCCACCCTCGAAAATATCAGAAAAATGAACCTTAAACAGTTGGCGGAGATTGTAAATATTGAGTATCATAACTTCAAAAATATGTACTCAGGCCGGGGGAATGCCAAAAATCTGTTGCAGTATCAGTCATTTTTGTATGAGAACGGAGTGAATTTTATTTCATTACAATACACCGATACCCTCATCAATAAGGCATACTCCTACTATCAACTGCTGCAAAGTGATAAATATACAGGCGAAGAATTGAAAAATCTATTTTTCTAATTTTCTTACCCGGGCATTCTGAATGCATATTTAATCACTGCAACCGAGATTCATAAGCAGTTAAGTACGGGGCTTTGGCAGCATCGCTTAACCAGGAGTTTTGCGTCAAAGTCTGAACTTTACCGTAGTCTTTCTGAAAAAGGAACAAATTTTGGAGAACGCGTTTTTCGGTAATACCAATACGGGATTCAAATACCAGAAAATCATCGAAAGCATAAAAAGCATAGGCAATGTAACCTTCTGTATCATAATCATAACTTAATTGTCCGTCTTTTAACGCCATGTTCAAAAAGATGATGAAATAAATGAATTCTTTGAGATTTAATCGCTCAATTCGTTTATTACCCCTCTTTCCTAATGAAGTACGGTATCTGCTGGAATTTGGGTACAAGTAAGTAATGGGAAAAACAATAATAATATTTTCAATATATATTTAATCATATGAGCAGAAATAAATAAGATATTTTATTAAAGCGACTTAACTTACTTTGTAATTGAAAAATAAGTTGAGTCATTTTTCAACTGACAATCCAGAACTATTGATGATGTTATCACTAGACGAATTATTGAATAGGTACGGGGCAGAACGAATTAATTTAGCAATTCAGCCGCTTTACATTGCTGATGGTGAAGAGCCGCTTGACCCGGGTAGATATGTGATAAACGCTTCCGTCAACGACGCTGAATTATGGGAATCACTGACCAATGACGAACAAAATCTGCTGTACACAGCCCATTTAGATACGCTTTTCGATACCAAGGATCTTTTAAATTCACTGTTTGATATTAATGAACCCGAAGGTGGGTTTGAGATTCCGGATTAACCTCTAAGCTACTGCTATGCAAGATGTCAAAAACCGAGCTTCAAGAGAGCAATTAGCCATTCTCCGTCACCTAAACAAAGAAGCGGTTCGTTACATTGCTTTTGGTGATTTTGCTTTAAATGGCATTGATAATACCCGCACGATTGGAAATGTTCAACTCTGGATTGAGCCTACACCCGATAATGTTGAAAAGTGTAATAAGGCAATCAAAAATATGTATGGAGCCAGAAGTATTACTCAATT
The DNA here is from genome assembly GCA_027483385.1 of Alphaproteobacteria bacterium. GTDB lineage: Bacteria > Pseudomonadota > Alphaproteobacteria > UBA2136 > UBA6156 > JADCGN01. The sequence continues at coordinate 22,934 of JAIXUT010000150.1, forward strand.
ACCCCAAAGTATTGTTACCAATCCTGAAGCAAAAAGAACGTTGACATTGGGCAGTGGAGAGGTTCGGGTCGCTGTCTACCCTGCCATCAGTGGTTTTCATCCTGCTGAGTTTAATGATTTATATCAAAGGGGCGAAAAAAGCCGAGCCTATTTGTTGAGCCAAACGGGTAAGTTAGATGGTTCTGTTGGGTATAAGCAGTTAAATATGAGTGATTTATATCATAATATACGAGAATCAAAGTCGGTACATAAGGCATGGAATCTGGAAACCATTGAGCGATTTGCCGCTAAAAATGACTTGAATCTGAAGACACCTGATGGCAGCGAAATTACCGAACGGGATAATATAGCCATATCACTCCAAACCCAACGAAAAGGCGGACGTTTGACCCGAGATATGAAACAAATAAAACAGGACTTAGATTTGGAAATAGTTCTGCAACACTACGGTTATCAGTTGGATAAGAAAAAATCGCGGCCCAATGATGCCTGGCGGTTGTACGAAACTGGAATCAAGGGTGATAAGCAACGCCTAGCAGTAGCAGCTGTTAAGGATTATGGAATGAAGTTCTTTGTGGACTTGAATGACCCGCAATTCAAAGGCGATATTTTTAAGTTTATGGAACGTATGGAGCATGGTAATTATCGCCATATTTTTCAGACGATTGACTCGATTATCATGCAGGATGGCTTCGCTGAAAAGAAGCGTATGGTTGAGCCGATGATTGAAGTCCCTGCCAATTATTTTCTGAAAGATACGCTCCTCCGTGAGCAGGATTTGTACAGCAAATATCAGATTGTCCCGCTGACGGATACAGACTTTTTGGAAGGGCGAAGTATTTCAAAAGAGGTGCTTTTTTCAAAAGAGTTTGAGGGACGGATCAAAAACGTGTCCTTTGATACAGGTGTGATTCGGTACGTGAACACGGCGTTTCCTATGTATGCCCGTGACGGAAATATTGCGTCAATGGATATTAGGAGTACGGCCTACAAAGCCTTTCCCGAAGGGGAAAGAGGAGAGGCACTTTGGCATTCTAATCGGTTTTTTGAGGCCAAGGAAGCGATTACAGTTGAAAATGGACAGAAAATTCCACAATTCACAATTGGTACGATTTATCGCCAGGATGGTAAAAGTGCAGTGTTTATGTATCAAGACTCAGGTGAAGAAAAGCGTGCTATTTTACCCATTGAAAAGGCAAAAACAGGGTTTTATGAAATTCCTGTACAGCGGATTATAATTTTGGAATCAGCCATTGATGCGATTTCGTTAAAACAATTGAATCCTGAACAAGCCAATGAACGACGTTTTTATGTGGCAACAGGCGGGCAGCCTGGCGGAAAACAGTTAACTTTTTTGCAGGAAATCTTGAATCGAAATCCGCAAGCACAATTGGTGATTGCTCAGGATGGCGACAATGCTGGGCTACGGTTTGCGGTAAATTATCTGGGCTTGGCCCACCCGTCAGAGAACCCCGAAATGAAGATCAAACCTTACCTTACTTATTCTTCACCTTCCAACCAGCAAATAAGTAAAACGGAAGGAAATACCGAAAATTACGAATCAGTGGGAACGAATCGGTTGAACTTGGAACTCCGTTATCCATTAGCTTTGGGGGCGAGAAAAGCGAAGGAATTAAACGAGGGCTTTATAAAGGATTTGGTGGAAGATATGAACTTGTTTGTGAATAGATATAGCACTGATTTGAACGATAAAGAAAAAAAAATCAATGAGTTTCAGAGGGAAACGATGATCGACGAAAGCATGAAATTAATGATTACCCGTACCGTTATTCATTTTCCGAATGATTCTAAGCTATTAACAAAAGTACTGAATCGTATTAGTGATGAAATTGAAAAACGGCAAGGGCAAAAACTTTTTAAAATTGTTCGCCCCACGCTTCAGCAAAAAGATTTTAACGATGTGTTGAGAGAGCGTAACGGTCAGGCGTTACCACCTTCCCATAATCTTATACTAGGCGAACCTCCCATAATTAGGCCTTATCAAGAAGTTCAAAAAATAAAAAATACTGAATCACAGGGGTTTATAGATAGAAAGAACAGGATTGATTTTTGAGAAAAATGTTTGGACTATGCGACTTCACTATTGGTGCTATTGCATAGTCCAAACTTTTACGATATTGTATCATCATAAGATTGGATATCCAATAAATACTTCATCCCCGCTGGGTTCTTATCAATGGTCTCAAAAACCTCCTGTGCCTCAGCCAACGGAGAGATTTGGGTAATCATTTTTTCCAACGGCAATGTCCCAGAAGCCGCTAAGGCTATGGCTGCTTCAAAGTCTTCGGGCTCGTACACGCGGGCTCCGATGAGCTTTAATTCACGCCAGAAAAAGCGAAACAAATCCACCGCTTTGGGCTCGGAATGAATGGCTACCATTACAATCCGACCGCGTACGCGCGGAAGCTGCGTCATGGTACTTACTCCCGCCTGAACGCCCGATACTTCAAAAACCACATCGGCCATGGCGCCGTGGGTAAATTCTTCCACGGCTTTTACAATGTCTTTTTCCAAAGGATTAATGGCTTGAATACCAAGCGATTCAATAAAGGCGATACGATTAACATTCACTTCCGAAATCAATACATTTGCCCCTTTCTCACGAGCCACCAACGCAATCAATAGACCGATAGGGCCACCACCGATGACCACGGCATTTTCACCTAGTTTGAGTTCTCCGAGTCGCACATCGTGACAAGCTACGGCCAAGGGTTCAATCATGGCACCGAGGGTCAGGGGGAGGTTTTCAGGAAGACGGTGTAAGGTAAATGCGGGTACATTCCAATATTGCTGCATTCCGCCGGCGGAGTCGATGCCGATGAATTTGAGGTGCTGACCAATGTGCCGAAAGCCATTGTCGGCCGCTACTTCAGGACCCGGATTAAGGGGACGCACGGTGATTTTATCCCCGATTTGCCAATCCGTTACACCTTCACCGATTGCATCAATGATTCCCGATACTTCGTGGCCGATGATTTGCGGCGGTTTGACCCGGGCGTCCATTTTTCCGTGATAAATGTGTACGTCCGTTCCGCATACGCCGGCATACGCCATTTTGAGTCGTACTTCTCCTTCTTTTAAAGGTTGCGTTTCGACCGTTTTAAGGGTGAAGGAATGGTTTCCTTCGTAAAAAAGTGCCTTCATATTGTTTCCTTGATTTTGAATTTAGCTATAAATACCCCCTGACCCCCAAAAATGGAGAG
>JAIXUT010000092.1 GCA_027483385.1 Alphaproteobacteria bacterium
AGGCCGCCAGTGCTATCTGGCGAGGATTAAACACGCGCAAGTTTGAAATTAACTTTCCTAAACCCATGGTCCTGATGATGAAGCTATTAGGAAATCTGCCTAATATTCTCTATTTTAGCTTGGCCAAACGCATGTAAAAAGCCGCACGTGCGCGGCTTAAAATCTTGGTTGCGGGGGCTGGATTTGAACCAACGACCTTCAGGTTATGAGCCTGACGAGCTACCGGGCTGCTCCACCCCGCGACACCTGTGGGCTTATGCGAGGGTTTTGCGCGGCTGTCAATGATTTTTAGCTTGCAGAAAGGTTTCAGGTTTCGCTAAGCTTTGCAAAAATAGGATCACGCGGATGGTAGAACCAGTTACCCCTCTTAAGCCAAGGCCTAAGCCCAAAAAGGCTCCACACCCACAGGATAAGGGTACCAAGCCCGCCCCTGGCAGTGCGCTGACACCGCAGGCCCGCAAGATGATTGATAACCTTATCGCGGCGATTCAGCGCAACCCTGCTGGTGCGGTCGTGGCCTTCGGTGTTTTGGCGCTTGGCGTCCTCATCGTTTTCGGGTAATAAAACCCTAGAGCGGGTATAGTTTAGTGGTAAAACCTCAGTTTTCCAAACTGATGTTGTCGGTTCGATTCCGTCTACCCGCTCCATTTATTTTATTTGAAGACGGGTACTACGCTGTGCTCCATTTCCGTCTACCCGCTCCAGTTTTTTTATAAAAAAACGCCCCACAGGGCGATTTTTTTATAACTGTTAATTTAAATTTGCGCCGCCAGCCACTCTTCCAGCTTCGCCTGTTCTTGCATGCCTACCAGCGTGCTGACGGGCTGACCGTTTTTAAAGGCAATCAGGGTTGGGATGCCGCGGATGCCGTACTGCACGGGCACTTCCAGGTTTTCATCGACGTTCATTTTCACCACTTCAACGCCAGAAATTTTCTGTGCGGCATTTTCCAGGACTGGCGAAAGCGCCTTGCACGGCCCGCACCATTCGGCCCAGAAATCCACAATCACGGGCTTGCTGTTTTGCAGAACGCTGGCGGCAAAATCGGTATCGGTGACGGATTTGAGGGTGCTCATGGTCGGGGCCTTTCAGGGTTGTTGAATGGAAGGTAATTTACGCGGATTCGGGCAATTCCACAAGGGTGGCGTTGTTCACCCACACCAGCCCGAGGCGCAGCGGCGTGGTGGGGTAGCTCGGGCGGACGGCGGCTGCGTAGCGCTGCAGCTGCGCCACGTAATTGCCAGGCACGGGGTGCTGGGGCGTGCCGGTTTTAAAATCGATAATCCATAGCGTGCCGGCATGTGGCACGAGCCTGTCGATGCGCCCCACCGTGCCGTTTTCCAGCACTACCGTAACCTCGGCGCGGCTGCCAAGGCCAAACAGCCAGGGCAGGGCGCTGCGCACGTGCTGGGCGGCGGTTTTGGCCTGTTCGCGCAGCGCCGTTGGTGCCGCCACGGCCAAACCTTGCAGCGCGGCATGGGTGGCCTCGCCCAGCACCTGTTCAGGCGATTGAGCAGGGTTGGGTAAGTGCGGCGTGGCCAATGCCGCCGCATCCGGGGGCGTGCCAGTGGGAATAGGCGCGGGCAGTGGGGCACGCGGCGCTGTGGGGAAGGTCTCGCCCAGCACCTGTACGCCACCTTCGGTGCGCCACGGCAGGGCTGTTTCGGCAATCGCGGCGTGCCAGGATTTAGGGAATTCTGCTGTGGGCATGGTCGGCACTCTGGCAAAGCTGGCGGCTTCGTGCAAGGGTAGCCTATGGCCGACGACGAGGATCAATCATCAAAAACCGAAGAGGCGACCCCGCGGAAGCTGGAGAAGCTGCGTGAAGAAGGGCAGGTGCCGCAATCGCGCGAGGTGAACCACCTGTTCATGCTGCTGGGCATTGTGGCGCTGGCGGCGGGGTTGGCGTCGTTCAGTTTTGCCAAGCTGGCCGAGCTGGGGGCGGCGGTGATTAACAGCGCGGGAACCACGGTGCTGGATGGCCAAAGCGCAGTCGGCGCCGTGCTGGCCGAAGTGGCGCTGGAAGCTATGCTGGCGATGGTGCCGATTTTTGCGCTGTTCATGCTGCTGGGCATCGCGGGCGGTTGGGTGCAGCATGGCGGCCTGTTTGCGCCCAAGGCGATTGAACCCAAGTTGCAGAAAATTTCTCCGTTGGCCGGCTTTAAACGGATTTTTGGCATGCAAGCCCTGGCCGAGTTGGTGAAAAGTATTCTCAAGCTTGGGGTGCTGGGCGCGGTGCTGGGGCTGCTGGTGTATCAGTCGCGCGACATTCTGGTGGGGCTGGTGGATGAGGCGGGCACGGTGGGGTTGGTGAACAAGCTGCACCTGCTGCTGATACAATTGGTGGGCGCGGCGGCGGCGATTATGTTGGTGCTGGCGATCGCTGATTTTCTGTTTCAGCGCTTTAAATTTATGCGCGACAACATGATGAGCCTGCGCGAGCTGAAGGATGAAATGAAGGAAAGCGAAGGTGACCAATACGTGAAGCAGCGGCAGCGCCAAATCCGGAACGAACGCGCGCGCAAGCGGATGATGCAGGCGGTGCCGAAAGCCGATGTGGTGGTGACCAACCCCACCCACTATGCGGTGGCCCTGCGTTACAAGCCCGATGAAGGCGACGCTGCGCCCGTGGTGCTGGCCAAGGGCGTGGAGGCGGTGGCGCTGCGGATTCGGGAGGTGGCGGCGCAGCATAATATTCCCTTATACGAAGACCCGCCGCTGGCGCGCTTGCTGTTTGCCCAGGCCGAAATTGACGAGCCCATCCCGCTGCAGACGTACGAACTGGTGGCACGGGTGATGGCCTTTGTGGCGGACTTACGGGCAAGGAAGGCGGCTTAACCGCTGCGGGGTGTATCATCCTGGGGCTTGCCGAAGGATCCAGGTTTTGCTGCCTTCGTTTACCTGCGAATCTGGATCCTTCGCGGATGGCTTTACTGGCTTCGGCACTAGCATAGGGCTCTGGATGACACCTGCGGTGTGAAGTTTTTTGGGTAGCCTACTGCCTGTGTGTCATTCAGAGCGAAGCGAAGAATCCAGATCTTTAGCGGCTTCGTCCGTATCTAATTATCCTTTGGAGAAATTAAAATTTTTTTAAACTCAACCTCTAAAGCATTTGTAATCATACTAATCTGGTTATTTAAGTATGAATCATAGTTAAAAGTGTTTTTTACAATTTTATGATAAGGAAAGTAAGTTAAAAAACTATTCCAAATCGACCAACATAATAAAGTAGAATTTTCAGTTTCTTGTTTTAAAAATATAAAATCTTTAAGATATGTCCCATGTGAAATATTATTTCTAATAAGTTTCAGGCTATCTATGTTATAAGTATTTTTAAGTTGTTTAAGATTTTCAATATGTTTTATTTTAGTTTCTTTTACCCAAAGATTTTCTGAGGCAGATTCTAATAAAGTAAATAAGTTAAGCGGATCTTGTTTGTGGTCTTTTTTTCTTTTTATA
>JAIXUT010000025.1 GCA_027483385.1 Alphaproteobacteria bacterium
GCAGCTCTGGCGTACGCCCGCAGGCGCCAACCCCGCGCTGCACAGCCAAGTGGTGCAGGCCCACCCTGCCGTACTGGAATACTTAAAGCCCCAGCTGCCCGAAACCCTGACGCTGGGGCTGCTGGGGCGTCAGATTCGGACCCAGCCCGCGGCCCTGCAGGGGCTGGCGGAGTGGCAGCTGCTGGGGTAGCCTGAAAAGGTGAAAACCTTTTCAAAACGTAAAAATTACAACCCCGATGGCAAGCCCGCCAAGGCACCCAAACCGCTGCGCGAGGTGGCATTGGCGATGGTGGGGCGCAGCGAACTAACTGCCGCGCAGCTGCGCAATAAGCTGCGTACCAAGTTATACGATTTAAATGAAATCAATATTTTAATAACGGAATTTGAACAAAGAAATTACATTAATGACGCTCGTGCGGCGGCGCTGCTGGTGAATCGGCGGGCCAAAGGCAGCAAGTGGGGGGCAGGGAAGATTAAGCAGGAACTGACGCAAAAAGGGGTGGCCAAAGACCTTGGGGCAGCCACACTGGCCGAGACCGAGGACGCTGGCCACGACTGGTTGGCCACTGCAACTGCGTTATTACTGGCGAAGTATAAATCGCCCTTGCCGACTGAACGGGCGGCCCGCCAGAAGGAACTGGCGCGGCGCATGGGCTTTTTGCAGCGGCGCGGCTTTGGTGGGGGGCAGGCAGCAGCGGCCTTGAAGGCGGCGACAGCCGTTGCGGCTGATGAGCTTCTCGATTAAGTTAACTGTATGTGCCCCTACGGAATTTTGTACAACCTGCTGCATATGTTGCCGTGGCCCGCGCTGGTGGCGCAGCTCACGCCCTACCTGGAGGCGCTGAAGCTGCGCCGTAAAGCCCCACAGAGCGAAAATCTTAAATAGAAAACCGCCGTGCCCTTTCTTGGGAGCACGGCGGGATGGCGGAACGGTACGCTTGACGCGTGGGCCCGTTCTGCCAAACGCAATTCGCGCCTGCCTAGCGCGCAATCTCGCCCGTATTCCACCAGTGCATAGCGTTTGCGCGGTGGTGGGGAGGGAGAGAAGCCATAAAGGCGGCCTTGCTGGTGTGTTCCAGCTTCTCTTCGGCTTGCCGAAGGTGGTCGCACATAATTTCCGAACTGGGAGATTGTGCAACAAGGGCCCTGTGTCTTTCAACACAGATTCTTGCTTTGGCTTTTGTCATGCAGGCAGCGAGGAACTCTTCACCGAGGATGAACATCTTAAGTCTTTCTGGCAGCCAAACTGCCTGTTAAAGATTGCTGATGTTCCCTGTCAATGGTCGCTTCCTACATTGGGAAGTGACCTTATGAACTAGCTCTGTATAGGCCGCCCTTGCCTATTTTTCAACTGCCAACGTAAACCCAAGTACCGTGAGCAAAATGGCCACCCCGGGCACGGCGGTCAGCCACCAGGCGGCTTCCAGCACCCCTTTGCCTTCGCTTAACATACTGCCCCAGCTGGGGGTTGGCGGTTGCACCCCAAGGCCGAGAAAGGAAAGCCCCGCCTCAGTTAAAATGGCTGCCGCCAACCCCAAACTGGCCGAGGTAAGAATGGGGGGCAGCAAGTTTGGCAACAGGTGGCGGGTGGCCAGCCGCAGGCCGCCAACCCCGCCCAGCAGCGCCGCCTGCCGCCATGGGGCCTCTTTGAGGCTTAACACTTCGGCCCGTACCAGCCGCGCCACCCCCATCCAGCTGGTAAGGCCAATAATAATCATAATATTCATCAGGCTAGGGGTGAGGATGGCAATGATGGCCAAAATCAGGAAAATGGTGGGGAAACAGAGCATAATATCGGTCAGGCGCATCAGCACGGCATCGGTACGGCGGCCCCCCAAGGCGGCAACAATCCCGACCAGAATCCCCAATACCAGCGCCAGCCCCACCGCCACCAGCCCGACGCTGAGGCTGGTTTGGGCGCCATAGAGCATGCGGCTGAAGACGTCGCGGCCCAGGGCGTCGGTCCCCAGCCAAAACTGGGCGCTGGGGGGGGCAATCACGTGGCTGAGGAACATTTCATTGGGCGGGTAGGGCGCCAGCACGGGGGCGGCCAGGGCAGCGCCTATAATCAGGCAGATAAGGGTGATTCCTGCCACACGGGGTGCTTGCATGGGCCCTACGCTAGCGGGGTTGTGGCTTGCCGCCAAGGGTTTTTGCAGCGTAACTTGTGTTTATGAACAGGCGGCGGAGTTTTTAACCCCATGGCGCAGGCAGCCAGCCTTGCCGCGCCGAACACGCTCATTATTCTGCTATGCGGGCCGCTTTTGCCACTTTTTTGGCTTTCCGCTCCGCACGTACCAAAAAGTACGCTTGCGGTGCTCAATCTGCAAAAATTGCCAAAATCGTCGCCGCCTAGCGAATACTGGAACGTGTTCGATGAATAACGCCAGCCTGTTTGCCAGCCATCGAACCCTGATTTTGAACGCCGATTACCACCCGCTCGGCTACCCGCTGGAAACCCTGAACGCCGAAGATACCCTGCGCGGCTACTTTTTGGGCCGTTTTGAGGTGGTAAGCTGGTCGGAAACCTGGGCGCACAGCCCCACCACTGAACTGCGCCTGCCCAGCGTGGTGGCGTTGCGTGATTACATCCCCGCCGCCAACCTGTACGGCACGCCCAGCTGCAACCTGCATAATTTGTACGTGCGCGACCGCGGCCTGTGCCAATACACGGGCCATGCGCTGCGGCTGCAAGCTGCCGACAAAGCCCATGAAGCCACCATGGACCATGTGGTGCCCCGTTGCCGCGCCGGCACCAGTGCCTGGGAAAACGTCGTGTTGGCCAGCTGGCCCGCGAACAACCGTAAGGGCAATCTGCCACTGGAACGCGCGGGCTACCGCCTGCTGCAACAGCCGTGGGTGCCCAGTGGCGCCGATTTGCTGTATTTGTGGCTGACGGAAGACCGCCTGCGCGAATTGCCGACCGCCTGGCACGATTACCTGAAAATATTGAAGCCCACGCCGCGGCTGCTGCGGGTGCTGGAGCGGTCGGAGCGCGTGGTCGCCTAAGGGGACGGCAGGCTTCCCTTTTTCCTTGTTGCTTGTTTTGGGGTATGTTTATACACTTTTATATCATAACCGTTTTTTGGCATCTCTGCCAAAAACTTTCCTAGGAGAGAGAGATGGACGTCAAAGTCCGAAGTTGGCCCACGGATATGGGCTATTTTACCTGGCGTGGGATTGCCTTGCACCAATTATTGGCGGAAATGTTTACGGCCGAAGATTGGCAAGTGTTGGCCCAGCTTAAGCCTAAAAGTATGGAAGCTCTGCTGCTAGGCTTGGGCACCCAAACTACCTGCCAAACCACGCAAGATTATCTGCGTGAACATCGCGAACAAATGGGTTGGCTCGCGGGTTGTGCCCGCATGCTGCTGAAGTGCTTGCGCGACTGGCAAGTGCAAGCAGAGCTCGTGGTAGAACCTATCTTGCCCGTTTTGCACCTGCCCGACGGCCGTACCTTGCGCTGTGGTCAGCCCGATTTTCATGCTGTTGCCAATGCTTTTGGTGGCCGCGTGAACATTGAGCTGAAAAGCGGCTGGAGGCGGATTCGTAAACATACTGCGAAGCTGGCGCGTTACAACGGCGGCACCCATGTCTTGTTGCAAGAGCAGCAGGCTCTCGAGCCGTTTATAGGGACTATTTGGCTCAGCTTCAGCGATTGCTTGGTTGAAGCCAAAACTGGCCGCCTGGTACCACGGTCATGGCCGGTACTGAACTACCACTTCGAGCCGTTCTGCCCCACTGAAATCAATCGGGTACTGGCGCCACGCTTTGGGGTGGTGGTGGATGACTTGCATGCGCTGCCGCGCAGCTATGTTTACGAGGAAGACCTCTGCGCCCCCGTTTAACGGTGGGGCGCAGGGGGTTTCTTTTTTTCTAGTTTTGTAAACCCGCCCGCACACGTGGGTCGGCGTGGGCCAAGGCCAAGTCGGCCAGCAGGTTGCCAAGCAAAGTTAGCACCGCGCCAATCAGCAGTAATGCCATCACGGTGGGGTAGTCGCGCATCATCACGCTGTCGTAAAATAACTTCCCCATGCCGGGCAGGCCGAACAGGCTTTCCAAAATCACGCTGCCGCCAATCAGGCCGGGCAGGCTTAACCCCAAAATAGTGAGGGTCGGCAGCAGCGCATTGCGCAGCACATGGCGCAGGTACACCC
>JAIXUT010000216.1 GCA_027483385.1 Alphaproteobacteria bacterium
GGAGTAGTAACGCTTAGCGGCGTCCAATCCCATTGGCGTGCTTGTTGCCAGCTGGCCAATTGCTTCCCGTACGCATCGCTCAAGCGCACCCGCAGCGTGTCCGCATGGAAAGCCGCAGTATTGGCTTGTTCGGGCAAATACAGGGTGGCGGTATTCGCGCCTAAAGTAGCGCTGCGCTGGGCTTTAGTATTGAAAACCAATACTTTACCTGTTTTATCTACGGCTTCTACGGTAAGTTGTGGGTCTTGGCGCGGTTCAAAAGCCAACTGGTAGGCAATTTGCAGGCGCAAACGACCATCCGCAGCCTGTTGCACTTGCACGCTGTTGATGCGGTTGGTGGTGATGCCCAGCAGGGTTTCCAAATTGGGGCGCAGGGTCAGGGTGTCAAAATAAGCCCGGGCGCGCAAATATTGGTACACAAGCAAGGCACTGTCGCGCTGCTTGCTGTAAAAATAGCACAGGCCTTTTCCATGGGTAGCATCGGCGCTTAAACGCGGGAAATATTCTGTTGCCAGTATCGCAGCGGAGTCAAACTGGCTGGCGGCTTGCGTCAATTGCGCAGTGCTGGCCTCGTTGTTCAGGCTTTGTGCGGCGAGCTGATACCAGGCGGTTGCACTGTTTTGCAAAGCCGGCAAATAGGCTTTAAGCGGACTTAATTGCCGGGCGCGGGCAAAAAACGCCAGGGCCTGGTAGGCATTGGGCGCAGGCGCGCTCAGGTTTTTAAACACGGGATCTACGGTGGGCAAGCCCCGTTCGGCTTGTAGTACGCCCAAGTTGTTGTACAACACCGCACTGTCAATGGCCCACACTTCCCGCACCAAGGCATTGCTGCGCAGGGTGTCGCGCCCGGGTACGTACGTGTGGGGTGCGAAGGCCCGCGCGCGCAACTCTGGCGTACCTTCATTTAGCCAGCCCAAAATCAATAAATCGGCAAAAACGAGGCTCAAAGCGCAGGCTATGCCAAATATCAGGGTAAAAAACGGCCTTTTGGGCGGTTTCGGTGGCTCCGGCTTTTTTGCATCGAGCCAGGCTTGTAAGTTTAAGGGGGGCTTATTATCCGAATTTACGTGCCCCTGGCGCAATTGGGCCACCAGGGCAAACACGGCCTCGGCTGCGCGGGCGCATACCTGCTCGGGCGTGTAGGTGCGCGAGGCTTTGCGGGCTTTTTTGATGGGTGCCTGGCTTTGTTGCATGATGGAGCCTTCCGCTTCATTCCAGTCACTTAAAATGGCCAAAGGTTGCCCAGCAGCGTCTAACGGTATAAATTCGAATTGTTCAAGGCGGGTTTTTTCATAATTGCAGGGTCTTACCAGGATATTTAATACCTGCGCCTGGTGCGTTTTCACACCCTCCAATACCAGCGGCATGGTTTCTTCCATGATGGATTGCGCATCCAAAAACGCAGGGCTCAACAACATCAAATGGATATCAGCCGCTACCACGTGTTCTTGTAGTTGTGCCGCCCAGTTTTTGCCAGTAGGTTGTGTGCTGTAATGCCATATTTGTACGGTGCCATCGGCTTCCAGGGGCCGCAAGCGCTCCAACAAATTGTAAAACTGCTCGGCATCATCCTGCACATAGCAGATATTTATCTTCAAGGGCCCCGGCGCAGCCTTGGGTTGTTGTTTACGCGCAAGGGCAAAATTCAATTCGGCCTCCAATTGGCGGGGCAACAGGCCTCTTTCCAATAAATCGGTTACAAGGGCCTGGTTGTCCGCATCTTCCGGGTCTAAAATAAAACTTTGCACTGCAATGCCGGTTTCCAATTCCAGGGCGGCATGGCCGTCTTTGGCCAACTCACGCACGGCTTCGAGTTCGGCGCGTACAGCCTCGCGGGCAGCGCGTTCGTCTTCTTCCGACAGGCTGGCCAGCAATGCCTGGCGTTGGCGCGGGTGCCAGGCGCCTTCCTGCAAGGCGGGTATCCGGGCAATTTCGAGGATTATATCATGGTCGACCGGGATGTTCAGGGCGCGGGCGATGGCGAGGGTGGTTTCCCAGGTGGGGGTTGGGGTGACGGCGAGTGCCGCCGCCCACCGGGCGGCGGCACTCGTAGGGGCGGGGCTTGCCCCCGCCCTAATCTCCGGTGGTTGTTGTGCGGGGGCGGCCGGTTGTTGTGCGAGGGCGGCCGATCGTTGTTGGGCGAGGGCGGGGGCGAGCCCCGCCCCGACAGTCGCCCCAACATAATCCCAAAAAGAAGAAGGTAAATCCTCCGAATCCAATCCCCCCTCAATGAATTCGGCAGCCTTAAGCATACCTTGAATATCAGCCGGAAACAAAGGAAACCACCGATAAATCGCACTTTCCCGCCAATTCCAATCAACCACAGGTTGCGGCGTAAGCAACAAACGCATCGACCAAGCCTTCAAGGAAGCGACTAAATTCGGCCGCAAGCGCGGCATATTTTCGGCAAAAGGATCAATCAAAGCATGTCCGTTCCCCAAAATCACCAAACGATGCTCTGGAAATGTCCGTTGCAGCCCTTCCAAAGACAGCCCCAGGGGCACATCGCGGTTCCAAAAGCGGGTAAAGCCAGCATCGTACCAGAATAATTCGAGGTGCACATCCTGTCCGCGCAGGTTTTCGGCCAAATGCCGGAACAGGCGCGCCAGGTGGTTGCCGGGCAATTGTTCGTCCACCAAAAACAGGTAATCCGTGGGTTTTGTCTGGTACCGGTATCGCGCGGTCGGGAAGCCGCCGCGGTCCAAAGTAGCCTGCAAAGTAGCAGGTATGTCCAACAATTGGTGTTGTCCTTCCTGGCGCAGGCGCAGCGCGTCGCCTAAGCGGAACTCTGCCTTACTGCTGCGCAACACGCCTTTTTGTTCGCGAAACGGGATATAATAGGGCGGTTTATCGGTCTTTTCGGGCAAATTGGTCCGTACACCCGCTTGAGGTTCGGGCGGCTTCGGTGCCTTGCGCCTTGACCATCTGTACCAGCACCACACGGATAATGCGCCCGTGAGCAACAAAATCAAATAACTGAGCCAGTTAAATTTGCCTACAGGTTCGGATTGGTCGGTGACGTAGGCGGGTAGTGGTAATTGTACGCGTTCATCGCCCACTTGTACGGTAAAGCTGGTATCGCGTGCACAAGCACCTGCAGCTAAGGTGTCGGTTACAGTAAAATACACCGAAATTTGTCCGGCCTGGTCTATCTTTTCATTGGTAATAGCACCATAAACGGGATCGCTCCCTTCGATTATCCAGCGGTAAACCAACCCTTTACGCGGTTTTCCAACCACCGTGCAAGACAAGGTGCCGCCCTGAGGGATGGATTTGGGCACTTTTAAGGCGGGTAAATTGGGTTTGTGGGCACATTGAACCTTAAAATACAGCGGAATGGTGTCTTTCCAGGCATTGTTTGCCTTTTGCGCATACACCCTGAATATCCCTTCGTCCGATTCAGGGGTAGCATGCACCACTGTGCGCCAGCCAACGCTGCTCAGTTGGGGAA
>JAIXUT010000231.1 GCA_027483385.1 Alphaproteobacteria bacterium
ACGTTCATACTGTCCAGGAGTCAATTGTCCATGTTGATTAAGACCGCATATTCTGCTCCAATACGACATTACATTTGTGATGCTTGGTTGATAAGAGACGCCGTTGGCATCGATGGGCGTTGTCAGGGCATAGCTACATGCATTATTGACGTTGTTTCTTTGTGTGGAGTTTAGTTGTTCATAAGGATCGGCAGGAGTATCACACACCCGATCGCCTCTAGTAGAGCAGTTGGCTCCTAAGCCTCTTGTAACTACTTCTCGATTTGACACAGTGGCATGATTGCTGTCCTGAAAAGTATGGTAAAGACCGAAATAATGGCCGAATTCGTGCAGCAGCGTTTTATTTACTGCGTTCGAAATGGCTAAATAATTCACAAAGACATGGTTAAAACTCGCGTTTGGCTGTGTGGCAAATCCTTCGGCACCAATGATGGTACTGCTTATGTATAGATTGATGGCATTGCTAACGTTGTAGGCTGATAAAATACCCGTAAATGTGTTTGCATTGCTGTAATTAATGGTGGTATTATAAGTAGTGCTGTTGATAAAATGCGGAGAGTCAGTGGCGGGATTAGTGCCGCCGAAAGAACCGCTCCCGCCAAAATAAAACTGTAATCCTACGGGTAAAAAGGCTCTGTTCAATTCGGCAAATTTGGCATTGAGGGCAATGAGGTCCACCCCGCCGCTGCCGTCATCGTTGCGGATAATGTGCACCTTTACTGGGACATACTTGAGGGGTACCGCACCTGCCCGGGTGTTTTTACTTTTCGCGTGCTTGTGGATGAATTTACCAAAGAAAAGTTCATCAGCATCCGTCGGAGAAGAGGTCCCGCAGTTTTGTCCAAATAAGGGGATACAGCTTAATAAAAACAAAAAAAGAGAATACAAATGTTTTTTCATTTCGGAAAATCATTGATTAAAAAATCCTTTACTATTTTATTGACATCCCTCAATTCTTGCTTCAAAGACGGTTCCCTTCTCCGTTTGCCAAAACCCGTTTCCTCCGGTGGGTGGCGTAATGGTTATGGCTTTGCCGGCCTGATAAAGCCTACTGCCTGATGTATAATTGATAGTTCCTGAGGTGGTGATATGATCACCCGCTTTGGCAGGTGAGGTGGTTGAAGAATTGACTATGAGCGTAGGCGGACACCCTCCAATGACCGTCACGGTAATTGGCACAGAAGTGACCAGATTACCACAAGAATTAGTGCAAGTGAAGGTATAAGTGGTGGTAGTAGTTGGACCAACGTAAATACTGCTTCCCGTTTGTCCAGATGACCAAGTGATGCCTGCATAGTTTAAACAGCCACCGTTATCATTATAATACAAACTGATGTATTCTCCACTATTGATAGTCGTGCTGGCAGGATAAGAGGCCATATTGGGCTGCGGTGGGTCTATAATCATAATACTCCTGGCTTTGGTAAGGCCTGTACCACAGCTATTGACAGGAGTGGCATAAACAACACCCGAGGTGGCATTGGCCGCAAACGAAACCGTGACAGGATTGGTATTACTGCTAAAAGTAGCTCCTGTGCCCGACACGTAACTGTAATTATAGGAATCTACATTGGGGTCAGTGTTGGCGGTGAGTACGATGCTTTTGCCTGCACAAGCCTGCGTGGGGTTGCTGGGTGCGTAGTAGGGTTGTACGGGCAATGACTTTACGACAATAGGCAACGTAAGGGGCGTGCTGGTACCACATCCATTAACAGCTCTCACACTCAGTGTTCCTGCCGTAGAGGTGCTTGTAAAATATAGGTTATTAGAGGCACCAGCAGTGGTAGGGTTGTGGATGGTTGCACTTCCAGAATAGCTCCATGTATAAGAAGTAGCCTCCAAAACTGAGCTCACTGTGTAAAGTGGATTTTGATTATTGTTACAAACCGTCTCCGACTTTACCACAAAATTGGCAGGTGCAGGCGGTGGTGCTGGACAGCCCACATATTTGTATAACCCGCTTTCTCCTCCACTAATACCAGAGTAAAAGTACAAAGTACCGTTGTACCAGACTGTAGAGATAGAGTTAGACAAGAAATCAGTACCTACAAATGAGCGATGATTGCCCCCCACCACTACTTGCGTACCCGCCGTAGTACCATCGGTTTGCCATAGATTAAAGCTTTGGTTGTTGGCATTGTATTTCCAGAGATACGTCGTAGTACCTGCTTGGGTAGCAGCCCTAAAATTGCCCGAGTAAAATAAAGTAGTACCCGCTACCGTGCCATCTGTTTGATAAATATCGTTTCCTTGACCTACTGTATAATAATATTTACTTCCTATTTTCCCGATTGACGAAGCACCCAGCACGTCTTGGAGTTTGATAGTACCCGCAGTGGTACCGTCTGTTCTGTACAGGCGAATACCGTCGCCTGAAGGTGTGGGCGGGTCGTTATAGCCATTGAGATAGTAAACGTAGTTGTTACTGTTGTCCTTAAAGAGTATTTCACCAAGGCGAGTATTGGCTACATTGGTGTAAGAATTGGTGGTATTGACATCGGTATAATAAAAACCAGAAGAGGGGTCGAAGCCTAGATAGAGCTTGTTGGCTTGCAAATAGAGAGGAAGGAAATTGATGCTATTGATGTGTACAGTGGTCCCAGCCGCTGTACCATTGCTTTTATAGACACTACCACCTGCTGCAAAATAGACATTGCCTGTACCATCCGAAACAAAGTTGCTTATGCCACCAGCGTTGAGCAATTGGGTATTCGTATTGCGAAGTTTTAAGTTCACCCCACCGTTCACGTAGTACACATTGCTTCCACTGACACCATA
>JAIXUT010000024.1 GCA_027483385.1 Alphaproteobacteria bacterium
CACGGGCAAGGCCGCGCTGGGGGGCGGGGATATTTGGCTCGCGGCAGCACTGGGCGCCTGGCTGACCCCGATTGGCCTGCTGCCGTGGCTGAGTGCCGTGGCGGGCTTGGGGTTATTGGTGGTGCTTTACCGCAAAATTTTTGGGCAGCAGGGCCGCTTTGCCTTCGCCCCTCTGTTGTGCGCGGCGGGGTGGTTGGCTTTATTGCACGGCCACTTTTATTACGCCGTTGTATTGCCGTAATGCTGAAACTTTTCCAGCCCATCAAAGGCCTGCTGGCCGCCCATACGCTTTACGCAGTCGGGGGGGCGGTACGGGCCCATATTTCCAAACAGCAGGCTACCGAAGCCGACTTTGCCACGCCAAGCCTGCCTGCTGAAATTTTAGCCTCCGCCACGGCCTTGGGCTTGCCGACCCACACCCGTGGCTTGCCCTTTGGCAGCGTGCAGGTGGCGGGCTGCGATATCACCACCTTTCGCACCGAAACTTACGCCGCTTCAAGCCGTTACCCCACGGTAAACTTTACCCCCGATTTACTGGCCGACGCCGCCCGCCGTGATTTTACCTGCAACGCGGTGTATCTGGCGCCAAACGGCGCACTGACCGACCCTTACGGCGGCGCTACGCATTGGCAGGAAGGGCAGGTCATCTGGCTTGGCGACCCAGCCATAAAGCTGGCCGAGGACCCCCTGCGTTGGTGGCGCTGGCTGCGCTTTGCGGCGACGGTGGGGCCAGCCAGTCTGCTTCACCCGCAAGCGGTGCTGGTGCCGCGAGGGCCAAGCCATAGGTACGATTTCACCCAGTTGGCCGCGTGGGCTGCTGCAGGGCAGGGCACCGTAAGTGCGGCGTTACGGGCGCGGGAAGCAGAAAAGTTTAAGGCCCAAATACACGCTGCTGAAATCCGCAGCGTTGTGGCCGAATTGCTTGCCAATCGGCCAGAACTGGCGCAAAAACTACTTCCATGAAAAGCCTTGAATCCTCCTCGCGCGTCATCCCCGCCATCCTGATGCTCATCCTCACGGTTGCGGCCTTCGCGGCAATTTGGTTGGCCGTCAAACCTGCCGCAACAGGCGCAACGGCCGAAGTTGGTTACGGCCAACCCAGCGGGGCACCTGCCATTGGTGGCCCTTTTACCCTGACCGATGACGCAGGCCGCACGGTGACGGAAGCCAATCTGGTGGGCGAGAAATACCACCTCATTTTCTTTGGCTTTGCCAACTGCCCCGATGTCTGCCCAGGCATGCTGCAACTGATGGCGGGCGTTGAGGAAAAATTACCCCAAACCACCCGCGAGAAATTACAATTTGTGTTCGTGAGTGTGGACCCGGCCCGCGATACGCTTGAAAAACTGGGCGCCTACGTGCGGGGCTTTTCGCCTTCGTTTGTGGGCTGGACGGGCGACAAGGCCAACATCGATATCATGACCAAAAACTATTTGGCTTATTATGCCATCGGTACCCCTGCCGAAAACGATGACCCCACCATTTACAATGTCGACCACTCGGGCTTTGCCTACTTAATGGGGCCCGATGGTAAATACATCACCCATCTGCGCAGCTCCGATAGCGCCGCCAGCTTGCAGGCTGGGCTTGAAAGATTTGTGAAATAAAAAGGCGCCCCTGCGGACGCCTTTTCATGGAAGTGCTGAGGAAATAACCTCACCAGCTGCGGTCGAAAGCCGCCGGTTCAGCTTCGCGCCATTTGCCACGTGGAGGTTCTCCACGCGCGAGGCCAACGGCCTGTTCTGCCGAGGTGAAGTAGGTTTCGATGGATCCTTTTTCGATGTCGACCACTTCCACCACCACAGGGGAATCACTGCGCGGGCAGCGATTCCCTTGAATACGACCAAACTGGCCGTGAAAACGATTGCGTGCCATGGTGTCCTCCTTGGCGGTTGCGGGTATCTTTGTATACTTAGTAAAAACAAGATTGTCAAACGCACATTTTGGCTTGCCAATATAGCTCTAAGGTTGAATAAGTCTTAGTATGTCAAACTCCACCCTCCGCGATGCCGCCTTGAAATACCACAGCGAAGGCCGCCCTGGTAAAATCGAGGTAGTCAGTACCAAGCCGCTGACCACACAAAACGACCTTTCGTTGGGCTATACCCCGGGCGTGGCCGAGGTATGCCTAGTGATTAAGGATGACCCAGCGGCGGCGGAAAAATACACCAGCAAAGCCAATCTGGTGGCGGTGGTGACCAACGGCACTGCGGTGCTGGGGCTTGGGAACATTGGCCCCTTGGCCGCCAAGCCCGTGATGGAAGGCAAGGCGGTGCTGTTTAAAAAGTTCGCGAATATTGATGTATTTGACCTCGAAATTAACGAAACCGACCCCGATAAGTTGGTGGACATTGTGGCGTCACTCGAGCCTACCTTTGGCGGGATTAACTTAGAAGATATCAAAGCCCCAGAGTGCTTTTATATTGAAGAAAAATTGCGGGAGCGGATGAAAATCCCCGTGCTGCACGATGACCAGCACGGCACGGCAATCATTGTGCTGGCGGCGTTTATTAATGCCACCGAGCTGGCGGGCAAAACCAAGGAGTCGGTAAAAATTATTTGCAGCGGGGCGGGGGCGGCAGGGTTGGCCTGCATGAACCTGTTGGCCGAGTGGGGTGTGCCACGCCGCAATATTACACTGGTCGATGTTGCCGGTGTGATTCATGCCGCGCGGGAAAATCTGCACCCAACCCATGTGCCGTTTGCGCACCCAACCGCTGCGCGCACCCTGGCCGAGGCGGTGGCAGGGGCAGGGGCCGATGTGTTTTTTGGCCTTTCAGCACCGGGGATTTTAACCCCCGAGATGGTGAAAACTATGGCGGATAAGCCCATTATTTTTGCCATGGCCAACCCAACGCCCGAAATTATGCCCGATCTCGCCCGCGCCGCAAGGCCCGACGCCATCATTGGCACGGGCCGCAGCGACTTCCCTAACCAGATTAACAACGTGCTTGGCTTCCCCTACCTGTTTAGGGGCGCTTTAGATTGCGGCGCCACTACGTTCAACACCGAAATGAAAATTGCCGCCGCCAAAGCCTTGGCCAACCTGGCCCGCGCCGAACCCGAGCCGGGGCTGGCCACTGCGTACAAGGGCAGCAAGCTCAAATTTGGCCCCGAATACTTAATTCCTAAACCCTTCGATAACCGCCTGCTCTCTACCATCGCGCCTGCTGTGGCGGAAGCAGCAATGGCGAGCGGCGTGGCGCAGCGCCCGATTGCCGACCTTGCGGCCTATGCCGCCGGGTTGCATGCCAGCATCGACCAATCCTTTGCCCTGATGCGCGATATCATCACGCTGGCCAAACAGGAACCCAAGCGGGTGGTCTACCCCGAAGGCGAAGACCCGCGCATTTTGCAAGCCGCACAGGCCGTGATTACCCAAGGTTTGGCCCGCCCGATTTTACTGGGCCGCGCGGAAGTGGTGCGCGAGCATATCAATGACCTGGGCCTGACCATGCGCGAGGGCACTGATTTTACGCTGATTGACCCGCAAACCGATAACGCAATTGAAGACTACGCCCAGGCCTACTACACCTTGCGCCAACGCGACGGCGTCACGCTGGGCGAAGCGCGAATTCATCTGCGTTCGCGCTGGCTGACGTGGGCCAGCCTGATGGTGCAACGCAATGAAGCTGATGCGATTGTCTGCGGAATTTCGGGCCGCTTTATGCGTTATTTGCCTATTGCTGCGCACATTATCAACGGCAGCAAGAGTACCGACAACATTTACGCGCTGCAGGTGGTGATGGCCAAAGATAAGGTATTGTTCATGGCCGACACCCACGTGCAGTTAAACCCCACCGCCGAACAACTGGCCGAAATGACCGTGTTGGCGGCCCAAGAAATGCAACAATTTGGCATCGAGCCTCGGGTGGCCCTGCTGTCGCACAGCAATTTTGGCAGCAGCCGCAATGCCAATACTTTAAAACTGCAGCAGGCCCGCCAGATTATGCAGGCCCGCTGGCCAAGCCTGGCGGTGGAAGGGGAAATGCAGGCCGATACCGCCTTGAATATGGACGTGATGCACCGCATCTTCCCCGAAAGCAAGCTGACTGAACCAGCGAACTTGCTGATTTTTCCCGACGTCGATAGCGCCAACATTGCCTTTAACATGGTGCGGATGATGGGCAACGATGTGGATTACATCGGCCCAATTTTGCTTGGCCTGAATAAGCCCGTGCATATTGTGAGTGTAGATGCCCCCGTGCGCCGCGTGATTAACCTAACCGCCTTGGCCGTGGTGCAGGCCCAGCAGGCGGCCAGTCGTTCGCGGCCAAATCTGCGGAAGGGGACACGTTAGTTGCGTCAGGTTGAAGCCTTTCCTGCACCCGCGCAAGCTGCATTGGGCTTATGCTGTGATGTGTTTAAAGAGTTAGGCCTACGTTACCATTTGTGTGGGGGGGCAGCGGCGCGGGTCTATGGCGCAACAAGGCCGCTGAATGACCTGGATTTTGAAGTGCCAGATGCGGCCTTACCAACGGTTGAACAGGCGCTTGAATCTTACGTAAAATTCCCATGCGAGCGCTTTCGGGATGCCAAGTGGGATTTGCTGATGGTACAGTTTGAAATAAACGGTCAGTGGGTGGATATTTCGGGGGCTGATAGTGGCTTAATGACCAATTTAGCCAAGACCGAGTGGGTTTCAGCCGCAAGTGAATTTACCCGTGATGAAGTCATCAAGATTGGGAATATTCATTGTTGCGTGATGCCCGTTGACGATCTTATTACCTATAAGAGATTGCTCGATTATGACCATCAACAGCACGATATTGCCGCGTGCGAAAACTATCTAAATTCCTTGAGCGCCGCATGACCAACCCCAAACACTACGAAGACCAGCCGCATATTAAATTAACGGAAGGGGCGTACCTTTCCGTGCTGCGGGCGTTGGCGAATGAACCCGAGGCGTTGGGGCGGCTGCTGGCCGATATCCACCCCGCCGACATTGCCGACCTGATTGAACGCCTGCCGCGCCACGAGCGCGCGATGATTTTAAACAACATCCCCTACGAACATTTGGGCGATGTGGTGGCCGAGCTGGAAGAAGGCGTACAGGCGCACGTACTGAAGCTGCTGCGGCCCGAAGAAGTGCGCCACGCGATTGCCGAACTGGAAAGCGATGACGCCGCCGACATGGCGCAAGTGGTGGAAGATAACACCGACGAAAGCGGCCCCGACGCCGAAGACCTGATTGACGACGGCGAGACCAAACAGTTGCTTTCCTATGCCGAAGATACCGCCGGCAGCATGATGCAGCTGGAAGTATTCACCGCCAAGCCTACCCAAACTGCCACCGAACTGCTGGCCTACTTGCGCGACAACGCCGATGAAATTTCCAACAACCCAGGCACCGTGTTTGTGGTTGATGGCGCCCGCAAGCTCATCGGCACTGTTTCCCTGCACCGGCTGGTGAAAGCCCCGCTGACGGCGGCCATGGAAAGCGTCATGCGTCGTGAGCCCTTAAGCGTGAACCCCACCACGTCAACCGAAGAAGTCATTCGGATTTTTGAAAAATACGACCTCCACAACCTGGCGGTGATTGAAATTGACGGCACCCTGCTGGGGCGGATCACCATCGATGACGTGCTCGATGCCATTCAAGCCAACGCCGCCTACGTACAGGCTGCCGCCGCCGGGGTGGATGAAACGGAAGACCTGTTTGCCCCCATCAGTGAAACGACCCGCCATCGGCTGCCGTGGCTGGGAATCAACTTGCTGACCGCCATTGCCGCCGCCGCCGTCATAGCCCTGTTTGAAAACAGTATTGCCCAGCTGACAACCTTGGCCATTTTAATGCCGATTGTGGCCAGCATGGGCGGCAACGCCACCACCCAAACCCAAACCGTGATTATACGGGGGCTGGCTTTGGGCCAAATTACCAAGCAAAACGCTTGGGTGCTGCTGCGCAAGGAATTTTTGGCGGGTGGCTACATTGGCACGATTTTGGCGCTCATTATGGCGCTGGGGGTAGGGCTGCTTTACAGCAACTGGATGCTCGCGCTGGTGATTGCCCTGGCCACTGTGGCCAACCACCTGATAGCCGCCGCCGCCGGTTGGGCCACGCCGTTGATACTCAAGCGCTTTAACTACGACCCAGCCATTTCCACCGGGGTAATCACCACCACCTTCACCGATGTGGGCGGCTTTTTTGTGTTCCTCAGCCTGGCAACCCTGTTGCTGCTTTAATTAAATTTTAGGCTTTTGCGCCAAAACGCCGCTGCCAGCGGGCCCGTATAAACCCAGCCACCAGAGGCGTATCCAGCAGCGGGGCAGCAGGGGCACGCAGCTGCAGATTTCCTGCAAAGTAAACCAAGCGGCCTTGCTGCATCAGGCTTTGGTAAAGCTGCTGGAACTTGCGCGGCAAACTCTTGGCCTCGCCCCACACATACACGGGCTTGCCGGCGGTGCAGGCCTCGCT
The DNA here is from genome assembly GCA_027483385.1 of Alphaproteobacteria bacterium. Lineage (GTDB taxonomy): Bacteria > Pseudomonadota > Alphaproteobacteria > UBA2136 > UBA6156 > JADCGN01. Next base: position 6,419 of record JAIXUT010000024.1, read on the forward strand.
CACCATACTGGTGCTGTCGGCGCTGACCACCACCGCGTTGGCGTGGTGCAGAAAGGCAAAATAGGGGTTGTCGCGGGCGGTGGCGTCATCGGGGTGCCATAAAAAGTACCCGAGGCCGCTGGCCTTCAAGGCGGCTTCGAGGTCGGTGCGCATTTTGGGCGTGGTACGGCGCGAAGTGGTCACCAGCAAGCCCGCATCTTCGCTGTGGTTGGCCTTTAAGGTTGTCGCGAGAGCCTCAATCATCGGCCCCACCGCATCTTCGGCCAAGCCCCCGTGCTTGCTTGGGCCCCCAAGCAACACCGCCAGCTTAAAACCGCGTACGTGGTTTAAGCGCTTGGCCCAGCGCTGGCCTTCCAGTGCCAAGCGCTCGGACGTAATAAGGTTCAGGTTGCCAAGGCTGGTTATAAAATTTGGCGCCGCCGCAATGCCATCGTGTAGCGGGGCCGAAACCACATCGTAGCTGCTGAATTTACCGCCAGGCCTTAGCAGCGCCACCGTAAACAGCTGCGGCAGTGATTTTTTGAGTACCGCCAACGCTTTGGTCGGCCCTCGGCCCGCCGCGATGAGAAGCTGGGCCTGGGCCGCTGCCCCTGCCACCACGTGCCAATTGCGATAAAGCCATTGGGGCGGCAACCAGCCCAGCCAGCGCTGCGGATAGGCCCGCTTAAGTGTTAAAATTTCGGGGTCAGGAAAACCCAGCGCTGCAGCCACGCCACGGGCCTGATTTTCGTGGCCCACCCGCCCATCGCTCATAATCAGCACCCGGGCATCTGCAAGGTTCATGCACTAGGCGGTCGGTTTATTGGCCCGCACGGCAATTTCCTGCACCGTGGTTTCGGCGTTGGCCAACAGCTGCTGGCAGGCGCCAATTAAATCGGTGCCCTTGGCGTAGGCTTGTAGGGCTTCTTGCAGCGGCAGCTCGTTGCGTTCCAGCTGGCCGACTAAACTTTCCAGCGCTTTCAGGTTTTCTTCAAAGGTGGGCGTGTTCATGTTGGCAACCTAGCAGCGCAAGGCAGCTGCCACAAGTTGCAAGGCTTACGCGGCAGGCAGGCGGCTGGTAAGGGCCGCCTTTTTTCGCTACAGTCGTGCCCATGCAACAGGTCATCCAGAACGTCCGCAGCGGCAAGGTACAACTGAAAGAAGTTCCCATCCCTAGCTGTGGGGCAGGCGAAGTTTTGGTGCGCGTGCAGGCCAGCCTCATCAGTGCGGGCACTGAAAAAATGGTGATGGATTTTGCCGGGAAAAGTTTACTTGGCAAGGCGCAGGAACGCCCCGATTTAGTTAAAAAAGTGCTGCAAAAAGTGCAGCGCGATGGTGCAAGCGCCGCCCTGCAAAGCGCCTTTGGTAAATTGGATGAACCCCTGCCGCTGGGCTACAGTGCTGCAGGCGACGTGGTGCAGGTGGGGGCGAACCTTACCCGTGAGTTTAAGGTAGGCGAAAGGGTTGCCATCGCGGGTGCAGGCTTGGCCAACCATGCCGAGTACTGCGCCGTTCCGCGTAACCTGGCGGTGCTGGTGCCGAACGAAGTCCCCAGCGCCGACGCTTGCTACGCCACCCTTGCGGCCATTGCCTTGCACGGCGTGCGTAATGCCGAAATAACGCTGGGCAGCCGCGTGTTGGTGGTGGGCCTGGGGCTGGTGGGGCAGCTGGCGGTGCAGTTGGCAGCCGCCGCAGGGGCCCGCGTGGCCGCGACCGACCCCAACCCCAGTCGCAGCCAATTGGCCAAGCACTGCGGCGCGCATTGGGCCTGCGGCCCCAAGGCTTTAATAGAAGGCTGGCAGCAGTTTACGGGTGGGCGCGGGTTCGACGCCATCTTGCTCTGTGCCGCCACCGCTTCCGATGAATTATTGCAGCAGGCCGCCGACCTGGCGCGTGACCGCGCCAACATTGTGTTGGTGGGCAAGGTGGGCACGCGCTTTGATTACGCCAGCTACATGAAGAAGGAGCTGAATCTCAAGGTCTCGCGCAGCTATGGCCCGGGGCGCTACGACCCAGCCTATGAGCAACAGGGGCAAAGTTACCCTGCAGGCTTTGTGCCCTTCACCGAGCGCGACAATTTGGCCGACGCCGTGCGCCTGATGGCGGAAGGCAAGCTTAGGCCCGCCGAACTGACCACCCACACCTTCGCCTTTGCCGATGCATTGCAGGCCTACAGCCTGATTGCCAAGGGCGGCGGCAGTTTAGGGGTGGTATTGGCCTATCCTGAACATGTTGTCAGTGATCAGAAATCGGTGGTCAGAAAACCTTCCGAATTGGCCCTAATTGCTGCGGGAAGCTGTGACATTTCCGTGCTGGGTACGGGGGCCTTTGCCCGCAGTGTGCTGCTCCCAGCATTGGCGAAAAACCCCAAAGTTCTGCTGCGTGGTGTGATTAGCAAAGGCGGGCTTTCAGCCGCCCATGTGCAGGAAAAATTCGGCGCCACTTGGGCGGGAACACAGGTTTCGGCGGCACTGGAAGATGGCCAAACGCAGGGGGTCATCATCGCCACCCGCCACAATGCCCACGCCGCCCAAGTGGTGCAGGCGCTGCAGGCGGGCAAGCATGTATGGGTGGAAAAGCCCTTGGCTCTCACATCTGTGGAACTGGGAAACATTGAGCGTGTGCTCATGAAACAGGCAAAGCCCTGTACCCTGATGGTGGGCTTCAACCGCCGTTTCAGCCCCGCCTTAGTGCCACTTCATGCCAGACTTTCCGCCACGGGGGGGGCCAAAAGGGTGCTGCTGCGCATCAACGCAGGGCGCACCGAAGAGACCAGCTGGCAGCAGACCGAAGAAGGCGGCGGGCGGCTGCTGGGCGAAGTCTGCCACTTCACCGACTTGGCCTATTGGCTGCTCGGGCAAGGGGGTGTGAATCCTGTGGAAAAGGTGACCGCCAACCGTGGCGCTGGTCAGGATGAGTACAGCATCAACTTACGCTTTGCCGATGGTAGTCTGGCCGATATCTGCTACACCAGCGAGGGCGATCCGGCTGCCCCCAAGGAACGCATTGAAGTATTTGGCGGCGGCGCGTACGGCGTGATGGATAACTACACCACCACCCGTTGGCAGCAAGGTGGACGCAGCCACACGCTGTACCGCAAGCCGTTCTGGCAGGGCCAGAATAAAGGGCACGCAGCCGCGCTTGGGGCCTGGGTAGCTGCTTGCTGCGGGGGACCAAGCACTCTGCCGACTGCCACCGAACTGCTGGCCAGCAGCCGCCTGATTTTGCAGGTGCAAGAGGCATTAACGAAAGGATAAGCCATGCGTACGTTGATTGTTACCATAACCATGTTCCTTGGTTTCACACTGGCAAGCTGCGGCACCGTGCGTGGTGTGGGCGAAGACCTGCAAACGGGCTCCGATACCGTGCGGGGGTGGTTTTAAATGGCGTTGAATTTGCTCGAAGTCGTGAACGAAGCCGACGAAGTGATTGGCCTCAAGCCCCGTGCGGAAATTCATGCACAGGGCCTGCGCCATCGCGAAGTGCATGTGTTGCTTGTAACGCCTAACGCAGAGGTTATTTTACAACGCCGTAGTAGCACGAAAGATATTTATCCCAACTTGTTTGATGTCTCTGCGAGTGGGCATGTTGAGCCTTTGCAAAACTATCTTGAAGCGGCTCTTATGGAGCTATATGAAGAAACAGGAATTAAGGCTACGCCTTCTCAATTGATTGAACTGGAGAAACTCGATAAGTGCCAAATCAGTGATGGGATTAAAAACGTCGTTTACCGCATGGTCTACATGTTGCCATGGTCGGGGAGGCTGGAGGATTTACAAATCGAGGCCGCCGAAGGCGCGGGCTTTGAGCTAATGAAAATTGACGATATTCTAGCCCTGTCGCCCGAGGCCGCTGGCGAGCTTATTCCGGGCCTGCTGACCGATGATTACCGCGAGATTTGGCACAAAATTATGGCCTTAGTTCCTAGCAACCTCGTTCTTAGTTCCTAATTTATGTGCGGTATCGCAGGCTTTTACGGCGATTTTGACCAAGCCCTGTTGCCCCGCATGGCGCGCGCGATTGCCCACCGTGGGCCGGACGGCGAGGGCCTCTGGCACAGCGCTGCATTCGGGATTGGCTTGGCGCACCGCCGCCTCAGTATCATCGATTTAAGCACCGCCGCCAGCCAGCCGATGGTGGGCGTGAATGGCCGCTACCAAACTATTTTTAACGGCGAAATTTACAATTTTAAGGCTTTGGTGCAAAGCCCAACACTGCAAGGCTATAGCTTTAACCCCAACAGCGATACCGCAATTTTGGCCCCAATGTACGATGCGCTGGGCGCAAGCATGTTGCAGCAATTGGAAGGCATGTTCGCCTTCGCGCTGGCCGATACCACCACGGGCGACCTGTTCCTTGCCCGCGACCATGCGGGGATTAAGCCGCTGTATTACGCCATCACGAAGCAGGGGCTGCTGTTTGCCTCGGAACTGAAAGCGCTGGCGGCGGTGGCCCACGAAGCCGGAATTGACTTAAGCCACGACCCAGTCGCGCTGCAGGAGTATGTCAGCTTTTTGTGGACGCCTTCCGTGCGCACGCCCGTGCAGGGGATTCGCAAACTCCGCCCTGGGCATTATATCAAGGCCACGCGCGGGCAGGGGGGCAGGGTAGAGGTTGAGATAACCAAATGGTGGCATCATCAGGAACTAGGAACGAGGTTGCTAGGAACTAGGAAAGAGCCTGAAGATTTGGCGCAGCTCTGGGATGAAATTGTGGCCGAACAATGCACCGCCGATGTGCCGCCCGGGGCCTTTTTATCGGGCGGCGTCGATAGCAGCGCGGTGGTGGCCAGCATGGTCGCCACAGGCCACGCGCCCGTGCAAACCTACTGTATTGGCTTTAAGGGCCAAGGTATGGCGGCGGAAGGATTTGCCGATGACGCACATTATGCGAACCTGATGGCCAAGCATGCGGGGGTGCCGCTGCACACCATGAAAATTGAGGTGAACGAAACTCTGGCACAGCTGCCCAAATTGGCCTGGTTGCTGGATGAACCCACCGCCGACCCAGCCCCGTTGTTTGTTTCGGCCATTTCAGCACAAGCCAGAAAAGATGGCCTGAAACTGCTGATGAGCGGCACGGGCGGCGATGATGTTTTAACGGGGTATCGGCGCCACCAAACGGCCCAAGTGAGAGAATGGCTCGGCCCCGCAGGCGCGTTAGGTGGCTGGATGGCTGGTGCGGGCGCTAAGGTTTTCATGGGCTCACTGAAGCGACGGTTCGAACGCTTGGCTAATCTTTTTGGGCGTGAGGATGATGATTTTCTGCTACATTGTTTCCTTACGAACAGTCAACCTGAGGCACCTAACCTTATTCAGCACGGCGGCGATTGGGGGGCCGAGCTGCGCGCCGCCATTGCCGCAACCCATAGGTTGCCCTTGGTAGAACGCCTGCTACGCGCTGAAGCGGCGGGCTTCTTGCCCGACCATAACCTGAATTATGGCGACAAAGCGGGGATGCATGAGGGTATTGAAATTCGGGTACCCTTTACCGACAGGCGCCTGATAAACTTCATGGCCCAAGTCCCAAGCCAGCAAAAAATGAATTTTTTGCAACCCAAAGCGTTTTTTAAAACCGCCATGCGTGGCCGCGTGCCCGATGAAATTTTGTACCGTAGTAAAACAGGTTTTGGCGCACCTTTGCGCACCTGGTTACAGCACGAGGGAAAAACCTTGCTGCAAGATGTGGTGCTGAACTGCGACGCACAGCGATTCAACCGCACCAAGGTACAGAATTTATGGCAGCGCACACTTAACAATGAAGTTGATGGCAGCTACACCATTTTGGCGGTGGCGATGATTGAATGGTGGTTTATTAGCCTGAAGTCGGCCTCGGGGAAATAGCCAAAACTGGCTTAAAGCCCGTTTCAAGCGGTGACTTTAATTATAATCTTAGGTTCGCATAATAAATATTATGTTAAATACAGAAATCGAGAATTTGAAAATCGTTTTCTCAATGGTGGCCCCCTTTCGATAGAAAGAGCTACGAATCGGCTGATGACTCATGGTTACTGTCGCAAGAACGGCCTAGATTCGCACCTTTCCAGAGTGCCCGCACTTCGAACTGCTTGACAGCCCCCCTAAAAGCCCCTAAATCCGCACTCGGTACGGGCCGTTAGCTCAGTGGTAGAGCATCTCGCTTTTAACGAGAGTGTCCGCAGTTCGATCCTGCGACGGCCTACCATTTTCCCCCTTGTAATCCAAGTTTTTAGCCCCATAACCCCAGCAGTTGGCCGCATTGGGCGGTCAATTTGGCATTGGAAGGAGTAGCGTATGTCCAAGCCACCACGTTTAGATCCCGCTTTTCAGGCGGGCTTACGGGCGAACTCGCCCAAGGCCACCAGCGTGCGCCAGTACACGCTGGCCGAACGGCTGGGGCTGGTCGCCCGCTGGGTCTGGGCTCGGCCCTGGGCCTGCTGGGGCCTCGTGATTTCCGCCTACGCCCTTTTCGGGGCGGCGGCCTTTTCACGGCTGACCTGAACGACCGGAGCGCCTCCTTGTCCCTATAACTGGGCAAGGAGGCGTTTTGGCGTTCGGGAAGCTTGACAAACCCCCATAAACCCCTATTTCGGCCTTAATTGAAGGATTGACCCGATGAAGCAGAATTAATTATTCTGATTTATTTAAATTAGTAACAATCATACGATATGCATGGTCAACACATTGTTTAATTTTAATTTTATCGACTTCACTGAATGAATAACTGTCATATGGATTAGAATTATTTATTCTCTCGGTATTTATTCCAGAATAAACTTCATAATATTCACGATTCGAAACAAATCGGATAGCGACTTCAAAACAATAATCTCTAAGTTGTGCCTTTATTGCATTACTTATCTGCTGAGTTAAACTATTAATTTTAACAGATGATATCTGATCAAAGATGTTCAAAACTCTTACAGGACGAGATTGTTTATCATAAGGATTACTATTTTGACCACTTTGAGCAATAGAAATAGGTGGGTATAATAGGCCTCCTATAACAAGGAATAGGCAATAGAAATAAATCATAAAAAATATTATAATATTCTTATGGTATATGCAAGTATCTAAAATATATTGGCCAAAGCGCCCGCTGGATTTGGCGGCGGCCCTGGGCCTGCTGGGGCCTCGTGATTTCCGCCTACGCCCTTTTCGGGGTTGCGGCCTTTTCACGGCTGGTCTGAACGTCCGGAGCGCCTCCTTGCCCGTAACTGGGCAAGGAGACGTTTTGGCCGTTCGGGAAGCTTGACAAACCCCCCATAAACCCCTATTTCGGCCTTAATTGAAGGATTGACCCGATGAAGCAGAACCTGCACCCCGTCTATCACATGGTAAATGTGCAAATGACCGATGGCACCACCTACCAGACCCGCACCACCTGGGGCGAGCCTGAAGCCAAGCTGCAGCTGGTGATTGACCCCTTAAACCACCCCGCCTACACCGGCGAGCGCCGCATGATCGACAGCATGGGCCGCATGGAAAAGTTCATGAACAAGTACGGCACCAAAAAGGCTGCCGAGTAGTTTTTGGGGCACAAAAAAGCCGCCTTCGGGCGGTTTTTTGTGGCCGCGTAGCCGTGTCATCCTTAGCTTAATGCTGGTGCTGAAGTCTCGGTGAGGCCATCTGCGAAGGAACCCAAGCGCGCAGGTAAACGAAGGCTCCTGACGCCATTACCATTATCCCACTGGATCCTTCGCCCGAAGTGTTGGAACTTCGGTTGATTTTGTGCTCTCAGGATGACAGCACGGGGGGCGGTTTTTTTATTTTAGTTTCGCCGTCCGCAACCGCGCCTGTTCCAGCCGCCATTTGGCAATTTCGGCATGGTTACCGCCTTGCAATACCGCAGGTACGGCCTGCCCTTCCCACACGGCAGGGCGGGTGTAATGGGGGTATTCTACCAAAGTTTTTTTGGTTTCGGGGTCAATCAGGTCAAAACTTTCCTCGTGCAGGCTACTTTCGGCGCCGAGGACACCAGGCAGCAGCCGCACCGTGGCATCGAGCACCACCTGGGCCGCCACTTCTCCGCCCGAAAGCACGTAATCGCCGATGGAAAGCACTTCATCCACGTCGGTCTCGAGCACGCGCTCATCGATGCCTTCGTAGTGCCCGCACAGCAACACCAAAGGGCACTGCAGAGCCGCCAAACGCCGGGCATCGGCCTGGGTAAAGCGCTTGCCCGCAGGGCCCAAGTAAACCACGTAGGGCTTAGTTTCTAGTTCCTGATTCCTCGTTCCTCTCAGCGCCGCCGCCACCACTTCGGGCTTCAGCACCATCCCGGCCCCGCCGCCGTAGGGGGTATCATCCACCGTGCGGTGTTTGTCGGGGGCATAATCGCGGATATTCACCACTTTTAAAGCCCACAGGCCGTTTTGTAACGCCCGCCCCACCACGCTGTGGCCGAGCAGGCCCGGGAAAGCTTCGGGGAACAGAGTTAAAATGGTGGCCTGAAATGTCATTGAGCCACCCTTACCGCAAAGCCTTGCCAGCGCCAAGCCCACGCGTTAAGCACGCCTATGCTGACCACTGCCACCTTCACTGCCCCCAAACAATTGGCCGATACCCTGCTGGCCCTGACCGAAACCCACCCCGAGATAACTTTAGATGTCGGCGAAATTGTGCCCAACAGCCTGCCTACCTACAGCAGCCATTTTACCTATACCTTGTGGCTGCCCGCAGAATTACAACCCGCCGCCGTGGCCACCGCAGGGCAGCCTCTCAATTTTAAGGAAGTTGATGCCAGCATCGATTACGTCGCGCAAACCAAAGCCCTCTTCCCGCCACTACTGATTGGCCCCTACTTCATTGCCCGTAACAATGAAGCCACCCCTGCGGGCAAAATTGGGCTTTGTATTGCCCCCAACCGCGCCTTTGGCAGCGGCGAACATGCCACCACCACCGGGTGTTTACTGGGTTATGAATGGCTGCTCAGTCAGGGCCATACTTACAAGAGTTGTCTCGATTTCGGCGCGGGCAGTGGGTTGCTGGCGATTGCCGCCGCCAAGCGGCAGGGCACGCGGGGCCTGTGCCTTGATAACGACCACCCCAGCGTGGATATCTGCGCTGAAAACGCGGCCTTGAACGGTGTGGCCGACCTGATTACCAGCGAATGGGCCGACACCCCCCCTGCCCAAGCCTTCCCACTGATTTTTGCCAATATTTTACTGCATCCGTTGCTGGAGCTGGCCACGCCGCTGGTGCAGACTTTGGCGCCCACCCCGGGCAGCGCCCTGATTTTAAGCGGCTTTACCGAAGAACAAGGCCCCGAGCTGGAGGCCCGCTACCGTTCGCTGGGCCTGACGAAGCAATGGCAGCATGCGCAGGGGGGTTGGTTGGCGCAGGTTTGGATGCGTGGCTAAGGCGTGTGTCATCCCTGCGAAGGCAGGGATCTTCTCGCGTCTTCCAAAATGTTGCGCCCAAGTGTTGCCAATTAGCCTTGCACAATAGTTATTTTTGCGAGATCCCTGCCTTCGCAGGGATGACACGTTAAGATAAGCAATGCCCAAATCCCTCCCCCCTGCCCGTCTGCTTTATGAAAACGGTGCCAATTGGCACTATGCGGTGGGGGAACCCATCAGCGACCCGGCCCTGTGGTACCAATCGCCGAAAGGCGTGACGCACGCGGTGGTGAACGAACTGGAATATGGCCACTTACTTAAAACCGCCACGGTCGTGCGGCTCCATAACTTTACCGAGGCCCGCGCGGGCCTGAAAGGCGCCCCTTTCACCCTGCCCAATCTGGTGACGTGGTTGATGAGCTTGGAAAAAACCCCCCCTGCCCGCGCCCCTGCCAGCCTATTAGTGCCGCGCAATTTCCCCAGTGGGCTTTTGGTGCAGCTGCAGGCCGCCCATGTGCCCGTGGAAGTAGCGGAAGATGAACTGTTTTTCCCCACCCGCGCCATTAAAACGCCAACCGAAATCAAAAAACTCCGTGCCGCCCAGGCCCTGAATGAGCAGGTTTTAAGCCACGCGATGCAGATTTTAGCGGCGGCCGAGATTGCCCGCGACCAAAAGCTATTCTGGCAGGGCCAGCCCCTGACCAGCGAAATCCTGCGCGGGCAAATGAATGCCTTAGCTGCCAGCTTGGGCGCCACCGAATTTGGCAACGGGCCGATTGTGGCAGGTGGCGCACAAAGTGCCATCCCGCACGAACGCGGCCATGGCGTGCTGCGGGCCAATCAATTCATTGTGCTGGATAGTTTTCCCCGTCACCGTAACGGCTATTGGGGCGATTGCACCCGCACGGTTTTAAAGGGCACGCCCAGCACCTGGCAGACTGAAGTCTACTATGCGGTATTAGAAGCCCAAACGCTGGCCCTGAAACTGCTGCGGCCCGGCGTGGATGGCAAGGATATCCACGCCGCCGTACAAAGCTTTTTCACCAAAATGGGCTTTCCTAGCGGTACCGATGCCAAGGGTCGGCCCTTTGGTTGCTTCCATGGCACCGGGCATGGCGTGGGGCTGGAACTGCATGAAACAGGTCAACGCCACATCCTTTCCACCGTTTCCTGCCCGCTAAAAGCTGGCATGGTCACCAGCGTTGAGCCCGGGCTGTATTACCCGGGCAACGGTGAAAAATCGGGCGGCGTACGGATTGAAGACGTGGTGGCAATTACCGCCACCGGTCACAGCAATTTTAACAAGCTAGAAAAACGGCGCTGGGTGGTAAGCTAACAAAAGCCGCTTGCGGGGCCATGAATATGTTCCTGAATCCTTCGCGATGCTCAGGATAAATTCGGCTTACCAAAAATTCAGGCCCCTTGCGGGGCCATGAATTTTTGGAGCCTCATTTACTTAATGATGCTGGCAACGACACCGGCACCCACGGTACGGCCACCTTCGCGGACGGCAAAGCGTACCCCTTGGTCCATCGCAATCGGGGCAATCAGCTCAACTTCCATGGCAATGTTATCCCCAGGCAGCACCATTTCA
>JAIXUT010000068.1 GCA_027483385.1 Alphaproteobacteria bacterium
CAGTAAATTGAGGGAAATGATTTTGAAAAAAAATGAGCAATTCTTTTTTCAATACCGCCCCCTCAATCGAACATACATTCTTGGGTTTCGATCGTACGAGCAAGGGCGCCACGCCAAAGGCCTCGAAGACCAAAGTCTCATCATCAAATGGCTGGAAGGACAAATAGCCCTGCAAAGTGCTCCAAAGCCTATTGTGTATCAACTTGCCCTGGTAAAGTAGTATATAAGATTTAAAAGTTATTATGCAAAAGTTCAGCTTTTTCAATTCGTCCAACACCACACTTGTGTTTATTAAACGGTTTATTTTCATTCCTTTATCTCTGCTCATTACATCTACGGTTTACCAAGACGACCGCAAGGTAAATCCCGAACCAGATGTGGAGCGTGAGCTTCGTTCGTTTAAAGTAGCAGAAGGATTTGAAGTAACCTTGTTTGCCGCTGACCCGCTCGTGGCCAAGCCCATTCAAATGAACTGGGACGCTGACGGACGTTTGTGGGTGGTGAGCAGTACTGCTTATCCTCACCTTAAAACTGGGGAAGAAGCAAACGATAAAATTTTTGTAATCGAGGATACCGACGGCGACGGCAAGGCCGATAAGTCAACCGTTTTTGCCGAAGGGCTAATCACGCCCACGGGAATATTGCCTGGGGATGGAGGTGTCTATGTGGCGAATTCCACCGAAATTCTGCATTTTTCCGATACTGACGGAGATGGAAAAGCCGACAAAAGACGCCGCATCTTAAATGGTTTTGGAACAGCCGATACACACCACCTTATTCATACGTTTCGGTGGGGACCAGAGGGTAGACTTTATTTTAACCAGTCGATTTACATCTACAGCCACGTCGAAACGCCGTTTGGGACCAAGCGCCTAGAAGGCGGTGGTGTGTGGCAGCTTAACCCCAAAAATCTCAACATGGATGTGTATGCCCGTGGGTTGATTAATCCGTGGGGGCTGCAATTTGACCGCTGGGGGCAATCTTTCCTGACCGACGGGGCAGGTGGAGAAGGCATCAATTATGCTTTTCCGGGGGCTACTTTCGTAACCGCTCCTGGTGCGGCGCGAATCATCAGGGGCCTGAATCCGGGTCAACCTAAACACAGCGGGTTGGATATTGTTTCGGGTAGGCACTTGCCAGAATCGTGGCAAGGAAGCTTGATTACCAACGACTTTCGTGCCAACCGGATCAATCGCTTCAAACTAGAAGAACAGGGAAGTGGGTATGCTTCGAAGCAGGTTGAGGACCTGATGTGGACTGATAACGTAGCTTTTCGCCCCGTTGATATTTCGGTTGGACCCGACGGAGCTATTTATGTAGCCGATTGGTATAACCCGATTATCCAACACGGAGAAGTGGATTTTCATGACCCGCGCCGCGACCAGCAGCACGGTCGTATCTGGCGGATTGTGGCAAAAAATCGTCCGCTGGTAAAAAAAATGCAGTTAACTAAAGCTTCCGTGAATGAACTCTTGGAAGCACTCAAACTGCCCGAAGACTGGACCCGGGCGCAGGCCAAGCAGGTATTGAAAGCCCGTGGGTCCACTGAAGTGATTCCAGCCCTTCAAAAATGGGTTCAGAATTTGGATAAAAATGACTCCAATTATGAACATCAGTTGTTGGAAGCACTTTGGGTGTACCAAACCCTCGACACCGTCAATGAACCGCTACTTTTGTCTCTATTGAACGCCCAAAATCACAAAGCGCGCGCGGCTGCCTTGAGGGCTCTTGGGCTTTGGTTTACGAAAGTCACAAATCCTGTTGCCCATTTGACCAAGGCTGTAGCCGACCCTCATCCGCAGGTGCGATTGGAAGCTGTGATTGGACTTCGCAATGTAAAAACCGCCGAATCGGCCAGAACGGCGCTCTCATTATTAGATAATTCTATGGACGAGTTTCTGGATTTTGCCCTTTGGCAAACCGTTCGAGAGTTAGAGCCGTTGTGGGTAGCGCGCGTGAAAACTACTCCAGATTTCTTTGGAGATACCAAAAAGACGGTTTTTGCCCTGAAATCAACCAGTAGTACCGAAGCGGTTTCGCAATTGGCGCAGTTATACCAAGCCGACCGGGTGCCTGAGGAATACCGCAGCGATGTATTGGCATCAATTTCTAAATTTGGTAAGGCGGCAGATTTAGCCATCATTTTTGGCAAAGCTGTTGATGGAAATGCAAATAAAAATAAACAAGTTGCAGCACAATTAACCGCGCTAGAAGAGGCCGCCCGTCGAGGTGCAAAACCATCTGGTGACTTGAATCGCATTACAGGGTTTATTGAAAGTGAAGATGAAGCGGTTGCCACTGCTGCTATTCGTCTGATTGGTTTGTGGCAAATCAAGGAATTGAACGGCACATTGGTAAATTTCGCCGAAAAAGGGGAAAAAAACAGCCGAAAAGCCTCTCTTGACGCGTTGGTTTCTATGAAAAACGACCAAGCGCGCAAAGCCCTCATTGGGCTTACGGATAGTAAAAACCCAGCTGATTTGCGAGTTGCGGCCGCTTCACGATTGGTTTCGACAGATGCCACTGAAGCAGCCCGCATCGCCTCGGACCTGTTGCGTACGCTGCCAAGTCAAACGGATGTTTCTGAATTATTTAGGTCATTTATTGCTACCAAAGCAGCTACCGTTGCATTGACAGAAGAATTGAATTCCCAAAAAATACCCGAGTCGATGGCCATCGCAGGGCGTCAGGTTTTGCAACGCTCCGTCCCTTACAACCGACGAAACAGTGAAGATATTAAAGCCTTCGTAAAAGCATTGGAAGCATCGGGGGGGGTATTGCCAGTTGAAAAAATGCCGCAGGAATTAAACGAAAAGGAAATCAGCAGTTTGGCAAAAACCATCGCAGAAACCGCAGACCCCGCCAAAGGAGAATTGATTTTCCGTAAAGCTGGACTTGCTTGTCTCACCTGCCATGCCATTGGAGGAGCAGGGGGGCGCATCGGGCCAGACCTAAGCAGCTTAGGAACTAGCTCGCCCGCCGAGACCATCATCCGCTCAATTCTGTACCCTAATGCCTCCATCAAAGAAGGTTACGAGCTACAACGCATCGTTAAAAAAGACAAAAGTGAGATGATGGGCTACATTGTCAGTAACGGGACGGCCGAAATCATCATCCGCGACGTAACGGGCTCTGAAGTAGCAGTACCTAAAAGTCAAATCAGTGTCGTTGAAAAAATTTCAGGTTCGCTGATGCCTGCGGGATTGACGGCTGGTTTGGACAAAGAAGAATTCAAAAACCTTATCGGTTTCCTTTCCAAAATGGGCGAATCTGGTAAATTTAGGGTTCCGACAACCCGCTTTGTTCGTCGTTGGAACAGTGTTTCTAATAGTAAGGAGTTGGTTAAAAAGATTCTTTCGGAAGGCCCTAACTACGTGGCGAAAGACAATGCCAAGCTTGCTTATGAGCCCTTTTATAGCAAAGTAGCGGGTGATTTACCCTTGGAAGAACTGCCTGTTGTTGAAATAAATGCAAACAAAAAGTACACGTTTGTGAAGTTTGACATAGAGGTGTTAAGCAAGGGAAACGTCAACTTGGCTTTTAATACTACCGCAGGTATCACCGCCTGGGTGGGCGGAAAACCGCTCAAACTAACGGAGCGAGGCGTAGCTTCCGACCTAGCACCAGGGATTCATACATTTACATTGGCATTGGATAGAAGTTTGTATAAAGACAATGTATTAAATGTGCAACTAACTGAAAATGAGAATGGTGCGGCACAAACACGATTGGTGATGGGCAGATAGTAAGACCTAAAAATAATTTAATTTAGCGCAGAGGTTCTGCCCAAAAATCATCCCTAACTTTTGGAAAGAAGAGTTAGGGATAATTTTTGCTACCTTTGAAAAAAAACAATTGATGCCGAATCAGGAGCGTATTGAGCAGTTGGAAGCTTATAAAATCAAAGAAAGGTTTATTTTGGATCATTGGGAAGACCGCGAAGTGGAGTCTTCTTCGGAGCAAACGATTGAACTAATGCGAAACGAAGTGCTGCGTTTTGCCGACTTTTTAATCCACCAACTCAGGGCAGAAGCGCCTAACCTTCAAGAGCGCGTGCAGACTTATTTTACAGAATGGGATAATGAAAATTTTAGCCAAGATGAAACGGAGTTTATCGTAGAAGTGGAATACGAAGCTATGAGAATTGCAGGTGTCAAAATTGACGATCTCTTGATTTAATCCCAAAGAAGTTCCTCCCAAAATTATGTTCTTGCAACGACTTCCATTATTAATTTTACGGCCAAAGGCTGTTTAAATATGATTAAAAATATCACCATTGATGAATTTCTTCCCTTAAAAAACGCCATCCCTTTGGTGGATGTTCGAACCCCCGCCGAATTTGAGCAGGGGCACATTCCTGATGCGTATAACTTACCGTTGTTTAGCAATGAGGAACGGGTTATAGTGGGTACAACATACAAACAAATTGGACGGGAAGAGGCGATTTTGCTGGGTTTTGATTTGAC
>JAIXUT010000013.1 GCA_027483385.1 Alphaproteobacteria bacterium
AGGTAAGACAGCGGAAACCCGCCCCAAAGCCAATGGTCTCGGTAGTTTGCAGGTGCAATTTCTCGATAGTGAAACGGGTGCATCTCAACATAAGAGATTCGCCCAGCCAACGATTCTGCCGAATTTTTGAGCAAATCGGGGGAGGCTGACCCTAATAAAATAAAGCGTCCGGCTTCCCGTTTTTGGTCAATCAACCCGCGTAATAAAACAAATATATCAGGCAACCGATGGATTTCATCAAATATGACCGTCAAATTATCATTGTTCTTTAAAAACAACTCTGCATCAAATGACAGTTTTGCCAAATCAGAGGGAATTTCTAAATCTAAATAAAGGCTTTCTTTCGGTAGCACTGCCCGAAGGATTTTTACTAAAGTGGTTTTGCCTACTTGACGCGGCCCTAAAATGGCGGTTACGGGAAAATGATTTACCCGAAATAACAATTCGTTTTCTACTTCTCTCTGAATCATTTATGAGAAAATTATTCCTGCAAATATAAATTAATATTTTAAATATGCAGGAATAAAAATCGCGTATTTTAATGGATAATAAACTAAATATAAACTAGAAATCCTCAATAACTAGCTCTGTAGGACTCATTTACCAACGGGTATTTTCATCAGTCTTTAGCCGACAGAGATTTGAAATTCATCACTCACACAATAGCCCAAAATTGCCAAAATCTTCCCAACGCTGGTCTTTTTGAGTACAGAAAAACGGGTAAAAACGTTAGGGACAGCGGCTGGATAGTGCAAATAGCTAAGGCCCAAAGGCACTATTGCCTCCATCCTTAATCATATAAGAGTGGAATATAATGTTTGGGAATATCTAGCTTTCAATTCCGAAAAATCCTTAATCGTACAATAATGAAATTGAAATATTAAGAGACCTAGAAAGATAACGATCCGATGATATTACTGGCTTCCATCACCAGCACACAAGTAACTGTTTGGTTTAGTATTACTTTTTCACAGGCACTGGAAATGGATAAGTGAGAGGGTACAAAATGACACCATCAAACTCGCGGAGATAGGTTTTAAATTCCTTTTTCCCCTCCTTCAATTCAATGACCCGAGCACCATTTTTGGTACGCAAGTAGGTATTTTCACTCCCAGAAAAACAGCCATATGTTAATGCAATGCCATTGTAATCGACCAAATAGTCATTGACATGGTCATGACCGACAAACATTCCTAGCACGTCGCCAGATTCAAGCATAGCAGCGTACATACCCGTATTAATTTGAGGAGCACATTCATTCTCATAGCGAACTCCCCGTCTTTTGTTTTTGATGTTATCAAAAGCAATTTTAAACTCAGGCAGAGGAATATGGAAAAAAGCTAACGCAGGCAAGGTGTCCTTCCGACTTTCTCTGAATGAAGCACTGGTTTGCCGGTACCATTGCACTTGGTTGTGATTAAACCATCCGTAGCCGTCTACTTTTTTATTTTTTGAGTAAGCGTGTGAATCCATCGCATACAATAACGCAGCATTCGCTCCTGATCTCCCTTTTATCGCTATTGCACCGTTCAAGTAACCATCAACACCACTGGTTTTAGCGGTTTTATTGAGTAGGTAGGGCTTAGTAGCAACATAAGCCGCCACTTCAGCTCGTTTCATTTCATTTTCATCGTCATGGTTACCAAGGGTTACCAAATAGGGTATTTTGCGGGCGATTACAACGTCCAGAACTTCGTCCCAGCCTTGTTTGGTGGGCGCACTTACAACAACGTCACCCGTAAAAACCACCAAATCGGGCTTTATTTCATCAAGAGTGCTCCGCATCAATGCTATTGATTTTTTGGAGGGCGTCGCCCCCGCTTTATAATGAATGTCAGTGAACTGAACAATGCGAAAAGTGCTGTCGGAGCGGAACTGAAGCTCTTGCGATCTAGAGGCGATATTGAAGAGTAAAAAGAATGTAACAAAAGAAAGAGACTTGTTTTTCATAAAAAGTGTTAGGTGAGGAATAAGAGTTTCTGATATTGATTAATACTCAATCTCTAAGAAAGTGTCCTACTGGTATGGATTGCATTCTTTAGTATGACTGATAAAATGAGTAATTATTGTAGCCTTTTCAAATAGTAGTTTTATAGAACTCATTGGTCGAATTGACTTTTGTATACTTTTATCTATTTAATGTGTTTTATTTTATATACATAGATTAGTATACAGGTTTATCTTACAAAATAGCCTTAAAAACAAACGACAATTGTTCGATCTTGTTTACTAAATTCATTTCTCGGTTTGTACAATTAGACCTGCGTTTTTTTGTACTCAAAAAACTTTGTGTATCGTCCTGTATCGTCCTGAAAAAATACAGCAGGAATGGGAAGCACTCCTGTTTTAGCAGCTACTCCCCAATAAAATGATACCGTAAGGATACGTAAGTAAGGTAACCTGGTGCTGGCTTGCGTAAAACTGAACTCAGGGGTTAGAAAAAACAGTACGTTTATGTAGGTTACCTGACAATACGTAGAATACCTAATGCTAGGAGCATTTCGGGCTTCTCACAAACAACCGTTCGGAAAATGCCATAAAGTACTTGACCTCCTCAAAATGTCTCATAAACTCAGCCTCCTCCACCTGAGATGGCTAATAAAATGAGACACGAAACTTGCTTAACTTAGCAAGTATGAATCAGAAAAAAGCCCAGCAGACTAAACGCCGCAACGGGCGCCCGTGCGATATGATTCTGATTACAAAGCAGAAGTTCAAAAATGCTTCCCTCCGATCAAAGGGCCAGCCAAATAGCCAAACTCTTGGGCATGGGCGAAAATTTGATTTATTTCTAGAAAAAGCGAGAACAGAAAGACTGAACCGAAGTCAGTACAGGGTCAAGATTCGCTCAAGGGAAAAAATGAACAACATCGCCAAAAGCTTAAACGTGTAGAAGCCGAGCGGGATATTTTAAATAAGCTGTCTCCATTTTCAGCCAGTCCGGCTAGAGCGTTACATATTTGCTCGTCTGTTGGAGGGTGAATTTGCGACCGATCTTGTCTGTGAGGCACTATGCATGAGCTGGGCAGGGTATTACCGCTACCAGCAGGGAAGCAGTTTCAAAGAAAACAAAGAACAGGTGTAGGAAGTAAAAAAGGTGTTTTAAGACCACAAAAGGCGATACGGTTCCAGACGAATCGTAGTTGAACTCAAAGCACATAGCAAAGCCATAGAACGCTGGTGTGTCAGAAAACAGATGAAAAAGTTGGCTTTCCAAGCCATCCTGCCCCGACGATTTGTCCCTACGGCTCATGGTAAACGTAATAACCCTAACTTACTTTTAAAGCAATTAGGAGAACGTTTATTCAAAGCTTCGGCGCCTAATCAGGTCTAGTACTCTGACATCACTTATTTACCCATGCAGAGTGACGGATATACATATTTGTGGATTGATTTATTTTCCAGAAAAATAGTGGGTTGGCAAATAGAAGAAAATATAGAAGAGCGGCTTGTTATCAGAGCTTTGGGGAAAGCATTTTGAAGCAGACCGCCCCATTCTCCACTGCCCCAGTAGCCCAGTCAGATTGGGGCGGTCAGTATGTATCCGAGGCTTTGAGAAAACTAATGAAAGAACGGCATTCTCGCCAATCTATGAGCCCAGCGGATAATTGTTATGATAATGCTGTGGGAGAATCTTTATTTTCACGCTTCAAAGCTGAACTAATGCAAAAAGATACTTTTTTGAGTCTTGAAGATACAAGAACAGAGATTTTTGACCAAGGCGGCCGGCCGCTACATTGAAATTTATTACAATCGAGTGCGGAGACATTCATCTTTAGGCTATCAAAGCCCAGAACAAGATGAGAAAAATCACAAAATAAATATTGTTTCACTCGCAAGTCCACTGTCTCACTAAAATAGACCACCTCACTGATTTATTCGTTCGCTTTAGGACTTACTTTCTTTGTAATTATCAATGGCCACCAAACCAAGTATATCTCTACAATTAACATTGGGATAACCCAGCATAGCCATTCCGCAGTAGTTCTTCTTTCCATTTGTGTTTCTAAAAAGGGAAACATATTTTTATAACCAATCAGGGGAAAGAGACGGATAAAAACAAACGCCAGTGCCGCAGTGTAGCTTCTGACCATAAACTGCCTATGAGCTTTTATGTTTTTATGTAGTATTGCCCACCAGGCAATGAAGGTTGTAATCAACCACAAAATTGAAAGTATTCCTAATGAAACACGGCATGGTTTGCAATCATACATTAGGTTTAACCGAAAAGCACATATAGAAGCAATAAGGGAACCAACGATAAAAATTTTTCCTCCTATACGATGATACTTCAGGTATTTGTTACGAACTCTTTCCCAAAATTGAAGGGGGCCTAATAACAATGATGCACTTGCTCCTAATATATGCCCTATAAACCAGATTTTGCTATCGAAAAAACCTCGTTTAAAATTTTCAGGAATATAACCATTGATGTATTCTATAATAGTATCAACATAGAAATACAAAGAAAAACAAATAATAGTGAGCCAAAAGAGTAGCCAACGTATGCTCGTTAGTTTAATAGATAACATTATAATAGCGTTATAATTATTTTATTAGAAATTTCATTGCCTTACCTCTAACTCGCCGATTGGCGCACTTACAATACAAAATATGCAATGCATATTTTGTATTGTAAAAGATATTTCAAGAGATTAATTTACTCAAAAGTCGGCCCCGTCATACTTCTGATTACAGAAGTATTCTTCTCCAAAAGACTTTTAAATTCGTTGCAAGCGTATTGAATTCCTCTATCTGACGGGGTCGCCCGTGCGATGGGAAATTAATTCACTTGTAATATTCCTGTTTTTCTGAGCCATTTTCCACGCAAGTATCACATTATCAATAGCTTTCATTGTTGAACTAAGTATCCACCCAATTACTCTCCTATCGGCTATATCCATTATGACAGTGAGATATAGCCAGCCTTGTGTCGTCTTTATGTACGTGATGTAAGATATATGCGCAGTGGCTATTTTGTCCACTTTGAATTGCCTGTTAAGCTTATTTTCAACAACCGGATATTTATGCTCAGAATCTATTCTGACACGAAATTTTCTTTTAACGATGTTCCTTATTTTTGCTTTCTTCATCAGTCTGGCAACCCTCGGACGGGACACCTTTACATCCAACTTAATCAATTCATGAGTGCACCCAGGACTTCCGTAAGTTTGGTTACTTTGACTATGAATAACCTTGACTTTCTCAGTAATAGCCTGGTTTTCGATGGCGGTATTCGATAATCTGTTGCTCAACCAAGTTTAAAACCCACTCCTGCTTACCTTAAAAACCCTACACATTTTCTCTATGGAAAATACCTTTCGATGGCTCCTAATGCACCCGAATATTTGCCATCGCTCCTAGAGAAAATGCCTACAGTCTTTTTTAGAATGTAGCGCGGCTTCGGCCGTCCAATCCATTTGGGTTTCACTGAGTTCCATTTTCAAACGAGCTAACTCCTGCTCCGTTTCGCTCAATATAACACCTGGAAAACTACCGTTTTGTTTGGCAGACAATTCCCTGCGCCATCGGTATAACATTGCCGGTGGAATATCCAACTCCTTTGCCAGTGCACCAAGGTCTGTGCAGCTATTGCCGCGCGGAGGACCGCTCATTTCAAAGCTCATCAGTTTGAACTCCTAGTCAAATACTCTACTTACTCCAGACATAGGTGTTAAGTTATAAATATTTCCCTTAACTCAGTGTCCACTTAAAGGTAGCAATTCCACCTAAATTCGTTTCCTGTAGGCACACAATACGTAAAGATTGTCACAGGAAATGCCAGTGCTCCTAATACTTATCTTTAGATTGTCCGCGTTAACATCTGATTTACAGGCCCTTTCTACTCGAAAAATAAGAATAATTGATAACGAAATTTATTGTTTTCGCTGTAATAAATATCTTATTTTTTTGTTTTGAAATCCATCAGACTATGTCCGAACTGTGGTGATTCTTTATTTTTGAGAGATGCTAATAAGGAAAATCATACTTTTTACCGCAGAAGAATGCCCTAAAATTGTAAAAGGCCTGTCTTTAAAGACAGGCCTTTTACAATTGCAAATTTAGAAGTAGCCTCCTTTTTCGGTAATTTCCTGAATGCTTTGCCCTTCGTGGACCCATTCAAAAATCACCTTTTCGTTTTCTTTGATTTCCTCAGCTCGAAGCAACACTTGATAGGCAATCTCCCTCGGCACGACCAATACCCCGTCAATGTCGCCCAGTACCACATCTCCAGGTTTTATGGTAACATCTCCGATCTGTAAGGTTACCTGATAATGCGTAATCAGACACCGTCCAAGACTACCGTTGGAAATACGGTATTTGTAAAAAATAGGAAACCCTTCGGCAATGATCTGGTGGGTATCACGGATGCCGCCATCAATACAGGCAGCTTTTACTTTTTTCCCTTTGGCGGTCGCAGTCATTACTCCACCCCAGAGCGTAGCTTTTTCGTCGCGTGATGTATCCCACATGATGAATGTATCTTCCTGTATTTCGTCCAGCATCTTGACCCGGAACTCCATTTCTCCCTTGATCATGGCATTGGGAGAGCTTTTAACAGTAAACGCAAATCCCGCGACGGTGTGGTATTCGCGCAGGGGTATTATATGATTGGGCAACGCCTGATTAAGAAGGCAAAATTCCCGCAATACGTCATTGACCGCTCCGGTGTAGAGTTGCTCAAAACGAGTTAAGAGTTCTTTTTCAGCAATGGGAAATGTGACGTCAGGTTTGCCTTCGCGGGCTTCGATGAGTTGTTCGAGGTTCATCATGCCCACCTCTTTTTGATATTGATCTACACTCATATTTTTATTTTTTATTTGATGAATTTGTTACCTGTTTGGATATATACTCGATTTAAAGGGGCTTACAGCTTAAGATTTGTCCTTTTTCGGCTTCGGTAATAACCAATCCCGATTTTCTGGTAGGGTCAAAAGCGCAGTTGGTGGGATTTTGCCCCGGCATTTGTATTTGCCCGATAAAGACTCCTTCCAGGCTTACCACTCTGACCGACGCGGTACCGTAAACGGCCACATAGAGATTTCCATCTTCC
>JAIXUT010000086.1 GCA_027483385.1 Alphaproteobacteria bacterium
GGTACAACTTCCAGATGGGAGTTTTATCGGTGGGCTTGCCATGGGCGGTGGTAGTGGAAACGGAAACCATTCGGGGACGGCTGAGTTGGGTAGCAATGTCATTCCACTATTCAATTCTCAACGGTTGCTGGATAATACACCTTATGCGGGTCAAATTATTCCCGAATTGGGGCCTTATCCATTGGTTCAAAATGTATCTTTTCCCTGGTTTGAGAAGAATACATTTAGTACGGTAGCTTCTTCCTACTTGGGGGCTTTGTGCCACGAAATGGGTCATGCCTTTGGTTTAAGTTTCCACGACGCTCGTCACGACGATAATTTTTTTGGGGGACTGATGGGAAATGGACTAAGGGGGATAAGAGGCAGTTTTTTCCCTACTCTCTACCCCCAAGACTATACCCGCTTAGAATATGGTTCAGCATTAATGTTAAATGAAAGTTATTATTTCAATCGTTATAGAAAAGCGAGCTATTATGGTCACAATTTAACGGTATTAACCAATGGAACCGTAAGCCCCGTTGCTGGATTGTTGAATATAAGATTTGCCGCTTTCTGCACCGACAGCATTGCTTATGCTCATTTATACGACTATAATGGGCAGCTCATTGACGAACTGGCACTGCACCAGTTGAATGTAGATACTACTTTTAAAACGCCTTATTATCAAGCAGGAACGACCAATGCTTTCAGGATTGTTGTAGGTGACAGGCAGGGAAATAGAACCGTTTCTCCCAGTTTTACTTTATCGGTTACGGCGGGCAACCAAGCCCCTAAGCCCTATTTTAAAACCTACTATCCCAATGCATCTTATTCGGGCAATGGTACCCGCTTTGATGCCAGCTCGACCACAGACCCCAACAATAATTCGTATACCACTGAATTTGATTTTAACAATGATGGCGTTTTTGACACGCCTGCCCTCACTGATCACTATTATGACTATGTGATTCCTCAAACTGGACCCTATAGCGCGCGTGTTCGAGTCACAGATTCCAACGGAGCTTCTGCTGTTTCGAGTCCTATCAATGGAAATTATGGTAAAGAATGCGGCATTGACCCTCCAAGTATTTATGGGGTAAATACCATTTGTCCAGGTTCTGCTACTAAACTTTCGGCCTATGGCTGTTATGGAACGCTTTTATGGTCAAATGGCGAAACGACTTCTTCTATTACGGTCAGCCCAACTTCCACCACAAATTACACAGTGACTTGTAGTTACGGTTGTGGAGCTCTGTCAAGTCAGCCATATACAGTTACGATTGTGGACGATTCTACGGTGCTTTCAGCAACTGCTTCGTCGGGAGTTGAGCAGGTGGTACAAACCATCGTTTCAACGCAAGAAATACCCGCTGGTAGTACAGTAATGTATTGGGCGGGCCACAGTGTTAGTTTGGTGCCAGGCTTTGAGTCGTCTAAAGGAAGTGTATTTACGGCCTTGATTAAGGGATGTGGAACTCCAATGGCCAAAGCAGATATTTCGTCGGCGGCAGCAGGATATGCCAAGAAAATTACAGTCCTAGCCAATGACTTTAATCCTGATGGTTCGGCCATAACAAATTTGACACAAGTCTCTTTACCCGTAATTGTTGTCAACCCAACCCGAGGAACGGCCACCGTCAATCCCGACGGAACCATCAGTTATATTTCAAATGAAAATACCGGGACCGACAGTCTGGTCTATTCGGTCTGCAATAGAAACAATCCCTCTTTCTGTACCACTGCCTCCCTAAAGTTAACATTAAACCAGGGGTTTCCTTTGATCCCTAACGCCGATTTTGAGAACGCTGTTAACTTTGTAAACGCTGGTGCTTTTTCCTATTGGCTAAAAGGCGGGTATAAACCCGATCAGGCAGTATTCTCGTGGCTAGTAGGGCAAGGGCGCAACGGCTCCAATTGCATCAGGATTTATTCGGGTCCCGTAGCTGGGCCTGTGCAAAGCAATGATGTACAGGCGTATCAGATTCTTTTTCTTGCGCCTTATACCAATTATGTTTTGAAGGGCTGGATTAAAACTGAAAACGTTACCACCAATGCCAACCCAGGAGGGGTAGGGGGATGTTTGAGTGTCAGCACAAGCATAGACAGTGCTAGTTTTCCACCGAGAAGTAAAGACATTAAGGGTACAACTGACTGGACACAGGTAGTGCTTCCTTTCAATTCTGGTGATGGTTATGTGAGAATCAGTTGCCGTTTAGGTTATACGGCAGCAGATTCGGAAGGAACCGCTTATTTTGATGATTTGACGCTTGAACGGTTTTAAGTAAACGTCGTGGTAAACGGCTCAACACCATTACTCCAAAGGACTTGAAAGGCAGTGCTAACAACATTATTGATTTGATAAATATGACGATGAACCACTTTCATAGGAATTTACAATAGCTAAGTAAAAACAGTATTTATCATACGATAACACTGTTTTTACTTATTTTATTACGCCCTTAGCTTACGACGGAATGGGCGGCAACCATTGACTCATTGAGGGAACTGTTTGACCGTTAGGGCCTGTGTTGGCCCCACTTGGCCCCGCATTGGTGCCGCTACCGTTGGTCGTCATCGCATAGTTAAGGGTGTATAGGGTATGCCACATATCTACCTGTATCCGTGCCGCTGGAATATTGTCAGTTTTGACGAGGAAATTTTCCGCAGGAGCATCTTGCCCACATTGGTAAATAGCCACCTAATAATCTGAAGCTTGCTGCCCTGATCCTGTATAGTATAACACATAAATATAAGTGGTTTTTATATCCCCAATGGCCACAATATCAGAGTAAATGGCATTGGTAGGCAATTGCATAAAGGGTGAATTTTAAGGTGCGAACTGTTGAAACATACTACAATGGGAATTATGAATAAAGATATGGTTGAAAAATGGGTTTTGCCTCCTTTTACAGTAGGGAGCGCGCGAGCCTCCTTAACAGAAATTGTTGAAGGGGCTGCCTGCTGTACAGTGAGATAAGGCCTGTGAATCTTGCCGCTAGCTGGGCTTTATAACTATATCGGGTTAAGGTAATCTGATTTGGCAGAAAAGAACCGCTCCAAATCGTTGCGAAAGCCATCCTCTACAAACCCGACAACATAGGAAGGGTCAAAGTAGCTCTGCCGTAAGCGTCTCTGCCAGCCTTAGCGTTATGGGTAGCAGTACGTACGTTTTCATTTCAACATCTCCGCCAGTGCGCATTTCTTTCGGGCTTTGGTGCGATAGCTCAACAGTGTATTTGACTTTGCCAGTGGCCACCTCCACGAGCTGGGTTTTGAGCGTGGCGGAGCCTTTGGTGTTGTATTCTTCGACCGTCCCCGTCAGCACATAACTGACTTTGAGTTGCTTGCCGACCCGCACCGCAGCGGCCGTCGAAGCACCGTTCACCGCTGCCAAATCAGCTTGCGATGCCTCCCTCGTGTGCCTGACATCCACGACATGAACCCGGTTGGTTTTCATCAGTCGAAACGCGATGCTGGCCTGAAGCTGCCGCTTGGCTTCGGCAGTCATCCCCGACGCGTTGAGGCTGGGGGTAAATTCGACCACAGCTACCTTCACCTTCTCTGTTTTTATGGACGACCCTGTAGACGGCGACTGAGCGAGTGTTCTACCAGCCAGAGCAGCTCCCAAAATAACAACTGCAATTAAGTTATTCATCATTCTATTCGTTTTGTAATTATTAAGTGATTTAAAAAATCAAAAAGTTATGAATCAAATTTATTTTCATCCCATTCAATTCCCGGAGGAAATAATTCTGCCCTGCGCTTTCGCATTTCAATGGCAATTAAATTACTGTTACCGCCTTCCTGTTCCAGTTTTGAAATAATGGTCAGATAACTTTTTTCATCTCTGTTTTGGCTCAATTTAAAAACATTCTCTATCCTATCGGCTTTCATCTCAAAACTAGCAATTGCCGGCATCATCTTTTTTAAAAACGCGTCAGGAAGGTTGTCATAGATCGTCGGCGAGGTACTGTTTCCCCCTTCAAATTTTAAGGTCATTTTTTTCATTAATTGTATCAATTCAGCTTCCGGCATAAATTTTATTTGACCGTGAATGTGTACACTCATATAATTCCAAGTTGAACCAATGTGTGGATTACTGTACAGAGAAGCACTTACGTAGGCATTGGGGCCTGTAAATACAATGAGTGCGTTGGGATTTTCAACGAAAGCTTTATGGTGGTCTGTATTACGCATGATGTGTCCCTGCAAAAACAATTCACCTTGTCTTTCTTCAATCATTACCGGAATTTGTGTAGCAACTGGAGAACCTAACAAAGTGCTCCCTGTCAAGAATGCAAATGGATATTCTTCCATAAAATCCAATATTGCCTGTCGATCCTTTTCTTTAAAATAAGAGAAATTATACATGTTAGTTGGTGTTTTTTGATTACGTATCCGCTGAATAGGTGTGCGTTATTGATTCAGCGGGTACGTAAACTGAATGACTTCCATGGCCGCACCGCCCGTTGTCCGGTAAAAGTCAATGGCTAGACTGTCTTCTTTATCTGCCTGTACAAACAATTCCTCTGTACCTAGATTGCGGCAGTATTGCATCAATTGCGTTAGTAATTTCGTACCGACACCCTGCCCCTGATAGGTTGTACCAACCGCAATATCATACAGATAAACCACTGGCTTTTCTGAATGATATTGGGGTAAGATGTAGGCAGTTAGACCACCAATAACCTGATTGGCAAACTGGGCGACGAAAACGACAAAATCAGGTCGGGCCAACAGGCGACGCAAGTGCTGGGGCTGGGCTTTCGTTACCTTGTTAGTTTCAAAAACGTCTCTGAATAGGTGAATCAGTTCAATGAATGGCTCCACTTCATCACCTGTCAATTTTTTGACTTCAACATTCATGGTGATAGCATATAAGGATTTATGTTAGTTTGGTACTGGCATCGCAAGACATAAAGGAGCTGGATAGGCACGGCTCCTCCTGCACCGCTTAGTTTTTCAGCACTTTGGTCGTATAGGTCTGATTCCCAAAGTTTACCTTCACTAAATATAACCCAGCTGGTACTGGCATTCCGTGCCGGTCCGTGCCGTTCCATTGCACCCCTTTTTGACCCGATGCTGTGTCATTCGGGGTGAACGTAGCGACGGGCACGCCGGCCATGTTGAATATGTGCACTGATACGGGCCCTCCCACCGCAAAGGGGTAGTTGATTTCGGTCTGCTCCTTAAATGGATTGGGGTAGGCGTGTACCTGGCGGTCTTCAGCCGATTCCCGAACGAACGATGGAGAAGGCCCTTCCGCCAACAACTGCGGTGAGATGGTCGGCCCGGCAGCCTTGCGTGCCGAGGAAAATGGCACTCCCATCCTGACCGTGCCCACGGGTGCCCGTAGGGTCATAGGCCGGTTAAAGGTGGATGGACCGTAGTAATCGCCCCGGGCGAAGTACACCTGTGCCCCAGCTGGGGCATCGCTGGCCGCTTTGTTTTCGGTACGGAATGGTTTGTGAATCTCTCCAGTACCTGGATCGAAAAGGCCTTCGGGGTCGACGTACACGGAATTGTTGGAAAAGAAACTGGCAAGGCCATTTCGGAAGCCGTCGCTCCGGAAACCAGGTCCAATGGCGGGATTTTCTCCGTCATTGCTGCTGAAGTGTACTCCGATTGCTACATTTGAGCCCTCATAAGTAATAGGAGCGCCGTAGGCAAGGGAATAGTTATTCATGGAATACACCACGAACAGGTCACGGTCATCGCTTGCATAGGGAAGATCATATTTTAGGAAGGTGTTCTGCTTCTGCAGGGATGTTTGCGTCAACTGCAGGTTTTTGAAGTTTGAGAAGCCTTCCAGCACAGGGCCATCAAAAACCCCATAATGGAACAGGTCGACCGACTTGTCCTCTAGATTCTCAAGAATGTAATTGCTCGGATTTGTAGCGATGCGAAAATATTCCTGTTGGCGTTCACCAGGCCGCAGCCCTGTGCCATTTGGAAGTGCCTCTAGAACACCCCAACCTACTTTCGTTATGTAACTCTCCCCATTGAAGACAAACTTATGATACCCTTTGACTCTGCTCCCCATATTTAAAGGATACTGATCCTGAGGGGATGGGTGCTGGATGGTGTTTCCAACGGAAGGGGGAACATTGAATTCAATCACGTCATAACCGATGTCGGAGGTTGTCACGATGGCCCCATTCGGTGCAATCCAGCCAGTACCGCCCGCAGAAGTTCCGTTGGTAAAACGGCCTACCGCTTTGGCGTAAGGATACATTTCGGTAATATTCGCTGAGGTTGAGGTTGCTGTCTGGACTGTGGTACCGCCTGTTTTTGCCCCATGCCGAGCATTCCCCGCCTGTCCGACCTGCGGGTCGGTGACCCTGAGTTCGGAAATGCGCACCGTGTTGCGGTCGCCGGGAGCGGTAAAGAGCGATACATTGACCGATTGGCCGTTGAAGTAGGCCGAGCTGTAGTGCCAATTATCGAGGTCCTGTTTTCTGAGTTCCTGCCGGGCACCGTCGGCACCTTCCAGCACTA
>JAIXUT010000169.1 GCA_027483385.1 Alphaproteobacteria bacterium
ATACCTTATCGGGTACAAATAACAATAGTAATATTATATTTACACCCGATAAGGTATAAACATAGTGTAATTATGCTTTTAAGTAAATTCGTTAAAGAAAAGCGTAATGCTGCCAAACTGACTCAGCCCAAATTGGCAGAGAAAGCTGGGGTGGGCCTTCGCTTTATTCGTGAACTAGAACAGGGTAAACAAACCTTGCGAATGGACAAGGTAAACCAAGTGTTACACTTATTTGGGTATGAGACAGGGGCGGTACCCCTTAACCGTAAACTACTGACTGAGGAGAAAGGCTGAAGTCAAATTCCACGCTTTAACCGCAGGGTGGCTGATACAGGATGAAAACGGGTATCATTTTGAATATGACAAAACGTATTTGGAGGGAGATAAACCCGAGACGATCAGCCTTAAGCTGCCCTTACAACAGGTTGCTTTTACCGATAAAGTACTGTTCCCCTTCTTCGACGGCCTGATTCCCGAAGGATGGCTGCTGGACATTGCCCAAAGAAACTGGAAACTCAATCCACGTGATCGAATGGGATTATTGCTGGCTTGTTGCAGAGATTGTATTGGAGCGGTAAGCATCTACCCTGTTGAAGAGAAGGAAAGACTATGAAAAGGTGTTTGTATTGTTATCAACTTTTAGGAACAACGGAAACTGATTTTCATGCTTCGTGCAGTAAAAAAATCTTTGGGAGTGCCACTCCTCCCGATCTGCCCTATACCGAAAATCAAATGGAAGAACTGGCGAAACAGGAGTAACGTAATGACGAAGTATATTTGTAAAAGTTTATAAGGGGTTTATGGGGTAAGATATACCAGGGCATCAAATGTGCCCTGGTATGATGCACGATGCTATTTTACCCTATATTATTCTCGTTTAAAAAAAGTGCTAAACATAGATTCCTTGCGTATCAATAAGCTATTTTCTAATTTTCACTACGGTAAAGGGCACACATACAGCTTTGGTAGGGCAGCAATCACCTTCGTAGAAAATGTATGAACAACAACCTGCCGTTGGACAAGATACATTAGTTGCCGTAAAGCGATATGTACCTGCGCTGGTTACTTGGAGAGTAGAGGTAGTAGCCCCCGAAATAGGTTGGTTATCTTTGTACCATTGGATATTGGTATATCCATTGGGAATAGACAATTCAAAAATCTGACCCGCGCAAATGGGGGCAGGTACCGTCACACAAGTACGGCCAAAATCATCTTCGGTTTCGATATTGTTGTTGGGTGTCGAATCCACGTCTTGTTCGTTTGCCTTGCTGATTTGAGCCGTGAAGTATTGCACTCCCGTCTGCATTACTTTGGCAATGACCGATATGGTCACCGTTTGCCCTACGGGAATAGCCCCGATGGTCCAAGTTCCGGTGGCTGGTGTGTAATTTCCCGTCGCTGTGGCGTAACTTTGGAAGCTCATTCCCGCGGGTAAAAGGTCTTTTACTTCCACGCCCGAGGCAGGATTTTGGCCTTCGTTTTTGACAGTAACGGTCAGGGTAATGATTCCGTTAAGCCCTGGCTGCTGATTGTTGGTGGCTACTGTAAGCGATAAGTCAATGGGAGGATTACAATTAGCATCAGGCCCTAATTTTTCGATAAACTGCTCTAAGGGAACCACGTTTCCGCTTATGGCTTGACCCGAACGCGAATAAAAACTACAGGCGGTATTGAGTAAAGCTAAATTTTTGGCTGCGGCAACAAATGGATCATTTTTGGCTAAAATGCCCACTGGACCATTACAAGAATTGCCTTTGAAAGTAAAAAGTGCAACGGGTGCACCACTCACAAAAGGCCCATAATTGGTCTCCGTAGGTGCTTTGCCAATCACATAGTAATTATAATTAGGGTCTAAGCCCGCCGAAGAAAATACCGACTGGCTTCCTAATTTCAGGGGGCTTTTTTCCCAAAAACCTTTAATATCTGTAATGTTCTGAATGACAAAGTCTTTAGGCACTTTCAAGGATACCTGCGCGGTGGCCCCAAACTCATTGGTGTCGCTGTTGTTGGCATTAGGTGTAGCGTATTTGGGTACGACCCAAACCTTGTACAGCTGCGAGTTAACATCGTAGGTCAATTGATAGTTGACTTGGTTGGTCGAAAGCTGTTGTGCCGTTGCCGGAATAAGCCCAAAGAGCAGAATGAGTCCAATCCAGGCAAGAGTAAATAATCCCTTTTTCATGGTAAACTTTGTTTATTTCGTAGTAGTTGGGAATATTGGGAATAGACGATGGGGGGAGGATAAACTCGCCCCCATCGTTTTAAGAAAATTTATTTAGGCAATTGCTGCTGAATGATAAAGAAGTTCTGTTTGAGACCGTTACCGGGGTGATTGTTAATGACGTTTTGGTAGATGTACTCTAAATCATTTGTTGTCCCCTGGAAGATCACTTCTCCGTCCATATTGATGTCTCCGGTGTAGTAACCAGGCAGGATGAAGAACGGTAACAGAAGCGAATTGGCCGCTGCTCCGATCACCTGTTGATAGACCACGTTGACGTCATTATCGGTCCCTTGATAAATCACTTGACTATCATAGAGTGCATTGCCCGCCCAAAGTGCTTTCCCTTGCACCACATCCACTTGCGATTGATGAATCGTAGCATTACCCAATACATAAGTAGGGGTAGTGGGCACGCGGAAGTCAACGACCGAGGCAATACTAGTTAGCGGAAGCTTCGTTTTGGACATGACTCCCAAGTGATTACGGTGA
>JAIXUT010000008.1 GCA_027483385.1 Alphaproteobacteria bacterium
CGTTAGGGGTAGTTCCGCCGATTTCTTCCAATCTTTCAGCGGCTTTTTTTCGTATTCTGCCTGTGCTGCGGGAGTGTGCCACGCCTGCGTATCAGGCGGCAGGGTGAAATGGGTGAGTTCATCACCAAATTCCAAAATCTGCGTACTCAATTCTTCGGGAAAATGATATTTGAAAGCAATGCCTTCATCATACGCCCTGATAATCAATTGCATCGATCCTTTTCGTTTCAAATCGGTGTGTTGGAAGGTTAGGGTCAGTTCATTGAAATTGTCATTATACTGACTCTGCTCTCCGTAAACGGGCTGCCATTTGGCCGTTTGACTTATTTTTGCCGTCCCTGTGATTCGCAGTTCTTTGGACCAATCGCTGTACCCAAAACCGGTTGGCAATGTTTTTAACCCCAATCGGGAAGAGGCGATCAGGGGCCGCGCCTGATACATAATCTCGTAAAAAGGGACGGACTTTTCTGCTTCTATGTCTTTGAGAGTCAGCGTAAAAGTGAGTTGGCCATTGGGGGAAATCACCTTGAGGGAATCGGATTGAGCGCGGAGTGAAGAAAGCGTTCCCCAAATGAGTAAACTAAAAAGGGAGGTTAATTTTAAGATAGTATTCACGCTTCAGGTAAGTTAAAAAGATACAATTCATTTTTGCCGGGTTTCTGCAAGCTTAATCCATATATGCTTATAGTATTACTAATTTTGCCATAATTTGCCAAAAAAGGAAACCTTTTTTATTCACCGCTTTTACCATGTGCGTTTTCTTTCGCGGAAGTGTACCTAAAATCACCGTCTAAGTGTCGGCGGTGATTTTAGGTACAATCTGCTTTTTAATTCTTTGAAATGTGTTTAGTACCCGGGATTCTGGATAATTTTTGCACCAAAATTAGCATCAATGAACTTCTGCGGAATAGGGAATAGGGCGTTTTTGGGTTGAATGGTATTGATCGTAGTGGCAAAACCGTTGTATTTTTTAGTCCTTTCCACCAGTTTGCCCATTCGGCTTAACGTCAGTCGACGGGGTTCCTCCACGATCAGTTCCCGCAAACGCTCGTCGAGAATATAGTCCAGATCGACCCGGTCTGCCGCTACCGGTTTAGCTTTGGCCCGCGCCCTGACGACATTGAGATCATCGGCCGCCTTTTGTTTATCGCCCTTCATTAAATAAGCCTCGGCGCGTAATAAATACGTTTCCGCCAGTCGCATCATCGGCCAGTCATTCCAGGTCCGTCCGTTGGTAGCTCCTCCCAAAGACAGCCCTTCCACCTTTCGGAAAGCGGGATAAATGTGGTACAGCGTATCCAAATTCGGGTGATATTTGACCTCCTTCAAAAAATGCTTGGAGGCCGGATTATTATAGTACCATTTGCGACGGATATTGTACTGTGAGTTACGCATATCGTTGGGGTCTTCTTTCCAAATATCATACAATACATGATTGCTCGGCCGCATCCAACTTACACCCCGCCCCAGACTATCAACGATCAGCATCCCAGAAGCATTATCGGGATCACGGGCGTCGAAATAGCGTGCGCCCCAGCACCGCAACCAGTTACGTCCGTTTCCAGAAACGGTCACCCCACCAGGAGTTTGAAATTCGTACTGAATCACCCATATATTTTCCAGATTACCGCCCGAACGGTTTTGATTTCCGTCTTTCCATAAGTCGGAGTACACATCCCCGGGTTGGGTTCGCTGCGTGCCGAACCGTTGGGTCATGAGTTGGTTCCGTCCCGAATTAATAACAGACGTAGCGGTCTCAATAGCTTTATCGTAGTTTCCCAAACTGATGTTTACCTCAGTCAGTAAATGGTCAGCGGCATTTTTTACGATTCTGCCGGATTGAGGCTCTGCCAACGGAAGCCACTGAGACGCAAATTCCAGGTCGGCCTTGGCAAACTCCAGTACTTGTTTTCTCGGACTTCGTTGGTAATCGACTTTGGGGCCAGTGGCAATTTTATCAGCAATCACCACATCTCCGTACAGATTGGTGAGCATATTGTGGGCATAGGCCCTGAAAAACCGGGCTTCGGCAATGACCGCATTTTTTTGCTTTTCATCGCTCCAAACCGCCGTAGGGCGCTGTGCATAGTCGATGATCTGATTGGCTCTCGGCAAAAGATTCAAATACCCCCAATCCCAAAAATGATTGACACCCGTAAACGTAGGGGTGAGTTGGGTTTCGTAATTTCTTAAATAGGCATCTCTGACCCCGATGGACCCAATATCGGTACCGAAATAAACCGACCAGTACGCATTTTGATCGTCGATACCCGCTACTTCACGCACGGCCTGATGAAGGGCCGTAATTGCACTCTGGAAACCGGCATTGTTGGTGAGTGTAACATCCGGTGAAAGAAATGAAAGGGGTTTTTCATTCAGAACCGCTTCATCGCAGGCTTGAGTGAGCAGGAAAAAAGGAATTATAAGCAATCCTTTCAGGGAAATTTGAATATATTTTTTCATCTTTTCAATAGTAAAAGGGACTAAAAACTTACGTTTAAACCAGCAGATACTGTACGAGGTGTAGGAAACGCCCCCCGCGAACCCTGTCCGCTTTCGGGGTCCATGGCCTGCCATTCGGTAAATGTGTACAGATTCCGGCCGCTCAGGTATACTTTTAAGCCATTCATTTTCATTCGATTCAGCAGGGAACGGGGAAAATCATACGCCAATGAAACTTCCTGAATTCGTACAAAATCGCGGTTTTGATAATACGCGTGTCCAAAAGGATTGGTGTATACCAGAGAAGACCGCGTGTTGGATTTATTCTCCGGAGTCCACCAATCTGCATCCAGAAAATTTGAGGCCCGGCCCGGGAAGTTACCCGCACCATTACCGCCGGCGGCATTATCCAGCGCCAGCAGGTTGTTTGTATTGATCCATCCCTGCAGGGCATTGATTGAAAACATCAGATTAAACGGACCGTAACGAACGTTGTTTGTTATATTCCAGCGGTATTTTGGTTGCAGTGTTCCCAATACCTGACGGTCATTTACATCAATTTTCCCGTCGCCGTTTGCATCCTGCATCCGGAAAAACCCAGCTTTCTGACCAGCAGGAATTTGATCCCCCACCTGATATACGCCATCAATTTTGTAATCATAGGCCACCGAAATCGGCTGGCCGATAAACCAGCGGTTGTTGATGTCGTTGTCTTCAATACCATCCCCGTTGGCATCGCTTTGGTAAATGTGTACTATTCGGTTCTTATTGGTGGAAAAGGCAATGTTGCTTGACCATTCCAACTTACCTTTTTGAACGTTCAGCGTATTGATTGTTACCTCAATGCCTTTGTTATTTGTGGCTCCGACGTTGGTCAGGATGGACGAAAATCCTGTCGGGCCTGGCAGTTGGCGGGTCAGCAGTAGGTCGCGGGTATTCATGTTATAGTATTCCACCGTTCCTCCCACTTTTCCTTTAAACAGCTCAAAATCAACGGCAAAATTGGCAGTTGTGGTCGTTTCCCATCCCAGGTCAGGATTGGCTAAATTGGCAGGAAAAAGACCGGTAGAGGTAGAGCCGCCGTCGCCGTAAACGTACTGAACCTGTCCCTGTCGGGTAAGCGACTGATAGGCTGAAATCGCCTGATTACCCACTGAACCGTACGAAAGTCTGACTTTGAGCAGGTTAATGGCCGAAATATTTTTCAGAAAGGGTTCTTCGGATGCAATCCACGCCAACGCTGCCGATGGAAACACTCCGAACTTGTTGTTGGCTCCAAATACCGAGTTGCCGTCGCGTCGTGCCGTTAGGGTAAGCAGGTACCTGTCCATAAAACGGTAGTTGACGCGTGCCATTGAAGAAATCGCATCCACCGCCGACGCCGATGAAGCAGAAGTCTGAATCTTGGCCAGTGAAAGGTTATTCCAGCCGTTGGCATCGCTTGATCCTGAAAAATCCGTTCCCGAGCCTATTATTGATTCGGTAAAAGTTTGGTTACGGCCATACAGTAAAGTAACATCCACATTATGATTCGTTCCGATTCTTTTATCATACGTAAGGATGTTTTCCAACACCCATGCGTTGGTAAAATCCGCACGTCGATTGGCATTTCCCAATTCTTTCCGGCTGTTACGGTCATAGATTGGGCTGAAGTTATCCAGGTTGTACCAACGGTAATTTGGCGAATAATTGATACGATATGACAAGCCGCTGATGAATGGGAAATCAACCACCGCGTAGAAATTTGCAAACAGATTGCGCTGAATCTCCCGATTCTTGTTAATGACGGCATTCAGTAGAATACTCCCCACCAAACCGTCTTCATTGCCCAACGGTTTGGGGTCGGTTTTGGCTTCATCGGCCCAGATATCATTGTAGGGTGAGGTCCAGATGGCTACACTCATATCCGCTTCATTGCCCGACAGATCTCGCTCGGCATACTGGGCGTTTACCCCTGCTTTGAGCCAACGGGTGATTTGATTATCAAGGTTGATTCGTACACCTATCCGTTTGGCATTGTCATTATAGATCAGCCCTTTTTCATCAGCATAATTTCCGGAAATGAAATAATTGGTTTTTCCAGTACGGCCTGAAATGCTCAGATCTACGTTTTGAACTCCCGCTGTTTGCGAAGCGGCCTCCCATGGATCAACGGTGTTGCCAGCAGCGTAGTTTTTGGCTTCTGTAATGGTCAGGTAATTGGAAACCTTTGCCGGGTCTGCTTCCAGACCGCTCTGGCTGCGCCAATCCAATGTTTTTTGAATGTACCGCTCAGGAGTCAATAATTTGGGTCGATAACTCCAATTCGAGGTTCCGTAAAAAGTACTGAAACGAATGGTCGGCTTTTCGGTCGTTCCTTTTTTGGAAGAAATCAAAATCACCCCGTTGGCCGCCCGCGCGCCGTAAATAGCGGTTGCGGAAGCGTCTTTCAGCACTTCCATGGATTCAACATCTCCGGGATTGATGTCATTCAGGCTGCCTTCAAAGAAGATACCGTCTAAAATGATTAGCGGATTATTGCTGGCCGAAATGGAGCGCTGTCCGCGTATCAAAATGCTGCCTCCCTGACCGGGCCGGCCGTTGTCGGTAAACTGCACCCCCGCCACGCGGCCGCGCAGTGCCTGAGCGATGTTGGTATTGGGCAACCCTTCCATCTGTTTCAGATCTACGCTCACCACTGAGCCAGTGATGTTTCGGCGCGACTGTGTTCCGTAGCCCACAACGACCACTTCACCCAGGGCTTTTATATCGGCTTTTAGGCTGACGGAAACGGAAGTACGGCTCCCGATCGTAATTTCCTGCGGAAGGTAACCCACAAAGGAAAAAATCAACGTAGCGCTTTCGTCAGGAACGGCAATTTTAAATTCGCCGTCGGCGTTGGTGGTCGTACCGCGCTGGGTACCTTTGACCATAATACTTACGCCGGGCAGCCCAACGGCGTTTTCATCGGTTACTTTTCCTGTAACGACCTGTTCTGTAAAGGCTTCGACGTTTGGGGAGGGCACCTCAGTTGGGTCCAGTTCTTTCAGGGAGGATGCCATAACCCTCGACAGGATAATCTGATTGCTGATCACTTTGTATTTGATCTTGAACGGAATCAATATTTTAGCTAATACTGCCTCCAATGGCTCATTTGAGGCACTGATGGTGATCCTAGGTGCCGAAACGATCAATTTGGGGCGGTACGTAAATTTTACATTGGCTTTTTTTTCTATTGTGGTCAGAACGCTCAAAAGGTCCTGATTTTCAATTTGAATACTGATTTTACGATTCAGCAATTCCTGAGCGGAAACATCCCTTGCCAGCGACACCCCCGCGAAAATCATCGCAATGCAGCACTGTATGAGCGTGAGTTTCATGAGTTGGAGCCCTTTTTTTTTGATTTGTAATCTTTTTTTCATTGATTTACAGAGGTTTTTGTGATTAGAAGAAGCAAAAAACTACCCTTCACATCCGCCGGAAATCGGATGCGGTTCATAAGAACCATGAAGGAAATTTGGAGCCGATAACGCCGGAATCGTTATCGGCTTTTTTTGTAAGATCAGGTTCTTTTTTGAATCATTTCAGATGGTTTGCGTTTTAAGAATCAATTACAGCCCTTTCCTGATATAATCACCTGAGCATCAACTACCTTATAAGTAGCCTCAATGCCTTCGCAGATAATATCAAGCTTTTCAAAAAGAGTTTCATCGGTCAGCGAGGTGGTTAGGCGGCACCTGACCATTACCTCTTCATCGTAAACAATATCAACGCCATAGGCTTTTTTAAGTGCGGCAAATATGTCATTAACGGGTGCATTCTCAAATGACAGATGCCGCAATTCTTCCGTTGTCAAAATCACCGACGGTTTTTCCACCAATGAACGCGTCAAACGCTCGTCTTCTTTACCGAATGTCACCCGTTGATTAGGCGTTAACACAATTCCCTTCGTTTCAGGGTCTTGATTCCGAGCGACACTACCGGCAAATACTGAAACCCTCCCAGTTTTTACCTGTACGATCACCTGTTTTTCCCGTTCGTTGGCCCGAATCAGAAAGCTGGTTCCCAGCACCTTGGTTACCAACCCGTTGGCATAGACCATACACGGTTTTTCGGGGTTTTTCATGACATCAAAGAACGCTTCACCCGATAAATAAATTTCGCGAAGCGGTCCCGAAAATGACTCGTTGTAACTTATTCGGCTGCTGGGTTCCAGCATAACCGTACTGCCGTCGGGCATCTTTACTTTGAGGCTCGTTTCGGCGTTGTTCACCACCTCTCTAAGGGGCAGGCGGGTTTGGGCCACCAATTGATGGTACACTGCGTTGGTCTGCTGAGAAGATTCTTTCGTCACCCAATACCCAATGCCCAACACAAACAACACACAGGCAGCCGCAGCTATGTACCGCCAATATGAATTAACGCCTATATATATACGTTTACTTGTATCATTTAGGTTCTCCTCAATGGTCATCCAAATACCCGGAGTTTCCTCCACAGGAGCTTTTTGACAGGAAACCAACGCCAACTGCTGCACCGCCGACCTGGCATGATGAACCACCCGACTCTGTTCGGGATATTTTTCTAGATAGTTCTGCCAAAAAACGTCAGCAGCGGGTGTCGGATATTTGGCCCATTGGATAAAATCATCATCTGTGATGAATTCTTCGAGGGTGTAGTTTTCGTATGATTTTGTCATAATCAAGCCATTCTACCCCCTAAACCGGCTGACTTATGTTTTGTACCCTTTTTAATTGAATTTTTTTTAATTTTTTTTGAATAATGCCGTGAAGGGTAACAGAAACCACCATAATGTTGTAAAATAATGCCGAAGTTCGGTAATGGCTTTGTGCAACAGATTTCTGACCGATTGCTGATTGATATGCATCATTTCGGAGATTTCCTCAAAACTGAAATCATGATAATAACGCAACTGAATGATTTCCTGTTGACGTTTGGGCAGTTGCTGAATCGCCAGTTTAAGTCGTAAATGGCGCTCGGTCAATTGCTCTCCTGCAATCAGATCATCTTCAGATGACAATTCTCCAATGATATTTTCAAACAGATGGGCGGAGTCGATGGCAACATGATTATTTTTTTCACTGTTACGAACAATTCTGTTTCGCAATGAACGGTATAAATAAAAACGCACGGAATCTGTTTCCGCCAGATTTTCGCGGGTTCGCCACAGATGCAGGAAAAGATCCTGTACACTGTCCCTGATAAGTTGCCGGTCAGAAGTAACCCGGTAACCATAACTGAGTAAATCTTCAATGTGCCGATTGTATAACTCCGCAAACGCTTCACGATCTCCTTTTTTGAAGGCCTGCCAAAGCTGTATATCATTTTGGGTAGTTATCAATTGCCGTGACGCGTTTAGAATCAACCCAAAAATAGACACTTATTGATTTATTCTACAAATAAATTGTTTTTTTCATGTAAAAACCCCGAAACCGGCCAACAAAATAAGAAACCCCTGGCGGAAGCCCGGCAGGGGTTAATGTCGTTCATTTAACCTATCTACTATTTTTCCAGAAAGTCCAGATCTTTATCGTGGGTTTCGGCCATGGTCAGCGTGCAGTAAAGTCCGATCATAAAACAAAGTGCTCCTACCAAAGCACCAGAGTCAATTACGCTGAACCCGCTTTTGAAATAACCGAACAGCGTAGTCATCAACACCACCGTACCCCGTACCATATTGGGAATGGTCGTGGCCGCCGTGGCCCGAAGGTTCGTGCCGAATTGCTCAGCTCCGATGGTCACAAACATGGCCCAATAGCCAATGCCAAACCCCAGCAGCACGGTAAGTCCATAAAGCATTGATGGTGTTTGAACTCCTCCGTAAAGATATACCCCCGTAAAGACCGCTGTAAACAACATCAGATACAGCACCGCTTTTTTTCGGGAACGTAGACCGTGACTTAAAAAACCGCTTGCCAGATCGCCCGCCGACAGGCCGATGTAGCACCACATGATCGAAAGGCCTGGCAGGATTGGCTCAGAGATATTCAACGCTTTGCCGAATTCATTGCTGAAGGTAGCCAGGATGCCGATCACAAACCACGTGGGAAGGCCCATGCCGATACATTTCAGGTATCTTATCAACCGCTCGCGCCTGGTAAACAGCGAAAAAAAGTTGCCCTTTTCAACCCGTTTCTGCGATTTGATGGCTTCAAAGGCCCCCGATTCAAACACCCCCAGCCTCAGCAGCAACAGCGTGATGCCCATGCCCCCGCCGATGAAATAGGCAGTTCGCCAATCAAAAAACTCGACCGTAAAATACGCAGCCACCGCGCCTAACAGGCCGACGCCAGCTACCAACGAGGTCCCGATGGCCCGAAGTTGTTTAGGCAATATTTCTGAAACCAACGTGATGCCCGCACCCAATTCGCCGGCCAAACCGATGCCCGCTACAAAACGCAGTATTTTGTACATATCCGGCGATTGCACAAAGCCGCAGGCAATGTTGGCAATGGAATAGGTAAGGATAGAGCCGAACAGTACCGACAAACGTCCTTTTTTATCGCCCAGCACGCCCCACAGGATGCCGCCAAGTAATAGGCCCGTCATTTGCCAGTTTAGTATGCTTGCCCCCGTGGCCGAAACTTCCCGTTCCGACAGACCGAAGGATTGCAGACTCGGAATACGCATGATGCCGAAAAGCAAAAGATCATAAATGTCCACGAAATAACCTAACGCGGCAACAATGACGGGGATACTCAATAAATGTTGAAGAGTGTTTTTTTGGGTTAGAGATGTTTGCATTTGTCGGATTATAAATTTTATTTAGTTTCTGTAAGACGATTTTAAAAGTAAAAACCCTTAGCGCGAATGCCCGTTATGGATGAACATCGTTTTTTTATAATGACTAACTCATGGTTGAGTTCCTGAGC
>JAIXUT010000002.1 GCA_027483385.1 Alphaproteobacteria bacterium
GGCCCGTTGGAAATGACGTCTTTGTTGTTTTGGATGGCCCAAATCACCTCTGAATTCTTTTCATTGGCACCTTGTTCAAAGATTTTTCCAAAATCCTCCAACAATTTAAAATTGTATTTACTGATAACCCCCTTGGCCAATTCAGCAGCTTTCGTATAGTCTCCGGACTGTTTGGCTTCAGACGTGGCGCGGGCCAAATACACGCTTGCCAATAGATGTTCGGCAGCGGGTTTGGTGACGCGCCCGTATTGAGTAGTGGTAGCGGGCAAGTTTTGTACGGCAAAATCCAAATCCTTAATGATGGCCTCGTAAATGTCTTTGACGGGTGCCCGAGTGGCAGTTGTTTGCACGCCGGTGGTTTCTTGCAAGGTCAAATGAACCGGTCCCCAGAGTTGTACCAGCATAAAATAATACTCCGCCCGGATAAACCGCACTTCGGCCACGCGTGTATTTTTGATGGCATCCGTGATACCCGTTACTTGTGGCGCTCTGGTAATGACTGCATTACAGGTATTGATAGCGGTATAGAGATTATTCCAGACGCGCTCAACAATGGGTGTTCGAGAGTTGAGGTCGCTATTGTAAAAATTCATCATTTTGTACCCTCCGTCAAACCCATTGGTGAATACGTCCGTTCCGAAAACGTTCAATACCGGAATAATACCGACGTCTTCCAAGGCACAAAAATTGGATTTCAGAGAAGCATACGAAGCATTGACCGCTTCGTTAAATCCCGCCGAGTTCGATAAGTAGCTGTCGGTCACCTGCGTACGAACGTCTTCTTCCAATTGATTCAAACAGGAAGTGAGAAAAAGGCCGATACCCAGCATTGAAATGAATAGATTCTTTTTCATGAGTTCTCGCGTTAAAATTTGAGGTTTAGGCCCGCCAAAAATGTCCTGACAGGAGGCGTACTGGTGGTAGGAAATTCGGGATCAATGCCGTTAAATTTGGACGTATAAGGAGAAAACACAAATGGGTTTTGAACACTAACGTACACTCGAAGCGACTGCATTTTAAGCTTTTGAGCCGTTTTTTGCGAAAAAATATACCCAAAATTGATGTTTCTTATTTTGGTAAATGACCCGTCCATGTAAGACAATGTTGAGCCATACAACGGTGATTCCTTATTGGCGTTGGGTTGTGGGTAGGCATTGGTCGGGTTGTTTTTGGTCCAATAATCCACGTTGTATTGGTTGATTCTTCCCGATAAATAGCGGAATGAACCATGAAACGGGCTTTGGATCATACTTCCAAAACGCGCAAACGTCAGGATGGATAAGTCGAAGCCTTTGTATTCAAAGCGATGGGTCATACCGCCTACTAATTTTGGCACATCCGAGCCTAAAATCTGCCGATCAGCGGGGTCGATGACACCGTTTCCGTT
The DNA here is from genome assembly GCA_027483385.1 of Alphaproteobacteria bacterium. Classification (GTDB taxonomy): domain Bacteria; phylum Pseudomonadota; class Alphaproteobacteria; order UBA2136; family UBA6156; genus JADCGN01. The sequence continues at coordinate 1,388 of JAIXUT010000002.1, forward strand.
GACATCTTTGACCTTGATACCGCCCACGATGGAGCCAAACTGTTTGGCCTTACTTTCTTCGCCCAATTGCCAGATTCCTTCTTTGACAAAGTCATAATACACCAAGGCTGGCTGACCGATAAAGCGGAGATTGCCGATATCATCCACTTTTCCCTGCGAGAGTTCCAAAATTTTCTCTTGGTTTCTGAACAAGTTCAAATCGGTACTCCATTCAAAATCACCAGCGTTTTTGGCGGCAATGTTGAGGGTTGAAATTGAAAACTCAATGCCCCGGTTTTGTTTTGAGCCAATGTTGGAAATGATGGAAGCAAAACCGCTGGTGATGGGCAATAACTTGGGCAATAACAAATCAGAGGTTTTGGACTGATAGACTTCGATTGCGCCCGTAATTCGGTTGTTCCACAATCCAAAGTCAACGCCCAAGTTGAAGGTAGAAGTGGTTTCCCAACGTAAATCGCTGTTGCGGATGCTTGAAGGGCGATAACCAAAAGCAGCACTGCCGTCAAAATCATACTGAGTTCGGGCCAATAAACCGTTGGTTTGGTAGGGTAAAATGCCTTCATTCCCCGTAGAACCGTAGCTAACCCTTGCTTTTAGGTTAGAAAATAGCTGATTACCGCTCATAAATGACTCATTGATCACATTCCAAGCCAGAGCTGCTGAGGGAAAATATCCCCATTTTTTTCCTTCGGCAAACTTAGAGGACCCGTCGGCCCGGCCGGTGAGCGTGAACAAGAAACGGTTGTCGTAGGCGTAGTTGATACGAGCCATGTAGGAGAGGATCGACCATTTTTCGTAGCTACTGCCAACACTGTTGATGATGGAAGCACCTCCCAAATTGTAGTATTCAAAATCCTCCACCGGCAAACCCGCCACACTGGTCGTTGAGCCTTCAAATTGACGCGTCTGTACGCTGTATAATCCTGTAAAATCAATACTATTTTTTTCTCCGATTCTCTTTTTGTAGGTAAGGATGTTTTCCCATGTATAGGCCAGCGAAAAATCGTCGCTTGAGGCAGCAGAAGGGTCACCTAAGCGACGTACGTTGGTGTATCGTCCCCTGAAATCACCCTTTTTGTTGTAGGTAAGATCGGTGGCAAAATTCATTCTGAACCGCAAGCCCTCAATGATTTCAGCTTCGGCAAACAGGTTGCTCAACAGACGAAACGTTTTGCGTTTGTTAATCACTGCTCCGGGAACCAACTCAGACAATGGATTGCTGCGCAGCCCATCACTCGTTGGGAGGAAAATCAGCTCGCCTTTTTCATCGTAGGCTTTGCCCAGAGGATTTTCGGTCAATGCACCGAAATCAGCCCCCTGTCCGTAGGGATTCACATCTTCGCCGTTTCGTTCGCTGTATGAGCCCAGTGAGGTTATACCTGCTTTGATTCGCTGACCGATGTTTTGATCCACGTTGATACGCGTGGTATAGCGGGTAAAGTCCTGACCGGGAATAATTCCGATGTCTTTAAAGTAGCCGGCAGAAATGTTGAATTTGGTATTTTCAGAGCCGCCCGACACGCCTAATTCATGGTTTTGTACATTGCCGTTTTTGACCATCAATTGTTGCCAATCAGTAGAACGTCCTTGAGTAATAGACTCTAATTCAACGGCTTCAAAAAGTTTTGAATCGGCCTGCGGGTCGGCATCATCGTACAAAGGGCGGCCCGTGGCTGTGCTGATTACTGCTCTTCTTGATTCGCGCTTGAATTCGGCAAACTGCTGCCCGTTCATCAGATCGGCGTATTTTAAAATCCGTGAAGCCCCGAAGTATGTATTGTAACTGACGACCGGTTTGCCTGCTTTTCCTCTTTTGGTCGAAATGATAATGACCCCATTGGCACCGCGTGAGCCATAAATGGCGGTGGCGGAGGCATCTTTCAGAATCTCCATGGCTTCAATATCGCCTGGATTGATGTCATTGAAACCGCCGCTGATGGGGATACCGTCGACGACGTACAGCGGGTCATTTCCGGCGCTGAACGAGCGGCGACCGCGAATTTGTACTGATACGCCCGCGCCCGGCTTGTTGCCCGAATTAAGTACATATACCCCGGCGGCCCGTCCCTGAAGCATCTGGGGGGCATTGGTCACGGGGACTTCTTTTAAGGCTTTGGAGGAAATGGACGAAATCGCTCCCGTAATGTCTCCTTTTTTCTGAGAACCGTAGCCCACAACGACCACTTCTTCCAATTTGCGCAAATCCGCTTCCATTTTAACGTCGATGACGGATTTTCCGGCAACTGAAATTTTTTGCAATGTGTACCCCACGTACGAAAATACGAGCACTGCATTTACATTGGCAACCTCAATAGTATACTTTCCTTCGGCATTAGTGGCGGTTCCGAGGGTAGTGCCTTCCACCAGTACATTGACCCCCGGCAAGGCCTCTCCGGTACTGCCGTCAATCACTTTTCCCGAGACGGTTTGTTTGGGAGCAGGTATTTTTCGGGCAAAAACGGGCCCCCAGATGGCTAAGCAGAGTGAAAAAAGGATAAAATTTTTCAACACTCTCCCTGCCAACGCTGAAACAGAGTTGGAATTCATAAAAATAGGGTTTAAAGGGGTTACAATTAGTTGGGGTACAGCCCTTTCGGGTCTTTCCAAACCACTACGTTTCCGTAGAGTTCCTGGTCAGTGTATTGTTTAGAAGGTTTTTTGAATCCGGCACTGACAAATTTGTCTCTCAATTTTCCCAAACTGATAAAGTCGCCGAAGAAAATGTTGTTCATTACTCTCCAATACCCACTTAATTCAAAGCGGGCTTCTTCCCAATCTTTGGGATATTTTTGGCTAAGTGTTTTGTCCATATCAAGACACACTGCCATGTACGCTGCCTGTGCTTTCTGTTCTTTAGAGCCTTTGAGGAGATGCTCGGTAATGTCTTTGGTATAGTCTTTTTGCAGGGTGGTTTTTTGATTATCCAACGAAGCCAATGAAAGTACCGACGCAGGATTTTCGGCAGGGATTTCATACACCGGCACTTGGTTGGCGATTATTTTCTTCCCTCCGTTCGATTCATTAACCATTTCAAAAAGATCAATCAGACGATCAGCAAAACTTGTGATTGTTTCGTCCATGGGCATATTATCGCGCGATGTGTTTTTGTACCGATCCACAATCATCCAGCCTTCGCTCATCATTTTTCGGTATCCGTCTTTGGCCCCTAAAATGGTCCCGAGCGTAGCAGCGTTGCAATCGGCATCCCATCCCAGATTAAACGACAATTTCAGCGTTTCGGCAAAATCACCTTCGCCATACAGCAGCGCAATAATAATGGCTCCCGTATTGAGCTCGGTTCCGTTTCTGTCACGGGTACGGCTGTTTTCCTGCGTGTATTTTTCTTTCAGTAACCGACGGGTAGCCTGCCAATCGGTTGGATTTTGGCGGTGCCACTGCTTTACCTCATTGATGATTTTGAGGGTATTGCTTTTGGGGTCAATGGAGGCGATACCCGCAGCCAGTATTTTATTGATGTCTTTTTCCGTAAAAGCCGTCGCAATCATGGACGTAAACAACTGCGTGGTTTGAGCGGGTTCGTGGTCAATCGCTACTTTTGTGTAATGTAAACCGATTTTTGCCGCCGTTTGGGGCATGGCCGGTGCCAGCAGCCCATACGTTTCGCACAGAAATTGCCCTGATACATTGAATTCTGCCCAGGGATTAAATGAAATAAAGCCCGTCATTGGAGGTTTTACTTCGATGTCCATTAAGTGTCGGGCGTAGCGGTTGGAGCACCAAATATTTCTGTTGATTCGTTCTTTCCAAAGCGCATACACGTCATCGTAGGGCAGAAACACACTTCGTTTTTTTTGCATGGTATAAATATACACCCATTCAAAATCGGTGTCATCGTCGGTAAAAGCACCGTTGGGCAGCGCAGGTACGTAGTTTTTGAGCGTACCTGGTTCCTGAATATACTTAAATTCGTAGGGAATTCCGTTTAGGTTACCCAGCATTTGGCCCAGCAATCCTCCCCTGATTTTGTCCTGAATTTCAGCAATGGGCACCTGAATGGTTTTCGGCTTTTGGCTCATGGTTTCTTTTCCTGCGAAGACCATCAACAAACAGGCGGCAAAAATGAATTGGGTTCGTTTCATTTTATTTTTTGTATTAATATCAGATTTTTTTGTTCAAAATCCTTATAC
>JAIXUT010000019.1 GCA_027483385.1 Alphaproteobacteria bacterium
CATGGCTATTTTCAGGTCTATGAATCAATGGAAAAGTACACTAAAGCCGCTTTTTTACAGGATTCTGAAATAAAAACGCCCGTATTTGTGCGATTTTCAACCGTAGCGGGTTCACGTGGGTCTACTGACTTGGCCAGAGACGTTAGAGGCTTTGCTGTCAAGTTTTATACTGAAGAAGGAATTTATGACTTGGTTGGTAATAATATGCCTGTTTTTTTTATTCAGGACGCCATAAAATTCCCAGATTTGGTTCACGCAGTAAAACCTGAGCCGCATCATGAAATGCCTCAAGCAGCTTCGGCACATGATACTTTTTGGGATTTTATCTCATTAATGCCCGAAAGTATGCACATGATTATGTGGGTGATGAGCGACCGCGCCATCCCCCGTAGTCTACGTATGATGGAAGGATTTGGAGTACATACCTTTCGTTTTATTAACGCGGCTGGAGAATCTCATTTTGTCAAATTTCACTGGAAGCCCCTCTTGGGCGTTCATTCGGTCTGTTGGGATGAAGCGCAGAAAATTTCGGGTAAAGACCCCGATTTTCATCGTCGCGATTTGTGGGAAGCCATCGACAGCGGCAACTTTCCTGAATGGGAATTGGGAATTCAGATTGTATCTGAAGAAGAAGAACATTCATTTGAATTTGATTTATTGGACCCAACCAAACTTATACCAGAAGAACTGGTGCCCGTCCAACGAATCGGTAAATTGGTTTTAAATCGGAATCCAAATAACTTTTTTGCCGAAACCGAGCAGGTAGCATTTCATCCTGGACACATCGTACCAGGCATTGATTTTACCAATGACCCATTATTGCAGGGACGGTTATTTTCATATACAGATACTCAACTTTCCCGCTTAGGAAGCCCTAATTTTCATGAAATTCCTATCAATCGTTCATTAGCTCCAGTGCATAATAACCAGCGAGATGGGCATATGCGACAAACCATCAATCAGGGTAAAATCAGTTATGAGCCAAATACACTTGGCGGGGGGTGTCCTTTTCAATCCAAAATGAGTCAAGGAGGGTTTAATAGCTATAATGAGCGAATTGAGGCCCATAAGGTTCGAGAGCGCAGTCCAAGCTTCTTTGACCACTTCAGTCAAGCAACGCTTTTTTTTAATAGTCAGTCAGAGCACGAACAAAATCACATTGTAAATGCCCTTAGCTTCGAATTAGGGAAAGTGGAAACGGAAGCAATTCGGGAGAGAATGCTTAAAATGCTTTCGTATGTAGATAAGGGCCTAGCCGCTAAAATAGCTTACAATTTAGGCTTATCAATTCCTTCAGACTTGGAAAGTCCGTTAAATCATAGCTACCCAGCCGATGCAGATGTCGATAGTTATCAACCCATGATTGTTAAATCTACGTTGGAAAAATCTCAGGCGTTAAGTATGGTCTCCACCCTAAACAATTCTATCCTCACCCGTAAAGTAGCTATTTTAGCCGCGGAAGGAGTAGATGAAAAAGCCCTCAAAATCATGAAGGACGCCTTATTGGCTCAGGGAGCGGTAGTGGAGGTAATTGCCCCGAAACTGGGCTATATCATCTCAAAAAATAATAAAGAAATCAAAGTCGATAAAAGTTTCTTGACAAGCGCTTCGGTACTTTATGATGCTGTGTATGTCCCGGGTGGCACCAACAGTGTTGTCAACTTGGAAGCGGAAGCTGATGCTATTCATTTTCTAAATGAAGCCTTTAAACATTGTAAAGCCATTGCGGCAGACGCGTCGGCGCTTCCAGTGTTGAGGGCTACCTATTTTGGCAGTAAGATTCCTGAGAATCCTCACCAAACGTCTCAGGTACTTGAAGGAGTGTTAATCAATGAAACAAGCGAAGCATTGGCCCATGATTTTATAGAAGCTATTTCCCAGCATCGCTTCTGGCAACGGGAAAAGAAGAATAAAGTTCCTGCCTAAAAAAGTTGCTTTCCAATACGATGCGTCAATCAGCCCAATAGGCTCCTTAATTCAATAGGACAGGTAATCTATGAAAGCCTTTGAACATAATGCTCTCGCTACGAATAGCATAGTCTTTGGTCGGGTGAAGCTGTAGATTATACAATCGCTGAATCAGCGATTGTATAGCTATGCTTACTCTAGAAGGGCCAAAATAGCCCCCAAACAAAAATGTGGACCATACGCACACGAAATATGTCGGTTTTCAGCTCGACTAATGTCATACTTTTGTGGCTCTGAAAAAATGTTTTCGTCGTGGTTTGCGGCTGATAACCCTAAAGCCAGCAGTTGCCCAGCCGGAATATGGTACTGACCCACCCATATAGGCTTAGTTGTAATACGGAAAGTAAATGGGACATAGGTGTCAAATCGAAGTATCTCTTCAATTGCAGCGTTAATCAATGACGTATTCTCTTGAAGTTATACTAATTCAACAATGTGTGACACTAGGGCAAAAATTCCGTTGGCTATGAGATTTGTAAGTAGTGATTGTACTTGATCATACTGGATGACAATCCAAAAAGAGCCTGCTTCGTAAAGACATGGACTGTGGCTGATAAATGGATTGAGGATAAGCTAAGGCTACGGGGGTTAGCTGAAACGATACGTTGGTCTTTCCCATTAAAATTTAGAAAACTAAGAAACGTGATAGACTAGATTATTCCCCATATTCTATTACCATGCAGTTAGAACAGAACCAGGGGGATTTCTCTCCGTAAAAATCCAGCGTAACCGAACCATCGGCAGAAAATGC